>NZ_JBSSDD010000007.1:0-116678 GCF_054060415.1 Thermostichus sp. OS-CIW-32 | reverse complement strand
GTAAACCAGCCTGGAGGTTCGTGGTTGGCTTGCCAACTGCAGGGCTACCAAAAGCCCGCCCTGTACTGCGAAGCAGTCAGGGTCGGGTAGTTTACAGAGGGAACTGCTGCCGGAGTGGCAGGGATCGTTGGACTCACAGATGGGTTATCGCCGCCGGGATTGGTTGGCCTACTGGCTGCTCAAGTGGCTGGTGGTCAACCCCTTGTTTCGGGGACTGTATTTTGGGCGCACCTATGGGCAGGAAAACGTGCCTCGCCAGGGATCCCTCATCGTCGTCAGCAACCACGCCAGCCATTTGGATCCGCCGCTGGTGGCCAATGCGGTGCGCCGCCCGGTGGCCTTCATGGCCAAGGAAGAGCTGTTTCGGGTGCCGGGGCTGAAGCAGGTGATCCAGCTCTACGGCGCCTACCCGGTCAAAAGAGGCGGCTCCGACCGCGCTGCCTTGCGAGCCACAGAAGCAGCCTTGGCGCGGGGATGGGCGGTGGGGATCTTTTTGAATGGCACCCGTACCCCCGATGGCCGCATTCCTCACCCCCACTTGGGAGCGGCTCTGGTTGCAGCGCGAACGCAAACCCCTCTGTTGCCTGTGGCTCTCTGGGGTACCGAGAAAGTGCTGCCCAAGGGATCCCGGTGGCCGCGTTTGTTCTGCCCCATCACGGTGCGCATTGGCAACGTGATTCCCCCCCCCGCTTCCAGCGATAAGGCCGATTTGCAGCAGGTGACGGCAGAGTGCGTGCAGGCTATCCATGCCCTTTTGGATCAGGGGCGCTGAGGGTATCTTGGGCTACCAGATACTCAACAACAGGGATCCCTCCCAAGATGTGCTTTTGAAGAATCTCCTCCACCACCTCCGGCGTGACCGAGTGGTACCAAAACCCACCGGGATAGACCAGCAGCACAGGGCCAGGAACAGCATAGTCGCATGCCCGCAGGCAGTTGGCTTTGGTGCGGTGTACCCGCAGGGATCCCCCGCTCCCGATTTCCAGGTTCAATTCCTTGATCCGCGATTTCAAATAGTCCCAGGCTTCCAATCCCACGGCTTTCTCACAACATTTGGGCTTGGTTTGATCTGCACAAAGGAACAAATGCCACTGGTAGGGCGGAATGGGAGCCGGCTGAGGCGCTTGGCCTGGGGATCCGGTTGCCGAGGAGGGATCCAGGATAGGGGAAGAAGCGACAGGACGCGACATAACAAGATGTTTGGGCTTGGCTACAGTTGCATTATCCCCTGTTCTCTAGGTTCTTACCGATGCTGGTGGATAACCCCAAGCAGCGACTGTTTCTTGCTCTGCTCCCCCCTCCAGCACTGCAAGAGCAGGTGACAGCCATCAAACAGCAGTTTGCCGAGCAATTTGCCAGCCAAGCGGCCCTGCGCTCGCCTCCCCACATCACTCTGGTGCCGCCGTTCGAGTGGCCCAGTTCCGATCTGCCGGCCTTGACGGGATCCCTAGAGGCCTTTGCCAGGCGTCAGACCCCCGTCTCCATCCAGCTATCCGGCTTTGGGGCCTTCGCGCCGCGTGTCATTTTTATTCACGTCGTGCCCTCCCCAGAACTGCAGCAGCTACAAGCTCAAGCCCATCACCACATGGGGCTCCTTCTCAACCAGAAAGAGACAACCGCTCAAGCCCGTCCGTTTGTGCCCCACATAACCGTGGCCTTCCGAGACCTAACCCCCGCCCACTTTCGCGCCGCCTGGCCAGAGTTCAAGACGCGTTCTTTCCAGAGTGCGTTTGTAGCGTCAGCTTTGACGCTCCTCCTCCACGACGGCAAACGTTGGCAGGTTTTTGCCCAGTTCTCGATGGGGGAATAATGGGGAACAGAAGAGGGTTGCCAACCGAAGCAGCCTACTCCACCCAGTGAGCGGCCATGTATTCCGCCAAGTCCAACACCCGCTGGGAGTAGCCCCACTCGTTGTCGTACCAAGCCATGACCTTGACCAGATCCCCATCCAGCACACTGGTCATCTCCGCATCCACAATGGCCGAGCAGTCGTGGCCGCGGTAGTCGATGGAGACCAAGGGAATATCCGAGTAGGCGATGATCCCTTTCATCGTGGTTTCCGAGGCTTCCTTCAGGGCAGCGTTTACCTCCTCGGCAATCACGCGCCGCTCCGTCTGCACCACCAAGTCCACCAGAGACACATTGGGCGTGGGAACCCGTACCGCCACCCCATTCAGCTTGCCTTTCAGCTCCGGGATCACCAAAGCCACCGCCTTGGCAGCCCCCGTGGTGGTGGGCACCATGCTCAATGCTGCTGCCCGGGCTCGCCGCAGATCGCGGTGACCACCATCTAAGATCCGCTGGTCGCCGGTGTAACTGTGGGTGGTGGTCATGGTGGCACGGAGGACGCCGAACTTGTCCAGCAACACCTTGATGATCGGGGCGAGGCAGTTGGTGGTGCAGCTGGCGTTGCTGACAATGTTGTGCCGCACCGGGTCGTAGGTGTGTTGATTAACACCGTAGACAAACGTGGGAATGTCTCCCCCCTTGGCCGGGGCGGTGATCACCACCTTTTTGGCCCCCGCTTCTATGTGCTTAGAGGCACCCTGGTAGTCGACAAAAACACCTGTAGCTTCAATAACAAGATCCACCTTCCACTCTTTCCAGGGCAGGTTGCTGGGGTTGCGGTCGGAAACGGCATAGATATGCTTGCCGTTCACCACCAAACCGTTTTCTGCAGGCTCAACGTCTGCTCCCTGCAACGGCCCAAGGATGGAATCGTACTTGAGCAGGTGGGCAGCCGTGCGAGCATCTGAGGTGTCGTTGATGGCAACAATGTCCAGGTTGGACTGGGAGCGACCCAGCCAACAGCGCAAAAAGTTGCGACCAATGCGACCAAACCCGTTGATGGCTACCCTAACCACTGCTCCTGACCTCGCTGCTTGAAATCTCTTGGGGGCTGCTGCTTAGCACATGATATCGCAACCCCTGAACATTCTGAAGACAAAATTTGGGATCCAAGGGGTTGTCTTCGTGGACGTTGACCTGCAAACCTATGCGGAGCAGGGATTGAGCCTCTTTCAAGCGGGATAGCGCTGGTGCAGCAGAGCCATAGCCGAGGCTACATTTTCTACCCCTCGCTGCTCCAGAAGATCCGTGAACATACTATCCAGCCAGTAAAGGTGCTCGCTGATGATCTGGCTCCAGGCGCGGTAGAGTTTCACCTGTACTTCCAGGGGCAGCAGGATCAGCCCTTCGGTGGAAAGGCGTAGGGTTTGCACCTCGGTCATGCTCACTGCCGTAAAGGAGCGCCGCCGCCCCGTCAGCAGAGAAAGTTCCCCAAACAAACGCCCGGCGTGCAGCGTAGCCAGCCAATAATCTCCCGGATGTCGCACATATTGGCGACGCAGCTCCACCACTCCACTGAGGATCATGTACAGGTCACTGCTGGGATCCCCCTCTTGAAAGATCACCTGGCCAGGAGAGAAGCGGCTGGGCAACAGGGCTGCCGTCAGCGCCTTCCACTCGGCATCTTCCAAAGATTGGAAGAGCAAGTGCTCGCGAACACGCTCAAACGGATAACGGGGGCTGCTCATGATGTCGGTGGGCCAGAGGGGTACCTGAGGCCGGCTCCGTTTCATCCTACCGCTGCCGGCAGGGTATTGGGAGATGGGAGAGAGTTGTCCCCAAAGAGTATCTAAGATGCAATGGAAAAGGTAGGTCGCTCCCAGGGATCCCATGCAGCCTGGCTCAATTGTCCGCTGCCGCAACCGCGAGTGGGTGGTGCTCCCCGCTGATTCAGAAGAAATTGTGGTGCTGCGGCCCCTCACCGGCACCCCAGAAGATGCGGTTTGCATTCACCGACACCTGATGAACCTTGTGGGCGGCACCTTGCCCTTCGAGCGAGTGGAGCCTACCGCCTTTCCTTGGCCCTCTGGGGATCATCCTGCCGATGCCACCAGTACCCTTCTCCTCTGGCAGGCGGCCCGGCTGATTTTACGGGAGGGCGCAACTCCCTTTCGCTCTCTGGGGCGCCTCTCGATTCGGCCACGGGTATACCAGTTTGTGCCCTTGCTCATGGCGCTGCGCCTCGATCCGGTGCGGCTATTGATTGCCGACGACGTAGGGGTGGGCAAGACCATCGAGGCGCTGCTGATAGCCAGGGAGCTTTTGGATCGCGGCGAGATCCGACGCCTTTGTGTCCTGTGCCCTCCCTATTTGTGCGAGCAGTGGGCCAGCGAGCTGGCCGAGAAGTTTAACCTGGAGCCAGTGGTCATCCGCTCGGGAACGGTGGGGCAATTGGAGCGAAAAACCCCTGTTGGGTGCAGCCTCTACGAGCACTTTCCTGTCCAGGTGGCCAGCATTGACTTCGTCAAGACCGAGCGCAACCGCCACCCATTTCTGCAATTTTGTCCTGAGCTGGTCATTGCCGACGAAGTCCATGGGGCAGCGGCGGCCCATGGCAAAAACCAGCAGGAGCGCCACAGTCTGCTCAAAGCGGTGGCCCAAAACCCCAACCGCCACCTGATCCTGCTGACGGCAACTCCCCACAGCGGTGTCGAAGAGGCCTTCCGCTCGCTGCTGGGGCTGCTGCGGCCCGAGTTCGAGACATGGGATCTCCAGGATCTCAACGAAGACCAACGCGTCCAGCTAGCCCGTCATTTTGTCCAGCGCACGCGGCGAGATATTCGGGAAACTTGGCAGGAGCTCACCTGTTTTCCAACCCGGGAAGCTGAAGATGAAACCTACACCCTTTCTGAGGGGCAGCGCAAGCTGTTCGAGGACACCTATGGGTTTTGCTCGGAATTGGTGTGCACAGGGCAGCAACTAGAGAAGCGCCAGCAGCGAGTGCGCTACTGGGGAGCGCTGGCCCTTTTGCGCTGCGTAATGTCCAGCCCGGCGGCAGCAGTAGCGGCATTGCACAATCGCAGCGGAGCAACCCTGGAGGCAGAAGAAGAGGTTGAGGCAGAACTGAGCCGCTGGGTGTTCGAGTCGGCAGAAGAGCGTACCGACGATGAGCTGCCAACGCCAGCTCTTGAAGCCGCAGACCCAACCCTGCCGGATAGCGACCGCCGCTGGTTGCAGGCCCTGGCCCGTCTGGCCAAACAGCTCCAGGGCCCAGAGCACGACACCAAACTGGCGCGGGCCATCGAGCTGGTGAAAAAGTTGCTTCAGGAAGGTTTTCATCCCATCCTCTGGTGCCGCTACGTTGCCACTGCGGAGTATCTGGACAGTTACCTTCGGCAACAGCTGGGATCCCCAGCCCAAGTAGCCTGTGTAACGGGCAGGATGGGAGACGAGGAGCGGGAGGCCAAGATCGCGAACCTGGAAGTTGACCGACCACGGGTGCTGGTGGCCACCGACTGCCTCTCGGAAGGGATCAACCTGCAGGAAAAGTTTACAGCCGTCATCCACTACGACCTGCCCTGGAACCCCAATCGGCTGGAGCAGCGGGAGGGCCGGGTGGATCGCTACGGCCAAAAGGCCAGCCGGGTCAAGGTCATCCGCTTTTTTGGCCGCGACAACCCCGTAGATGGCGTGGTACTGGAGGTGTTGCTCAACAAAGCGCGGGAGATCCACCGCACCCTGGGCACCCACGTGCCTGTGCCGGAGGCTAGCGAAAGCGTTACCCAGGCTGTGCTCGAAGCCCTCTTCCTGCGCAAGGGACACTGGTCCGCCGAGCGCCAGCTAACCCTCGATCTTGGCGTGCCGGAAGTGGATGAGTTTCACCGGCGCTGGGATCGCTCTGTCGAACAGGAGCGGCGCAACCGCACCCGTTTTGCCCAGCGGGCCCTCAAGCCTGAGGCAGTGCAGCGGGAGCTGGAGGCCACCGATGCCGTGCTAGGGGATCCCGAAGCTGTGCGCGAATTCTTCCTGGCTGCCGCCCAGCGCCTCAACCTAGCCATAACCCCAGGGAAGCGGTCGGGGGTCTACCAGGTTAGCGTCGGCTCCGAAGCCACTGCCACCTTGCCGGAAGCCATTCGCCTGGCCCTGCCCTCTCCCAAAGGCGGGCGTTGGCTAATCAGCTTCGACTCGCCCACGCCCGAAGGTGCCGAATACATTGGCCGCAACCACCGCGTCGTGGTTGCCCTGGCCCAGTTTTTGCTGGAGGAAGCTCTCGACAACCCAGAGAAAGGGGATGCTGTCGTCTCCCGCTGCGGCGCTCTACGCACCCGAGCGGTAGTTGATCTTACAACTCTACTGCTGCTGCGGGTGCGCTACCTGGTGGAGCAACCCCAGGGGCAGCCTCTCTTGGCGGAAGAGGTGCTGGTGCTAGGCGGTGTTGGCCTGGAGAGCGGCGAGGCCCGCTGGCTGGAGACGGGCGCAGCTCTCCAACTGCTGGCCACGGCCAAGCCGGATGAGAACCTACCGCTAGCGGAAAAGCGGGAGCTGGTTCAGCATCTCCTGGCCTGTCTCGGCCCGTGGCAGGAGACAGAGGAAAACTGGGGAAGGGATCACCGGCTGCAGCAGGCGGCGCGGGAGCGGATTTTGCAGCGTGCTGCTGAGCTGGAGGCTGCCCATAGGCGCATCCGCCAAGCCGTGTCCCTACAGGGGCGGGGGCTGAAGGTGAAGCCGCAGCTTCCCCCCGATCTTTTAGGACTCCTTGTTCTCCAACCGGTGGTTTGCCGATGAGCGAGTTTTCTGGGGTACGCATCGAAGGAGGCCTGTTGGGGCCCGATATTCTCGAAAAGCTGCTGGCAGGGGATCTGCCAGGACAGAAGCCAGAAGACTTCGGCTTTAACAGCAAGCGCAGCCCAGTCGAAGAGATTGCCGCGGTCTTTGCCGATTGTCGAAAGTACTGGGAGGCCTTCCAGAGCCGCCTGCAGCGCCTGCCCGAAAGCGATCTCGCCACCAGCATCACCCGCGATGCCTGGGCGATCCCCTTCTTCAGTTTGCTGGGGATCGAGGTGCGCTATCAACCGCGCGCCTGCGAGGTGGACGGAATGAACTTCCCCATCTCGCATCGCATGGGCGAGGCGGAAGACGCGCCACCGGTGCACATCGTCGGCGCGCGCCAGGAGCTGGGCCGCGTGCCGGCTTCTGGCCGGCCTCGCCTGGCACCCCACTCGCTGCTGCAGGAGTATCTCAACCGCAGCGAGCACCTCTGGGGCATTGTTACCAACGGATTGACCCTGCGCCTCCTGCGGGACTCCACCTATGTGCGTCGGCAGGCCTATGTGGAGTTTGACCTGAAGCAGATCCTAGAGGAGCAGCGGTTTAACGACTTTGCCATCCTCTTTCGGCTGCTGCACCGCAGCCGCTTGCCCCAAACGGCAGAGCTAGCAGGGGATTGTCTGCTGGAAAAGTACTACCAACAGGCCCTGGAGCAGGGTGGCCGGGTACGGGAACGGCTGCGGGAGGGGGTTGAGGAGTGCATCAGGTTGCTGGCAAATGGGTTCCTGGCCCATCCCAAGAACCAGAGGCTGAGAGCGCGGCTCTTGTCGGATCCCAGGGAGCTCTACCGCCAACTGCTGCGCTTGGTCTACCGGTTCCTGTTCCTCTTGGTTTCCGAAGAGCGGGGGTTGATGAGCAGCGCGGCGCTCTATCGCGAGCACTACAGCGTGACGCGGCTGCGGCGGTTTTTGGATCGGCAAAGTGCCCAAGACGAACACGAGGATCTCTGGTGCAGCTTGCGGGTGCTCTGGAGGGTGCTTTCCCAAGAGGAGCTGGCGGAGTTGCTGGGGGCTGCTCCTCTCAACGGAGAGCTGTTTGCCCCTCTGGAGCTGGATGAGTGCAGCCTGAGCAACCGGGATCTGCTGCAAGCCTTTTCGCACCTAGCCTACTACCGAGAAAACCCCACCTCTCCCCTTCGGCGGGTCAACTACGCGGCGCTGGATGTAGAAGAACTGGGATCCGTCTACGAAAGCTTGCTCGACTACCAGCCTCAGATTGTAACTGGGCAAGGGGCGCCTCGCTTTGAGTTGAGCTACGGCTCAGAGCGCAAGAGCACAGGCTCCTACTACACCCCGCCGGAGCTAGTGGCCGAACTCATCCGCTCGGCGCTGGAGCCAGTGATCGAAGAACGGCTGAAAGCCGCTTGCCCACCTGAGGAAAAAGAGCAAGCGATTTTGTCCATCCGTGTGTGTGATCCCGCCTGCGGATCCGGTCACTTCCTGCTTGCTGCCGCCCGCAGGTTGGGCAAGGAACTGGCAAAGATCCGCACCGGCGAAGAGGAACCCGTCCCCGAGCGTGTCCGCGAGGCCATCCGCGATGTGGTGGCGCACTGCATCTACGGCGTGGACAAAAACCCGCTGGCGGTGGAGCTCTGTCGGGTGGCCCTGTGGCTGGAGGCCCACTGCGCCGGCAAGCCCCTCACCTTCCTGGATCACCACATCAAGTGCGGCGATTCGCTGGTGGGCGTCTTGGATTTGGCGATTTTGGAAAAGGGCATCCCCGATGAAGCCTTTACCCCGGTTAGCGCTGACTCCAAGGAGGCTGCCCGCTCGCTAAAGCAGCGCAATCGCACCGAGTGCCAGAGTTTGCAAACAGGGCAGCTTTCCCTTGCTTTTGACACTGACCAGGTGGTGGCTGAGCTTAGCCAGGAGCGACAGAAGCTAGAAGCCATTCCAGACAACTCCCCGGCAGAGGTTAGCCGCAAGCAGCAGCTCTACAGCCGCTACTGCCAAGACCCGCAACACCAAAAGCTAGTGGAAGCCTGCAACCTGTGGACAGCCGCTTTTTTCCAGCCCTTGATCCCTGACTTCTCTAGGGCCATTACCACCCAAGCCGTGGCTGATCGACTGCAGGAGAGAACCCCCTCCCAGGCCCTTGCCACTGCTCAGGCCCTCGCCGTCGAGAACCGGTTTTTCCACTGGCCGCTGGAGTTTCCAGAGGTGTTTGAAAGTGGCGGCTTTGATGTGATCCTCTCCAACCCGCCCTGGGAGCAAATCCAACTGGAGGAAGAAGAATTCTTCGCCAGCCGCGATACCGCCATTGCCCGCGCGCCCAACGCCGCCGCCCGCAAACGCCTGATTGCCGACCTGCCCCAGACCAACCCCGCCCTCTGGCACGACTACCAGCGCGCCCTGCACAACGCCGAAAGCGCCAGCCGCTTCCTGCGCGCGAGCGGACAGTACCCCCTGACCGGCCGCGGGCGCATCAACACCTACTCCGTCTTCGCCGAGCGCGTGCGTCACCTGCTGAGGGGACGGGCGGGCATCATCGTCCCCACCGGCATTGCCACCGACGCCACCAATCAGTTCTTCTTCGCCGATCTGGTGGAAAAAGGACATCTGCTCAGCCTGTTCGACTTCGAAAATCGTGAAAAACTCTTCCCGGCGGTCGACAGCCGCATGAAATTCTGCCTGCTCACCCTTTGTGGAGAGCAGGAGAGCAAGAGAGCAGGAGAACACGAGACCTCTCCCGCTCTCACGTTCTCATTTTTCGCCACCCGCCCTGAACACCTGCGCGACCCGCGTCGCGTTCTCACCCTCACAGCGGACGACATTGCCCGCATCAACCCCAACACCCGCACCCTGCCCGTCTTCCGCACTCGCCAGGATGCCGACCTGACCCGCGCCATCTATCAGCGCGTGCCGGTGTTGGTTAACGAACACACGGGAGAAAACTCTTGGGGCGTGCGCTTCATGGCGATGTTCCAAATGTCCAACGACTCGCACCTCTTCCGCACCCGTGCAGAGCTGGAAAAGCAAGGTTACCGGCTGGTGGGGAATGTGTTTGTGCCCTCACCCCCTAGCCCCCTCTCTCACGCTGCGGGAGAGGGGGGAAGGATCGCAGCCCCCGACCTCTCTTCTCGCGCTGCGGGAGAAGGAGGGTACGAATTACCCAAGGCCAGCCAGGAACTGATTGCCAGGGCGCGGCAGTTGCGTCGCGAGGCGACGACCGCCGAAAGCCTGCTCTGGGAATTGTTGCGTGACCGTCGGCTGCTAGGCCGAAAATTCCGGCGTCAACATCCGATTGGACAATTCATCGCCGACTTCTTCTGTGACGATGCCCGCCTGATCATTGAGATAGATGGCGCCGTGCACCGTGAACCCACTCAGCAGGAACGCGACCGTTTGCGGGAGGAAATCCTGCGCGAACATGGCTTTGCCATGCTGCGCTTTACCAATGAGCAGATATTCGACCACACAGAACAAGTCCTCCAAGAAATTGCTGCCTATGTCACTGCCCATTCCTACGAGCATCCTTCTCCCCTCTCCCAAAGCCTTGGGAGAGGGGCCGGGGGTGAGGGCTACCTCCCCCTCTACGAAGCCAAGATGATCTGGCACTATGACCACCGCTACGGCACGTATGAAGGAGTGGATTCGCGTTCCAGCACCCAACTGCCCACCCCCGACGAGCGCCAGCACGCCGATCCGCACTTCCTCGTCCAGCCCTGGTACTGGGTATCGGCAGAAGAAGTGCAAGCCCGCCTGGGCGCGTGGCAACGCGGCTGGCTGCTCGGCTTCCGCGATGTGACCAACGCCACCAACGAGCGCACTGCCATCTTCAGCCTGCTGCCCAGAGTTGGGGTAGGACATACGATGCCCATAGTCCTTACGGGTGAGATTTCGGCTATTCATCTCTCGTGTTTTCTAGCCAATCTAAATGTCCTGATTTTTGATTGGGCATTGCGCCAGAAAATTGGTGGGACGCATCTTAGTTCCTTCATCCTCCGCCAACTCCCTATTTTTCCCCCCACTGCCTACACCCCCGCCGATCTCGCCTTCATTGTGCCGCGCGCACTGGAACTGACCTATACTGCCTGGGATCTCAAGCCCTTCGCCGACGATGTGTGGAACGAAGCTGATGACGGGCTGCGGGCAGCCATCCATGTTGCGTGGGATGCAAACCGTATTGCTGTCGGCAGGCATGAATGGCGCCTGCCATCCTGGATCAGCGCTTACCCGGAGATCGAAACCAACCCGCAGAAGGGCATCCCCTTTCCGCCCTTTCGCTGGGACGAAGACCGCCGCGCGGTGCTGCGTGCCGAACTCGATGCGTACTACGCCCAGCTCTACGGCCTGACGCGCAAGCAACTGCGCTACATCCTCGACCCGGCGGATTTGACCGAACGCGAACTTGCCGACATCCTCGATCCGTGGGAAGAGGTGCGCGACCTGCTCGACCCGGCGGGGTATGCTGCCCGTGTTGCCGCTAGCACCTTCCCCGGCGAAACCTTTCGCGTGCTGAAGGAGAAGGAGATACGTCAATACGGCGAATACTGCACCCGGCGGCTGGTACTGGAGGCGTGGGAGAAGCTGGCGCAGCACTCAATAAAAGCTTAGAATACACATAGATCTGCATTTCTATACACACAAGTGGCTCCTCATGCGCACCAACATCGTCCTGGATGACGACCTGATCGAGCGTGCCCGCCAGGTAACCGGCCTCAAGACCAAGCGCGAGGTGATTCACGAAGCGCTGCGTGTCCTGATTCGCCTACACGAGCAAGCTGAGATCCGCAACTTACGCGGCAAGTTGAAATGGGAGGGCAATTTGCAGCAGCAACGCCTGTCGTGCCTGCAGGACTGAGGATGATCCTGGTGGACAGCACCATCTGGATTGATTACTTCAACGGCATTTCATCGCTTCACACCGACTATCTGGATTGGGCCCTGGATCAAACTCTTATCCTGGTGGGCGACCTGATTTTGGCAGAAGTCTTGCAGGGCTTTCGCAAAGATGCCGATTTCGAGCAGGCTCGCTGTGCTCTGGTGAAATTGCATCAGGTGCAAATGGTTAACCCCTCCCTGGCGGTGAAAAGTGCGCAGAACTTTCGCTTGTTGCGTCGCAAAGGCGTGACGGTGCGCAAAACAATAGACAGTTTGATTGCCACTTGGTGCATTGAGAACAATGTTCCGCTCCTCCACCACGACAGTGACTTCGATGGCTACGAGGCGCATCTAGGATTGCGGGTTATTCGTCCATGAGGCAGAGGTGGCCTTCTGCAGACCAGTTTTCTCTTGACATACCCCCTGCCTAAAGGCAAGGGATTCTGGTTCCTGCATTCGGAGAACGCTGCAGCCGTCGGCGGGTACTGGAGGTGTGGGGGAAGCTGGCGCATTGCCGATCCCACTTCGGAGATATCTTTTTGCCGTTCAGCGGGCCGTAGATCTTGGTGGGTGCGGTTTCAAACACCACTTGCGGCATCTTCAAGCTAGGCTTGAGCTAACCAAGCGGGCCTTAAGGGCAGATTCGATGTCCACCATCTTTGATCTCCACGCCACTGTTCTGGACGACTATCGCGATTTTGTCCGCTCCTTTTTTCTCATTGGCGACCAACGGGCGCAAGCCTTTGTGAATCAAGCTCTAGAGGAAGGGATCCACCTCTGGCCAGAACCCCTCCTCCAGCTCAGCCCTAGTTATGTATCTGGTCCAACCGTTGACGAGTTGGCCAAGGCGGGGCGCATTGCCCAAGAAACAGCCCGCATTTTCCGCTTTGAGGATGGCAGACCCTTCCGCCTCTACCGCCACCAGGAGGAAGCTGTTGCCAAGGCCCTAGCAGGCAAGAGTTTTGTCGTTACCAGCGGCACCGGCTCTGGCAAAAGCCTTTGCTACTTCTTGCCCATCATTGACAACTGGATTCGCCAGGGGGGATCCCTGGGCCAGGTGACGGCCCTGGTGGTCTATCCCATGAACGCCCTGGTTAACTCCCAATACCAGTCTTTACAAACTCTGCGCGAGCGCTACGAGCGCGCCTACCATCGCCCTTTTCCGCTGCGCTTTGCCAGATACACCGGGGAAACTTCGGAAAACGAACGAGACCAGCTACGGCGGGATCCACCTCAAATTCTGCTCACCAACTATGTGATGGCAGAACTCCTCCTGGTTCGTCCTGAAGATCAGCGGTTTTTGAATCCCGAGATGGGAGGGCTGCGCTTTCTGGTCTTTGACGAGCTGCACACCTACCGAGGCCGGCAGGGGGCCGATGTGGCGATGCTGGTTCGCCGCCTCAAGGGACGCTGCGCCGCCAAGGACTTGGTTCACATCGGCACCAGCGCCACCATGATCTCCCGACCAGAAGCCGACGCCCAGGAGCGCCGCCAGACTGTAGCCGCCTTTGCCAGCCGTTTTTTCGGCCATTGCTTTGAGCTGGAGGATGTTATTGAAGAAACCCTGGCTCCCTTCAGCGAAGGCGGCCCCCCCACCCCAGCAGAGCTAAAGAACGCCCTCGATCCGCCCTGGCCAACAGACCTGGCCACCCTGCGCCGCCACCCCCTAATGCGCTGGCTGGAGTACGAGCTGGGCCTGGAGAGTCCTGACGGCAGCCTCAAGCGCCGCGTGCCCAGGGAGCTCTCCAAGGTGGCCGCCCAACTGGCAGAGCTGACCAGCACTACCCCTGAGAGCTGCACCGAGTCCCTACGCCAGTTTCTGGCCCACCCCAGCAGCCTGCGGGAGGGCTCTAGCCGCGGCCCGGCCTTGAAGTTGCACCAGTTTATCTCCCAGGGCCGCACCCTCTATGCCACCCTGGAAAGTCGGGAAAAGCGGCAATTTTCCCTGGAAGGACAAGTGCAAGCAGGGGAAGGAAAGCTGTTTTTCCCCGTCAAGTTCTGCCGCCACTGTGGCCAGGACTACTACCACGTCCTCAGGTCAAAGACTCACTTCCTGCCCTATCCTCTGGGGGAAGAGGTTGAGGAAGGCGAAGACCAGCAGGCCGGCTACCTCAGCTTGGATCCTCTTGACAACGAGTGGTCGCTGGAGCAGATCCCGGAAGATTGGTACACCCCTGAAAACCGGCTCAAACCCCACTGGAAAAAGCGCGTCCCCCAAGCCGTCTGGGTGCGCCCGGATGGCTCCTTTTCCGAGTACCCCCAGGCGGAGGCGCAGAAGATGTGGTGGCAGCCCCACCCCTTTTCCCTGTGCCTGGCCTGCGGCGAGTACTACAGTGGCCGCGAGCGGGAGTTTGTCAAGCTGGCTTCCCTCTCCAGCGAAGGCCGCTCCAGCGCCACCACCATCCTTGCCACCTCCCTGCTGCGCCATGCCGAGCAAACCCAGGCCGCTTGCAGCAAGCTGCTGACTTTTACCGACAACCGCCAGGACGCCTCCCTGCAGGCCGGCCACTTCAACGATTTTGTGCATGTGGCCCTTCTGCGGGCCGCGCTCTATGCTGCCCTGCAGGAGAAAAAAGAGCTGGACTTCTCAGAGGTAGCCCCGGCAGTGGTGCAGGCCTCAGGCTTGAGCCTTGCCGACATTACCCAAAACCCCGATTTGGATCCCCAGTCTTCCCTTGCTCAGGACGTTTGGCAGACCTTTACAGACCTGACAGAATACCGTCTCTACGAAGATCTGCGGCGCGGCTGGCGGGTCACCCATCCCAACCTGGAACAGGTGGGGCTGCTGAAAATCGAATACCGCGGGCTCGAAGAGCTTTGCCAAAGCCCTGCCCTGGCTTCCCTTCACCCCTGGTTTGGCCAAGCAACCGTTGGCAAGCGAGAGGGCCTGCTGCGGGCCGTATTGGATCAGTTTCGGCGGAAATTGGCCATCGATGTCCGTCTGCTCGAGAAAGAACCCCAGAGAACGCTGCGCCGGCGGGCCGAGCAACATCTCAACGAGTTTTGGGGCCTAGAAGAGTACGACGAGCTGCGGACGGCCACCTGGTTTGCCCGCCAAAGCTGCGACGGAAAGGACATAACAACTTTCAGCCTGGGCCACCGCAGCGCTATTGGGCGCTTTCTCATCAAGTATCTCGAGCTGACCAGAGAAGCTTACGACGAGCTTCTGGGATCCCTGCTTTCTCTCCTAGTTAGCTACGACCTGCTGCGGCGCCACTCGGAGAATGGCCAGGAAGCCTACCAGCTCAACGCTGGCTGTCTGCGCTGGTGCCTGGGCGATGGCTCGCCGCCGCCAGATCCTCTGTATTCCCGCCGGGCCGAGCAGAGCGGCTACTCCTCTGCCCGCCGCCCCGTTAATCTCTTTTTCCAGCGCCTCTACCAGGCCGGGGCAGCAGGGCTGGGATCCCTGGAGGCCAGAGAGCACACGGCTCAGGTGGTTCGCCTAGGGGAGCGGGAGCGGCGAGAAAAGCGCTTTCGCGGCGAGGAGAGGGATCGCCGCCTTCCCTACCTAATCTGCTCGCCCACCCTGGAGCTGGGGGTCGATATTGCCGATTTGGATCTGGTGCATCTGCGCAACGTGCCCCCCACACCCGCCAACTACGCCCAGCGCAGCGGTCGGGCAGGCCGCCAGGGGCAGCCGGGACTCATCATCACCTATTGCGGGGCTTTCAATAGCCACGACCAGTACTACTTCCGCCGCCGCCCCGAGATGGTGGCCGGTCGCGTGCGCCCTCCCCGCCTGGATCTAGCCAACGAATCGCTGCTGCGCGCTCACATCCACGCCGTTTGGTTGGCTCAGGTGCGCCTGCCCCTAGGCAATTCCATTGAAACCGTCATCGACGCGGATCGGGAAGAGCTGCCCCTCAGGGAGACAGTGGCCCAGCAAATCCAACTTGAGGAGTCTGCCCGCCAACAAGTGAAGGAGCAGGTGCAGAAGCTGCTGGCCGCCGATCGCCAACTCCTAGATAAAAGCGGCTGGTTTAGCGAGCGCTGGCTTCAGCAGGTCATTGAAGAGGCACCCCAGGCTTTTGACCGAGCTTTCGATCGCTGGCGAGAGCTCTATCGGGCTGCCACGCAGCAGTTGGAAGCCGCTAACCGCCAGCTCCAGACGACTCGCCAAAAGAAAGACCAACAGGAAGCCGAGCGCCGCCAGCAAGAAGCCCTGCGCCAGCGCAACTTGCTGCTGCAGATTGGAACCCAGCGGGAGGAAAGCGACTTCTATCCCTACCGCTATTTGGCTAGCGAAGGCTTCTTGCCCGGCTACAACTTCCCTGCCTTGCCGGTGCGGGCCTGGGTGCCCCGCGGCAGCGAGGGCGAGTTCATCGCCCGGCCTCGCTTTTTGGCTATCCGCGAGTTTGCTCCCCACAACTTCCTCTACCATGAGGGCTGCCAGTGGGAAGCAGTGGCGTTTCAGGCTCCGCCCGGCGGCCTGGAGGAGCGCAAAAGTAGCCACAAGCTCTGTTTTAGCTGTGGGGCCTTTGCCGATCCCCACCTGGATTGCTGCCCCGTCTGCGGCACCCAGTTCGATGGGCAAAACAGCCTCTTTACCCAGCTTCTGGAAATGCCCAATGTGCGCATGCGGCGGCGGGATCGCATCACAGCTGACGAAGAGGAGCGGCGGCGGCAAGGCTACGAGCTGCAGACCTTCTTCCAGTTTGCTCCCGAAAGCTCTGGCTACCGCGTCCAAGAAGCTGATGTGCTGAGCGGACAAACTCCCCTGCTGCAGTTGCGCTATGCCCCGGCGGCCACCCTGCTACGCATCAACCACGGCTGGCGGGGAAGTGGAGGGCGCGGCTTTTTGGTCAACTTTGAAAATGGGGAAGTTCCCTCGCGAGATCAGCTTGAGCGGAACAGGGCAGGCTCGTCCAACCCAGTCCCCCTGCAGTCCATTCGCCTGGCGGTGCGCAGTACCCAAAACCTGTTGCTGGTGCGCCTAGTTCAGCCAGGGGTGGAGAATCCGCAGGCCCTGGAGACCACCCTGCGCTATGCCCTCAAGCGAGGGATCGAAGAGACCTTTGAGCTAGAAGAGACAGAGCTGGCCGCCGAGTGCATCGGCCAGGGATCCCATCAGGCCATGCTCTTCTACGAAACAGCAGAAGGGGGCGCTGGCGTCCTGCGGCGCCTGGTGGAAGAGCCCCAGGCTCTAGCGGAAGTGGCCCAAGTGGCGCTGGAGATCTGTCACTTCCAGCTTTCAGAGGCCGGGATCCAAGACCTGTGGCCCGAATGCCGAGCAGCCTGCTACGAATGCCTGCTCAGCTATGCCAACCAACGGGAAGCGCTGCAGCTTGACCGCTATCAGATCCGGGATCTTTTGGGCCTGCTGGCCAACAGCCGCACCGAGCTGCGCTCCCTGGGCCGCTCCCGTCAAGAGCACCTGGAGTGGCTGCGCCAGCTCCTGGACCCTCGCTCTGAACTGGAGCGCCGCTTTCTCGAAACGCTGGCAGCAGGAGGGTATCGGCTGCCTGAGGATGCCCAGAAAGCCATTGCCGATCCCGACTGCGTCGTTGACTTCTTCTACAGCCCCAACATCTGCATCTTCTGCGATGGCCCAGTCCACGACCAGCCTGCCCAAGCGGAACGGGATCGCCAACTGCGCTCGCAGCTGCAGGGACGGGGCTACCGCGTGCTTGTTCTGCGCTACAACCAAGATTTGCAAGAGCAGCTGGCTCGCTACCCAGAAGTATTTGGCAAGGGCAGCTAGTCCTGCTGGTGGGAAAACAGATAAGCTCCCACAAAAGCCAGGATTACCGCCAAGCCGCCCAAAACTCCCACCGTGTACCAGGGAAACTCCGCAAGCGGCTGGTAGGCGGCTGCCCGCATGCCAATGCTGGCGTAGGAAAGGGGCAGGCAATAGACCAGCACCTGCAGGTAGGTCGGCAACTGGGCGGGATCGAAAAAGGTGGCCCCTAGGAAAGACATGGGCGTAATCAAAAAGTTGGTTAGCACGCCCACACTCTCCAGGCTGGGCACCTTCAAGCCAGCAATTACCCCAATGCCGGCAAAGACGGCGCAATCCAAAAGTAGAACCAACAGCGACAAGGGGTGAAGCAGGCCCCAGGCCCCCGTACCCAGCACCCCCACCGCCAACACCCCCAAGGCCGTCAGCAGGCCGCGGGCAATGCCCGCCAGCACCTTGCCCAGATGCAAAGACAAGGGGTGCACCGGCAACAGCAGCAGCTCTTCAAAGCTCTTGGTAAATAGCCGCGATCCACAAATGGAGAAGGTGGTGCCGGCAAAGCTGATGGTCATGGCTGAAAGAGCCACCATCCCCGGCAAGATAAAGCGCAAATAAGAACCTGCCGCCGTGGATCCGGCCACCTCGGCCAAAGCTTCGGCCCGCAGGGATCCCCCTAGGCCCACCCCAAAGGCAACAATGTAGATGAGGGGAGCCACCAGCCCCGAGGCCACCACCTGCCAAACTCGCCCCCGCAGATCCAGCCAGTCGCGCCAGAAGATGGTTAAACTGTCTTCCCAGATTCGCTGATAGGGTAGGGTCAGGGCACGGCTTACCATAGGTTTTCTTCGCTGTATTAGAGGTCTTCTTGTTTTCTGCTGCCGCGGCCGTGGGGAACTGCTTGCTGCTCCCTACTAGTAACCGTAGTAGTTGGAGCGCCGCGACCGCCACCAGGCCACCGGCAGCGCCAACGCCTTGCTTAGGGTGGATACGTAGGCGCGAGTGCGAAAAACCTGGTAGTGGTTGCGCTCGATGGCGTTGAGAATCTGCCGGTAGAGCATCAAGGAAGCGGCTACCGGCCAGCGGGAGTCCGGCTGCAGGGTAGGGATCCCCCGTTCCGCTTGGGCATAGAGCTCTCTAGCCCGCCGGATCTCATAGTCCATCAAAGCCATCCAGCGCTCGTCAATAACATAGTTAAACAGGTCCCGCTCGGAGTAGTTGAAGCGGCGCAGATCTTCCAGGGGGATGTAGATCCGCCCGCGGCGGGCGTCCTCTCCCACATCCCGCAAGATGTTGGTTAGTTGCATGGCGATCCCCAGCGCCACCGCCTCCTCGCGGCCATCCCGGCCCGGCACAAACCCCATGATCTCCGAGCACATCAGCCCCACCACCCCGGCCACGCGGTAGCAGTAGACCCGCAGATCCTCCCAGGTGGCGTAGCGCCGCGTATCCAAGTCCATGCTCTGCCCCCGCAGCATCTCGCGAAACGGCTCGATGGAAAGGCGGTAGGTGCGGATGGTGTGGATCAAAGCGAGGTCCGTGGGGACTTGCGGCTCGCCTCCCTGGAAGAGCGACTCCAGATGGGATCCCCACTGCTCCAGCTTGCTGCGGGTGACCTCCACCTCTGCCTGGCTGGCTTCCAGTCCATCCAGCAACTCATCGGTTTGCCGCAGCCAAGCGTAGATGGCCCAGATGGCCCGCCGTTTGGACTGGGGCAAGAGCAGGGATCCCAGGTAGAAAGTCTTAGCGTGCTTGGCCGTAATCTGGCGACAGAGGGCAAAAGATTGCTCAAGCGGACTCATCTGGCTATCTCCAGGAGCACAGGGCCAGGATAGAGAAGGAAGAGGAACGGCGAGGGCACATATCAACACTACGGGAAAGCGGACGCCGCGGATAGCCTAGAAGAGGTTGTGGGGAAAAGAAAGATTCAAAAGGCATAGGAGGCGGACGGCGGAGAGCTAGACCCCCGCAGCTGCCAGAGTTGAGGCCGAGACAGAAGCGCGTTGAAATGGGATCCCCTTGTTGATGGCCTCCGCCGCCCACTTGCCGGAGAGGATGGCCCCCTCCATGCTGCCCAGGAAGGGCTGTAGGGTGTAGCTGCCCGCCAAGAAGAAGTTGGGAATAGGGGTAACTTGAGTGGGGCGATACTGCTGTCTGCCAGGGGTAGCCTTGTAGACCGAGCGCGGCGTTTTCACCACCACCCACTTGCGCACGCGGGCGGGGTTGGGGCCGGTAAGGTGCTGGGGAAAGAGTTTTTTCAGTTCCTCCAGCGTGGCGGCAAAGATCTCCTCATCGCCGCGATCAATCCACTCGGCAGCCGGAGCCAGCACCAGCTCCAACATGGACCGCTCCGGATCGGCATAGGCCCGGCAGGTGTTGCTCATGTCGGCATACACGCTCAATAGCGGCGAGCGGGAAAACAAGGAGTGATCGATGTGAGTAATCTTGCGGTCAAACCAGATCTGCAGGCTAATTACTGGCACCCCCTCCAGTTCACGCAGCTTTTGGAAAAAGGGGATCCCCCACCACTGCGCCGGCAGCAGCTCCTTGAGCGCGTCCACCGAAAGGGCCGAGACATAGGCATCGGCAGTCACCTCCACCGGCCCAGAGGGGGTGGCTAAGCAAAACCCGGCCACGCTGTTATCGAGGTTGAGACGAATGTCCTGCAACGCCGCCTTCAAATGCACTTCCCCCCCACGGGCGACAATGTAGTCCACCATCGGCTGGCAGAGCCGCTCTGGGGGAGCGCCGTCTAGGTAGGCAATCCTAGAGCCATCTTTTTGCTGCAAAAAGCGGTTCAAGGCCGTCAGGGGCACCATGGCCGAGATCTCCTCCGGGTTGATGAAGGCCAGGGCCTTGGAGACGGCAATGAAAATATCGGTGTTGACCCGCTCGTCAATACCCTGCCGCCGCAGCCATTCCAAGAGGCTATAGCGATCCATCTGCTCCACATAGCGCTGGCCGCGAATCATGGCCGGCACCAGCCCCAGGGCAAACTTCACCTTTTCCCCCCAGGTGAGCATGTCGTTGTTGCGCAAGATGCCGACAATGGCGTTGAAAGGAGCGGGAATATCCGGCAGGTCAAAGCGGGAATAGGTGCCCGGCTTGTCCGGCTGGTTGAAAATCAAGCTGTGTTCCTTCCACTGCAGGCGATCGGAGATGCCCAGCTCCCGGAACAGCTGCAACGTGTTGGGGTAGGCGCCAAAAAAGTTGTGCAGCCCCGTCTCGATCCAGTCGCCGTCGGCATCTTTCCAGGCAGCCACCAGGCCACCCAAAACATCCCGCCGCTCAAAGAGGAGCGGTTGATGCCCGGCATCGCAGAGATACTTGGCACAGGCCAGCCCGGCCAGCCCGCCACCAGCAATGGCAACACGCATGAGGGTAACGACAAAGCAACATTTTTATTCTATTTGCAAACCGTTACAATTGCCGGGGCCAAGGGGCAGACGGAAGGCCGACCCAGCAAAAGCAGCGGAACAAGGGGATCCCGAAGCCCATCTGTCTCACTGCCGGGATCCCAATCGCTGGTAGGATACATACGGAAGAAAAAATAAAGATTTTCTGCAGTCCGGGGGAAAACAACGATGGCCAAACAAACACTGGGATCCCTGCTGTCATCTGGCTTTGATTTAAACGGCAAGCGCGTGCTGGTGCGCGCCGACTTCAACGTCCCGTTGGATCCCCAGGGCAACATCACCGACGACACCCGCATTCGCGCCTCCCTGCCCACCATCCAGGCCCTCACCCAGGCAGGCGCCAAAGTGATCCTCACCAGCCACCTGGGCCGCCCCGTCAAGAAGGACAAAGAGACAGGCGCGGTTAAGGTCGCCCGCGAGGGCAATAGCCTGGCCCCCGTAGCCACCCGTCTTTCTCAATTGCTGGGCCAGCCGGTTGCCTTTGCCCCCGATTGCATCGGCCCTGAGGCCGAGGCGGTAGTGAACCGCCTGGAAAACGGCCAGGTGGCCCTGCTGGAAAACGTCCGCTTCTACCCAGAAGAGGAGGACAACGACCCGGAATTTGCCCGCAAGTTGGCCTCACTGGCCGACCTGTTCGTCAACGACGCCTTTGGCAGTGCCCACCGCGCCCACGCCTCTACTGCCGGCGTCACCGCCTACCTCCAGCCTGCTGTGGCCGGCTACCTGGTGGAAAAGGAGCTGCAGTTTCTTTCGGGCGCCATCGAGAATCCGCGGCGCCCCTTGGCGGCCATCATCGGCGGCTCCAAAGTCTCCACTAAGATCGGCGTCATTGAGCGGCTCCTGGAAAAAGTGGACAAGCTCCTGCTGGGCGGCGGCATGATCTTTACCTTTTACCAAGCCCAAGGGATCCAAACCGGCAAGTCTTTGGTGGAAACCGACAAGCTGGATCTGGCCCGCTCCCTGATGGAAAAAGCCAAAGAGCGGGGGGTGGAGCTGCTGCTGCCGGTGGATGTGGTGGTAGCCGATAGGTTTGACAAAGATGCCCAGGCCCAGACCGTTTCCATCCACGCCATCCCCGAGGATTGGATGGGCTTGGACATCGGCCCGGAATCGATCAAAGCCTTCCAGGCTGCCCTGCAGGGGTGCCAAACCGTGGTCTGGAATGGGCCAATGGGCGTGTTCGAATTCGACCGCTTTGCCCTGGGCACAGAAGCCATTGCCCGCGCCCTGGCCGATCTCACTCAAGCGGGAGCCACCACCATCATCGGCGGGGGAGACTCGGTGGCTGCCGTGGAAAAAGTGGGCCTGGCCGACAAAATGACCCATATCTCCACCGGTGGCGGAGCCAGCCTGGAGCTATTGGAAGGCAAAGTGCTGCCCGGCATTGCCGCTCTCACAGAAGCGTAGGTTCCTCCTTCGGGCCGCAGCCCCTCCAATCCAAAAACCAAGCCAAAAAGTAGGGGCTGGATTCAGCCCCTACTAACTTTAGTCGGTGTAGATCGCTGCAGCGATGGCGAGACAGGATCCGGTTTAGTGCACCACCACTTTAACGTTGGCGTTGTTCAGGCCAGGACGCTTCACCTCGGCCAAGGTCTTGTTGACGGCGTACTTCTGGTTGATGGAGTTGATCAACTCGGTCTGGTTGTGCTTCTTGGCCACGCCCCACAAATCGGCAATCAGGTCGTAGGAACCGTCGGGATTCTTCGACCAGCCCAGATCGTAGTCGCCTTCCAACTGAGCCACGATGTCAGCGCGAACACGCTGGCCGTTGTAGCCACGCACGTCGGCGTTCAGCTTAACGGTGTAGCCGAGATCGCGCAGAGAGTTGATCAGGACTTGACCGTCAGTGATTTTGGTACGCAGGGTGCTAAAATGAGACATGGTGTTTCTCTCCTTTGTATAGGGGTTGGAACATCGACACAAACAATGGGCACTGTTCTTTGGGGAAGGTTTGGGCCCTGCCGTCCCTGCTTCTGTCAAGGTAGCTTTGGATCCTCACCTCCTCCTAGAACTCCAGCCGCTGGTACTCGGCTACAGAGGCCGCTGCAGGCCGAGCCCGCTGCTGGGCCCATTCCCTCAACGCTACCACTTGCTCCGTCATGGTGCGAGATAGCGGTTGAGTTGCTTTCGTTGCTGCCAAAATGTCCAGTTGGGTAAATTCGCGGTTCTGGGCAAACGCTTCGTACATGGCAGCAATCAAAACTTGTTCGATCTCTGCGCCGGAGAAGCCTTCACAGGCGGCAGCTAGCTGGCGCAGGTTAAAGCGGCTGATATCGCGCCGCCGCTTCTGCAGGTGGATCCGAAAGATCTCGATGCGCTCGTTGATGTTGGGCAAGTCCACGAAGAAGATTTCGTCAAAACGGCCCTTGCGCAAGAATTCGCCCGGCAGACGGTCCACACGGTTGGCGGTGGCCATAACAAAGACCGGCGAGCGCTTCTCCTGCATCCAGGTTAGGAAAGAGCCAAAGATGCGGCTGGAGGTGCCCCCGTCAGAATCGCTGGAGCCTGCTGATCCAGCAAAGGCTTTGTCCAGCTCGTCGATGAAAAGGATGGCAGGGGCAAGAGATTCAGCAGTTCGCAGGGCACTGCGCAGATTCGCTTCCGATTTGCCCACCATGGAGCCATCATAAACGCGGCCCATGTCCAGACGCAGCAGGGGCAGGCCCCAGAGACGGGCAGTGGTCTTGGCGATCAGCGACTTACCGCAGCCAGGCACGCCCAGGATCAGCATACCCTTGGGTTGGGGCAGTCCATAGGCGCGGGCCCGCTCGGTGAAGGCCTCAGAACGTTGCAGCAGCCAGCGCTTCAGCTCTTCCAGACCGCCAACGGCGTCGATGGTCTCGTCCTCTTCGATAAACTCGAGAATGCCGTTGCGCCGGATCAGTTGCTTCTTCTCAGAGAGGATGATGTCTACTTCTGCCTCGGTGAGGCGACCATGCATCACCACAGCCTTGCGGTAGACTTTTTCTGCCTCGTCCTGCGTTAGGCCCAGGGCCGCCTTGAGCAACTTTTCGCGGGTATCAGGAGCCAAAGGCAGGGAGCGCGGGATCTGCTCCAGCTGGCGGTTGAGGGCGCGCTCCAATGTGGCCATGTCCGGCAGGGGGAAGTCCACTACGCAAATGTCTTTCTCCAGCTCGACCGGGATCACCTGCACCGGCGACATGAGCAGGATGGTTTTGTGGGATCCCTTCAGGCTGGCAATAGCATCCCGCAGCCAGCGCTTCACCTCGGTGTTGTCCAAGAAGTCATGTAGGTCTTTGAAGACGCAGATCGCGGGATCCTTTTGCTCCATTACCCACTGGATGGCGGGCTGGGGGGATTGGGTGTTGTGCTGGGTGAGGCTGCGGGGGTTGCCGTATTCGACGATGCCGTGGGTAACTGTCCAAATGAATAGGCGACGCTGAGGCTTAAGGGTGCGGGCAATTGCTGCCAGAGCCGCTTCTGCCCGTTCCTCCTCTGGAGTCAGCAGGTACAGCAGTGGGTATTGAGCTTGAATGAGGATGCTTAGCTCTTGCATGGGAAACACCAACTGCAGAGGGGAAATTTCAGGAGCCGCCAGAACGGTTGAAAAATGGGGTTCGAGTTGCCTAGGTATTGGATTGCACTTGGGAGTACGCCCTTGTTGGATGGATTTTGAGAGGATTTTAGAAGCCTTCTGTGTTGCTGTCTGCTCCTATCAGCTCAAGTTCCTGAAGGGGGCCCGCTTGGGAGCGTTCTAGCAGGGTACCAGAGCATCCTGCCGTTGCTCTTCCGAGCCAGCAGCCGATCCCCAGTATTCTGGCTCCACCTCTTCAAGGATGGCTTCGGCAGCCGATGTCTGGTGCAGGGAAACCACCTCTCCATCGCGGATAACAAATGGGTGACTACACTTGGGACATTGATGGACACGATAGGCGCTACCTTGTACCCCTTCAATGACCTCTGGGTGAAGCAGATAGAAGGTAATGGCCTTCTCTGCCACTGCCGACATCGGCTCCCGCTCCACGGCAGCCCGAATCTTCAGATTCCGGTGCAGCTCAGGTGAGAGATACAGGGTCACCTTCTGCTTGGACTCTGTGCCTTCCACTACCTCTGGCCGATGATTCATGGCTAACCGCTTTCTTTGAATTGCTTGCCAAACTTGGGGCCTATCATAGCCAGTCTGCCGGCTTGACGGCAAGTTTTTAACAATCTGTAACAAACAATTTTCTTGATGGCCCTCTGTGGATACCTGCGGCTGGGGGAGTAGGCTAGGTGGAAGACTAAGGAGCGGAATGTCCAATCCCTATGGAACGCTTGATCAACACCCTCAGCAAAAATTTCTCTAGCTGGGGCCGCCGTGCCCTGGTGCAGGCCAGCGATGGTTTGGCCAGCTTGAGAGACACTGCCGTGGATAACGGCAATCTGTTACTCTGCAAGGCTCGCATCGCGTTCGCGGATGCCAGCTTCACCACCCTAAAGGCAATTCGGTCTCGCTTTGGCGCCAGTCGCTGACGGTTGGGCAGAAGCACCCTGCTAGCCGCCCAGATCTTGCAGCCGATAGAGGCTGGCATAGAGCCCGCTGAGGGCCATGAGCTCGGCATGGGATCCCTGCTCTTTGAGTTCCCCCCGCTGCAGAACCAAGATGCGATCCACATCGCGGATGGTGGAAAGGCGGTGGGCGATGATCAGGGCGGTGCGATCCCGCAGCAGGGTGTCTAGAGCGGATTGCAGGAGGGCTTCGGTGCCCACATCCAGGCTGGCGGTGGCTTCGTCCAAAACCAAGATTTTGGGATCCCGCCACATGGCCCGCACAAAGCTGATAAGCTGTTTCTGGCCGCTGGAGAGGTTGCTGCCCCGCTCTCGCAAAGGGGTGGCGTAGCCTTGGGGCAAATTGCGGAGGAAGTCATGCAGGTTGAGTTGGCGGGCGACCTGCTCCACTGCCGCTAGATCTGCCTTCTCTCCTAGGGTGATGTTTTGCTGGATATCCCCGGAAAACAAAAATCCATCCTGCAGGATTACCCCTAGGTGGCGGTGCAGCTCAGCCTGGGGGAGATCCCGAATATCAACGCCGTCAATGCGAATAGATCCCTGGGTTACGTCGTAGAGACGGCAGAGCAAGCGGATGATGGAGCTTTTCCCGGCTCCCGTGGGCCCCACCAGGGCCACTTTTTCTCCGGGGCGGATGGTGAAGGTGAGGTCTTTGAGCACCCACTCCCCGGGGTTGTAGGCAAACCAGACGTGCTCGAACTGCACCTCTCCTCTGGCATTGGGGGGCAAGTGGCGGGGCTGAGCGGGATCCCGGATGGCGACCGGCAGGCTGAGGATGGCATCGATGCGCTCGACGGCGGTGAACCCCGCCTGCAGGGCGGTGAACTTTTCCGCCAACTGCCGCAGCGGGTTGAAAAACCGTTGCGAAAAGAGAATAAAGGCGTAGAGGCTACCGAAGGTGAGGGGTTCCCTGGGCAGGGGCAGGGATCCCGTCCATCCCCCTCCAAGTGAGCCCCTACCGGCTGACATCACCTGCTGCCCGCCCACCCAGAGCAAAGCCGCCACGGCCAGCCAAGACACCCACTCCAAAACGGCAGAAAGGGCGGAATCATAGAGGATGGTTTGATCCACTTCCCGGATGTAGCGGCGGTTCATGGTTTGAAAAATCTCGCTATTGAGCCGCTCCCGGCGAAACAGTTGCACCACGGTAATGCCCAAGATGTTCTCCTGGATCCAGGAGTTCAGCTTGGAGAGTTCTTCGCGCACGCGAAAGTTGGCATCCCGAAAGCGGCGCTGCAACTCGAGGACAACAGCGCTGATGGGCAGGACGATGAGGATTAGCAGCAAGCCCAGATCCCAGCGTTGGCTGAGCATGACCACCGCGATCACCCCCAGAGTAAACAGGTCGCTGACAATGCCGACGGCACCGGTGGAAAAGACATCCCCCAAGGCTTCCACGTCGCTGGTGATGCGGGTGATCAACTTGCCCACCGGGGTGCGGTCGAAAAACTGAGCCGGCAAGGCCAGAATGTGGGCGAAGAGATCGTCGCGGATGTCGCGGGTCATCAACTGCCCCAGCTTTTGGCTGACATACCCTTCCAGGGCTTGGAAGAGCCAGCGAACCAGCACCGTCAGGATCAACAGACCCACATAGGGCCAAAGGTCGGAGAGGATCCCGGCCTCACCTCGTTCCAGCGCTCGGGCAATGGGGCCATCCAGAGCCCGCTGCAGAATCAAGGGCTGCACCGCATCCGCCAGCGCCAAGGGAGGCAGAAAGGCCAAGGCGGCCAACAGTAGCTTCAGGTGCCGACGGGCGTAGGGCCAGAGGAGCCGCAGCAGCCGCCAATCGCTGGCTCGCCGCGGGCGGGGATCCCTACTTAAATCGGTATCGGGGGGAGAGGCGGCAAGGCTCACAGGCTTACACCCGAGAACAACAAAGACAACTCATAGAGAGCACTGATCTACTCTAAGCGCTCTCCCTGAGGGAGAGGGAGTTTGGGATCCGCAAGGGTTTCCTCGCCACTGGGAATGGCTATAGCTGCACCCCTAATGGCTCTGGGACGGACGGAAAACTGGCCGCTTCAGGAGCTTCTGGCCGCTCGGTTCGGGCAGGCTGTAGGCAGCTTGATGAGGAGAAACCGGCAATGTCTTACTCAACCTCTTACTCCGTGTCTTACTCGAAAATCTCTTTCCCAGTTTGGGTGGCGGGGCTGCTGTTGTTGATCGGCGGCGGGATCCTGTTTGTCCTGCTGCGGGCTTTTGGGCTACCCATTGGGGAGCTGGCCGATTGGGCCATTGGGATCGCCAGCTTTTGGTGGCTGGTGGTGATCGTCACCCTTCCCTGGAACCTCTACTTTCAGGCCAAGGCCGTTCAGCAGGAGGCGGTCGTGTCTCAGGAACGAGGGATCCCGGTGGAAGATTCGACGTTTGCCTTCCTGCAAAAGCTCAGCCGCTGGTCGTTGCGCATAGCCATTGCCCTGCATGGGCTGTCGGCTCTGGCTTTCTATGGCTTGGCCGCTGGGCAAGTCACCCCCATTGGCTACCCCAGCGCCGTGGCTGCGGTGTTGTTAACGGCTCTGCGCCCGGCCATCCGGGGCTACGAGTATTTGGCCGACCGCTTGGCCCAGTTGCAAGGGCAAATCCAGATCCCTCGCGAAGATGCCCTCGAGCTGGCGGAACGACTAGAGCAGTTGCAGCGCCAAGTCGAGCAGTTGCAGGAGCAATGGGATCCCGGCAAACCTGGCTCTTGGGCCCAACAAGAGGAAGAAACCCGGCGCTACCTACGGCAGGAGCTGGCCGCGCTCAAGGCCCAACTGGAACAGTTCCGGGCCAGCAACGAGCTGGAGCACAGGCAATTGCGCCAGGAGACCCACCAAGCTGTGGCTCAGCTCAGTGTGGATAGCCAGTTTCTCGGCCATGTGCGGGAGATCCTGCGCTTCATCAAGGAAGCCTAGCGGGATCCGTTGTTCAGTCCTTCCAACTGAGCGGAAAACTGAGAAGGAACCAGCTTGGTGCCCACCCCGGCATCGGTCAAAATCTCCAGCAGCAGAGAGTGAGGGGATCCCCCATCCAGAATGTGGGCTGCCCGTACCCCTTGTGCCAAGGCGCGAATGCAACACTGCACCTTCGGGATCATGCCGCCCCTGACCACACCTGTTTGGATAAGCTGGCGGGCCGTCTCGATATCCAGCAACGTAATCAGAGAGCTGCGATCCTGAGGATCTTTGAGAATGCCAGGGGTGTCGGTGAGCAAAATCAGCTTTTCTGCCCCCAGAGCAGCCGCCAGTTCTCCCGCCACCGTATCGGCGTTGATGTTGTAGGCTTGGCCCGTCTCATCGGCAGCCACACTGGAGATCACCGGAATCTGTCCACCTTCCAATAGGGTTTGCAGCAACTGGGGGTTGATGCTGCTCACTTCCCCAACAAAGCCGATCTCTGCCCGGCCCTGGGATCGCGCTTTGATCAAGTTGCCATCTCGCCCGCACAGCCCCACCGCCGATCCGCCGGCCAAGCTGATGAGCTGGACGATCTGCTTGTTGACCTTGCCCACCAACACCATCTCCACTACTTCCATGGTGGCGGCATCGGTAACCCGCAAGCCATCCACAAACTTGAAGGGAATGTCCAGTTTTTGTAGCCAACTGTTGATCTCCGGCCCCCCCCCATGCACCAACACCGGGCGGATCCCCACACAGGCCAGAAAGACGATGTCTCGGAGCACCTCGGCCCGTCGCTCTTGGTGCACCATGGCTGCGCCGCCGTATTTGATGACAATAACGCGGCCCTGGTACTGCTGAATGTAGGGTAAAGCCTCGATGAGGATCTGCGCCCGCGTAAGGGGATCACACGCCGACCCGGTCGCCTCAGAAAGGGAAGAGTTGGTTTGCACTGCTGTAAGTCCCTAGAAGTCCAGAAAACCTGACCTAGAGTATCCCATTCTGCTTGCAAAGCAGATCTCAGGCTTTGGGCGTCAACTGGTGTTTTTTTTTCAAGCTCGCTTCCCCAACCCAAGGACAATTTGGTTGAGGAATCGCCGTCAATCTTCAGGTATGGAACGGGATCGCCAGCAAAGGCAATAGGGACAACCCCAACCAGGCCCAACCCCGAATGGAAGAAGAATGGGGTAGGGGATCGACGGGCCCTGACTCTGCCTGCTGCAGCAGGGCATCGATACGCTCCTGCAGCCGTTGCCCTGAGTCTGAACTCACGGCCATTGCAAAGCCAACCCAGGCCGCCGCCGGTTGCTCCACCACGCCATAGCCCACCACCTGCAGCAGGGCCTCTCCCAACAGCAAGGGATCCACCCGTTGGGCCGCCCAGCGATCCGCCCGCAGTTCCCGCAGAGTGAGCAATTCCTGCCAGAGGGCCTCGGTGTTGGGCAGCCAGCCGGTGAGGCGTCGCAGCCAGCCCACCCCAAACATCCACAGGGTATCGCGGTAGTGGCGATGGGCCTCTTCGTGGGCGATTACGGCCCGCAAGTGCTCATCATCCAACTGCTCCAGCAGGCCGCGGCTGACCACCAACTGGGCATTCCACACCCCCACTTGGGCAGCAAAAGGGATCTCCAAATCCAGCACATAGGCCGGAGAGCCATGCAAATCCACCTGGGCCAGAGCTTGCAGGTGGGCGCGTCGATAGGAGCGCCAGTATTCCCAAATCCAGTGCAAGGCCACGCCGCCGGCCACGGCCAGCAACAGCAGAGCACAGCCGTAGCAGAACCAGCCCCCCACCCCGGCCATTTGTCCCCACGGCCCCATCCAGGCCAAGGCCAAAGCAGTGGTCAGCAACAGCAGCGGGGGCAGCAAGAAGTGGATCCAAGCCCGCTGCCAACGTCGGCCCCATCCCCCACTCCTGTCCAGGCGCACCTGGGCTCGCCACAGGCAACTGAGGCCCAAGCCCAGCAGTAACATGCCCAAGTGGCTCATCGCGGATCCCTCCTGGCTTGACGGGCTGCCCGCAGCCGTTCGGCAATCGCCTGCAACTGGGACACACTGGCCTGATCCAGGCTATCGGCAAAGGCTGCCACCGTATCGGGATCCCCTACAGCCAAAAACTGCTGCAGGTGGGTGAAGGCCCTGAGGCTGGCCGCTTCCTGACGCGAAAGACGAGGCCGCCACAGCATGGGCAGATTCCGCCCTTGGGGATCGGTGCGGCGCTCACAGCTCACCCAGCCCTTCTGGCTTAAGCGCTGCAAAACTGTGGTCACGGAGGCATAGGCCAGCTCCCGATCCGGATCGGCCAAGATGCGCTCGTGGATTTGACGGGTGCTGGCACTGCCCAGATCCCAGAGGATCTCCAAGATTTCCGACTCCAGAGGGCCCAGCGACAGTTGCTTGGGACGATGCTTGGGCAACATGAGCCTTTGCCGGTGTAGGAATTTCTATCTAGCTAGATTAACTGTTGCAGTCTCAAACCCCTCAGCCATTTTAAGGATCCGCTAAGCTCGAAGATGGTGGTTCTTCGTACTGTTTCTTCCCATGGCTGCTCCCACCTACCACACCATCACCTTCGGCTGCCAAATGAACCGCGCCGATACCGAGCGCATGGCCGGGATCCTGGAGTCCCTGGGGTATGTGGCCACCGAAGATGAGTTGCAGGCGGACTTAGTTCTCTACAACACCTGCACCATCCGCGACAATGCTGAGCAGAAGGTCTATTCCTACCTGGGCATCCAGGCACAGCGCAAGCGCAAGAACCCGGCCATCAAGCTGATCGTGGCCGGCTGTGTGGCCCAGCAAGAGGGGGAGAAATTGTTGCGCCGCGTCCCTGAGCTGGATCTGGTCATGGGCCCCCAGTACGTGAACCGCCTTGGGGATTTGCTGGCGCAGGTGGAAGCCGGAAACCAGGTGGTGGCCACCGAGCCGGTTGAGATCCCAGAAGACATCACCAAGCCCCGCCGCGACAGCCAGGTCACTGCTTGGATCAATGTCATCTACGGTTGCAACGAGCGTTGTACCTACTGCATCGTGCCGCGGGTGCGAGGGCAAGAGCAGTCCCGCCAGCCCCAGGCCATCCGCGCCGAAATCGAAGACGTGGCCAGAGCAGGCTATCGAGAGGTGACGTTGCTGGGGCAGAACATCGATGCCTACGGACGGGATCTGGATCCGAAAACCAACCTGGCCAGCTTGTTGCGCTTCGTCCATTCGGTGGCAGGCATTGAACGGATTCGCTTTGCCACCAGCCACCCGCGCTACTTTACCGAGGAGCTGATCGCCACCTGCGCCGAGCTGCCCAAAGTCTGCGAGCACTTCCACATCCCCTTCCAGGCGGGCAGCAACGAAGTGCTCAAGCGGATGCGGCGCGGCTACACCCACGAGCGCTATCGCCAGATCATCCAGCTCATCCGCCAATACATGCCCGAAGCGGCCATCAGCGCCGATGCCATTGTCGGCTTCCCGGGAGAGACCGAAGCTCAGTTCCAAGAAACCCTGCAACTGGTGCAGGACATTGGCTTTGACCAAGTGAACACCGCCGCCTACTCCCCTCGTCCCGGCACCCCCGCCGCTGAGTGGCCCGACCAAGTGCCCGAGGAGGAAAAAAGCGACCGCCTGCAACGGCTGAACCGACTGGTGGCCGAGGTGGCCGCCGCCCGCAGTGCCCGACTCCTAGGCCAGGTGCAAGAGGTGCTGGTGGAAGGCCCCAACCCGAAAAACCCCCGCCAGGCAATGGGGCGTACCCGCGGCAATCGCTTGGTGTTCTTTGAAGGGGATCCGGAGCAACTGCAGGGATCCCTGGTGCCGGTGCGCATTACCGCCACGCGAGCTTTTTCGCTGACCGGAGAGGCAGTTACCGTCCGCGCGAGCGGGCCATAGGATGAAGGCTCTCACAAACACAACTTTCCCCAGTTCCCTCTTGTCCGATTGCGCCGGCGGAGCGCCTCTCCAGGGAGCTGTTTCGCTGAGAAAAACCATGCCCTCCTGGGTGAACAGCTTTAAGGCAACCGCCAGGCAGTCACTGCCCTTTCCGCCACGCCGACCAGGGCACAACCACCGCCCTAGCTAGCTTTCTTCCGCGCAGCAGTAGAACGGAGCTTCATACACAACGTTTTGGCAACAGCAACAGGCCGGCGCTGGAACAGGCCCCGAATACCTGCCCTGCCTAGCGCAAGATTTCAAAATCCAAAACGGGCTCTGTCTGGGTCACGCGGTAGTACCCGGCCTGGGTACGAACCGAAGCCTGATAGGGACTGGGCAAATCTAGCGAGCGCAGGGGTGGGATGTTGGTGCGTTGGTTCAGCAGCGTGGTGAAGAAGGCGGTGGTCTGCCGGGCCTGGGAGCGTACCACCTCCTCAGGGAAAGTGACCGGATCCACATTCCTACCTGTATCCAACAGGATCCTGTCTAGGGCATCTCCCACCGGATAGGAAGGATAGGCAATTTGGGCCAAGGCGGATCCAATCGGGATCCCGGCGGACAGACAACCCAGAAGAATGGCCGAAGTCAGACGCATGTGCTGGGATTCCTCCTGCGCTACAGCTTTTCCTCAATACCGGAAAAAAGCGGGGTTTGAACGTTGCTCATTGACTTGGATCCCCATGAAGCCTACCTTTTGACCGGCAGCTAAGGCGGATTCTACTCGAAATGCCTCGATTGGCAACCGCCTGCAACCCAATGGAGGGCCAACATGACAAAGGATCTCGCCGCCGACTAGGATCGGGATACTCTGCTTGGGATCCTTAGACCTGTGAGTGTTTGTGTTCGCATTGCCCCCAGTCCAACTGGAAATCTGCACATCGGCACCGCCCGGACGGCAGTGTTCAACTGGCTGTATGCCCGTCGCCACGGTGGCCGGTTCATTTTGCGCATTGAGGACACCGACCGCGACCGCTCTTTGCCCCGCTACACCCGCAACATTTTGGCGGGCCTGGCCTGGTTGGGCCTAGACTGGGACGAAGGGCCGGTCTACCAGTCCAAGCGCATCGAGCGCTACCAAGCAGTGGTGCAGCAGCTTCTAGATCAAGGGCTGGCCTACCGCTGCTACGTCAGCGAGGCAGAGCTGGAGGAGATGCGCGCTGCCCAGAAGGCTGCCGGCAAAGCCCCCCGCTACGACAACCGCCACCGCTTTCTCACCGAAGCCCAGCGACGAGCCTACGAAGCCGAGGGGCGGCAGCCAGTGATCCGCTTCAAAATCGAGGAGCCCCTAGAGGTGTCTTGGGTGGATCTCATCCGCGGCCCCATTACCTGGAACACCCAGGATTTGGGAGGAGACATGGTCATTGCCCGAGCGGATGGCTACCCTCTCTACAACTTGGCGGTGGTGGTGGATGACATCGACATGGGCATCACCCATGTGATTCGCGGCGAAGATCACATCGGCAATACCCCCAAGCAGATTTTGCTCTACCGCGCTCTTGGCCACGAACCTCCCCAGTTCGCCCATTCTCCTTTAATCCTGAACCCGGAGGGGAAAAAGCTCTCCAAACGGGATGGGGCAACTTCGGTAGCAGAGTTCCAGCAACTGGGCTTTTTGCCGGAAGCTCTCAAGAACTATTTGGCTTTGCTCAGTTGGTCGCCCCCGGATGGGGAAGAGCTTTTCTCTTTGGAAAAGGCGGCTGCGCTGTTCGACTTTGACCGGGTTAACCGTGCGGCTGCCCGCTTTGACTGGGACAAGCTCAACTGGATCAACAGCCAGTACATCAAGCGGCTTTCTCCGCCAGAACTGGTGGAGCGGCTCACCCCCTTTTGGCAGGCGGCAGGGTTTGACCTTTCCGAGGTGCCGGATCCCACCTGGTTAGAAGATGTGGCCCGCCTGATTGCCGATGGCATCGACCACCTGGCAGAAGCTCCTCCGCTCAGCCGCTTTTTGTTTCAGGAGCCCCTCTGCTACACGTTGCCAGCTCTGGAACAGTTGCGCCTGCCTGGGGTGGCAGAGGCTATGGCTGCAATGGCCACCACGTTGGCTGCTGCCGAGCTGCCCCAGGTTTCGGCGGACAGCTTAAAACCGCTGGTGGATCAGGTGGCCAAAGCCCAGAACATGAAAAAGGGCCTGCTGATGAAGAGTTTGCGGGCCGCCCTGACAGGAGATCTAGAGGGGCCGGATTTGCTGCAATCTTTTGCGCTTCTGCAGCGGCGGGGCTGGGCCTTGGGGCGGTTAGAGGCTGTGCAGAAGTTGGTTTCTTGTTGATGGAAGTTTATCTCTTGCTGTTAAGCCTTCGGTTGCCTCTGTTGAAAGTGCTCCGCACCGCTGCCGCGATGGGATCCCATGCTGCTAGGCCAGCTACAGGCTGCAAACCAAATTGTCCAAGAACTGGTGCTGCTCTCTTCTCAGCTAGAAATCGCAGGAGCCCCGCACTGTACCCGTAGGGTCAGTGCCGGGAGGAATGCGCTTTGATGAAGTACAATGAACTTATGAGCCAAGTCCTGAACGTCTCCTGTAAGCTCAAGGCGTCCCAGTCGCAAGCCGCCAAATTGGACGCGACGATGGAGGCTTTTGGCCAAGCCTTGAACTGGGTCAACCAGAACACGCCGGAGAAGATCGTCAACGCGGTCAAACTGCAATCCCTTTGCTACTACGAGATTCGAGCCCGGTTCGGCTTGTCCAGTAACTTGGCTCAACAGGTGTGCAGACGGGTGGCCGGCGCTCGCAAAGTGGCGAGACAGCGCAACCGTCCGGTTAAAGAGTTCAAGCGTAGGTTCGTTACCTACGACGCACGTATCTTTTCATTCCGCGAGAAAGACTGGACGGTGTCGCTGACCACGGTTGAAGGGAGAGAACGCTTTGAGCTAGCCATTGGTAACTACCAGAGGGGAATGCTGGCTGGCTCTAACCCCAAATCGGCCACCCTAGTCCAGCGGAAGGATGGCTCCTACTCCATCCAGATTTGCGTAGAGAAAAAACCACCCAAGCAACAAGATACCGACAAGGTGATCGGGGTGGACTTGGGAAGGACAGATATTGCCCATACGTCAGAGGGGGACAACTGGAATGGACAGCAGTTGAACAGAGTCCGCGACCACTACTCCCGGTTGAGGGCGGTACTCCAACGCAAAGCCAGTAAGGGCACACGCAGTTCGCGGCGCAGATGCAGAGAACTGTTGCAACGGCTGTCTGGCAAGGAGAGACGCTTTCAAACGTGGGTCAATCATCGCATCTCCAAAGCTATTGTCTCTAGGGCAAAAGCTACCAACAGCGCTATTGCTCTGGAAGACCTGACAGGGATCCGGGAAAGGGTCAATCAACAGCCACGCAGCAAAGCCGAGCGGCGTAGGACCAACAGTTGGGCGTTCTACCAACTACGTCAGTTTCTGGAGTACAAGGCGAGGGTTGCAGGGGTTTCTCTGATTCTTGTGCCGCCCGCCTACACGTCGCAGACCTGCCACCGGTGTTTGCATATCCATCCCGATCCTGCGCAATCCTACCGCAGTGGCAAGTCGTTCAAGTGTGGGCACTGTGGATGGGAAGGGGATGCGGATTTGAATGGTGCGAATGTGATTGCGCTCTTGGGGGCTGTCGTAAACCAGCCTAGAGGTTCGTGGTTGGCTTGCCAACTGCAGGGCTACCGAAAGCCCGCCCTGTACTGCGAAGCAGTCAGGGTCGGGTAGTTTACGCTCCCTACACCCACTTGGAGCTGAAGATCATCGACGATGGCTGTGGTATGCCGGCGTCCAAGAGTGGGGTGGATCCCGCCCAGCCGTCTGGCTATGGACACGGGTTGCTCAACATGCGCTACCGAGCCGAGTTGATCGGGGCAAGCATTGCTTGGCGTAATCGCCGCTTTGGCAGTGGCACAGTTGTAGAGCTGCGAGTCCCTCTGCCGCCGAGTCCCCGATCTTGCGGCTAGCCCCCCCTTTTCTGAGGTAGCAGACGCAGCATTTTCAGTCTCAACCTGTTCTATAGTCGTTTAAGCTCAAGGGTTCCCGGTTCTCTAACCTGTCTGGTGGAGGGATCCTCTCACGCCGGCAGGACGGAGTTTTTGCACTGTCGTTGACACTGCGAGGAGAAGCATCTGTGGCCTATCGTGTGACTTTGATCCCTGGGGATGGCATCGGCCCGGAAGTGGCCAAGGCGATGACCACGGTCTTGGAGGCTACTGGGGTTCGGTTCGAATGGATCCCGGTAGAGGCAGGGGTGGAGGTGATTGAAAAATACGGCACCCCCTTGCCACCCCAGGTGTTGGAGTCCATTCGGGAAACCAAAGTGGCGATCAAAGGGCCGATTGGCACTCCCGTAGGTACTGGCTTTCGTTCGGTCAACGTAGCCATTCGCAAGGAGCTGGATCTCTACGCCAATCTGCGCCCGGCCAAATCCATGCTCGGTGTCAAAAGCCCTTTTCAAGACATTGACCTAGTGGTGGTGCGGGAAAATACTGAAGATCTCTATGCCGGGATCGAGTTTGAACGGGGCACGCCGGAAGCCATCCAAGCGCGGGAGGAAATGATGCGCCTCTCCGGCAAACCCATCCGCGAGGGATCCGCCATTGGCATCAAGCCCATTTCGGACTTCGGCAGCCGCCGCATTGTCAAATTTGCCTTTGAGTACGCCCGCCAGAATGGCCGCAAGAAGGTGACGGCAGTTCACAAAGCCAACATCATGAAGTTCACCGATGGCTTGTTTTTGCAGGTGGCGCGGGAGGTGGCCCAGGAGTACCCCGACATCGAGTTTGAAGATCGCATCGTGGACAACATGTGCATGCAACTGATGCAAAAGCCGCAGCTCTACGATGTGCTGGTGCTCACCAACCTCTATGGGGACATCATTTCCGACTTGTGCGCGGGGATGATCGGCGGGCTGGGGGTGGCGCCAGGAGCCAACATTGGCGACGGCATTGCGGTTTTTGAGGCCATTCACGGCTCTGCTCCCAAATATGCCGGCCAAAACAAAGTCAACCCCTGCGCTCTGATCCTCTCCGGGGCGATGATGCTGCGCTACCTAGGAGAGCGGGAGGCTGCCGCAAGGGTGGAGGCGGCGGTGCAGGCGGTGATCGCCGAGGGCAAGCAGGTCACCTATGACCTGGCCACAGGGGATCCCGTCGGCACTCAGGAGATGGCAGAGGCCATTGCTGCCCGCGTGCAGGAGATGGCTCCGCAGTAGGGTTTGGCGTCAAATGTTCTGATCCCAGGCTCCTCAAAAGGGAGGGACTGGGGGCCTCAGTACCCCAAAGCCAGATCCACCACCCCTAGCAAGGGATCCCCGGCCCGGAAGCGCCGCACATTTTCTCGCACCCGCTTAGAGAGGGCTGGGACAATCATGGCATCGGTAAGAGCAGTGTGGGGGGTAATCAGGCAGTTGGGCAAGCTCCAGAGGGGATGCCCATCCGGTAGGGGCTCGGGATCCGTGACATCCAAGGCGGCCCCGCGAATGACCCCCTGCTGCAGGGCGGCCACCAAGTCGGAGGTCACGATGTGCTTGCCTCGCGCCACATTCACCAACCAACACTGGGATCCCATCTGCTCCAACTCAGCTTGGGCGATGATCCCCTCGGTTTCCGGCGTGAGGGCCAAAGCCAGGATCACCACATCTGCCCCTGCCAACACCGTTTGCCGTTCCGCGAGTGTCACCACCCGCGTGGCCCCCGGCAAGGGATCCGCCTTGCGACGCACCACGTCGATGGAGCACTGAAAAGGCTGCAACAGCTTGATCAACTCTTGGGCGATGCCCCCGGCCCCAAAAATGACCACGCGGCTGCCCCAGAGGCTGGTACCGGAGCCCTCCTGCCACGTTTGGGCCAAGGCGCGGATCTTCAAGTCGCGCAAGCCGGCCAAGGTCAAGGCCAAGGCATGTTCTGCCACCGGTTGAGCATAGACTCCCTTGCCACAAGTCCACACATAGGCAGGATGCAAAACCCCTGCCCGGACAAAAGGCTCTACCCCCGCCCAGGGCAGCTGCACCCAGCGGATCCCTTTCCCTTCCGCCAGACAACGCTTCAGGCCAGGCACATCAAAGGCATCGGCCCAGACCAAGGCTTCTGCTTCTGCCAGGGGCACAATTTCGCCGCCCCCTGCCAAAACAGCCTCTTTGAGCCAGGGGCGAAGATGGCCGGGTTCGACGGCAATGCGTTTGCCTTGGATGCCCATAGGAACCGTTGGATGAGGCTTTCCCCTTGCCAGGATACTGCCGGAGATGGCGTGCACGGGCAGCCAAACCGGTGATCGAGTGTTAAGGGATCCCAAAGGGATCCTGGGCCACTTCCATAGGATCGCTAGGGTGAAAATTAGGGCTGCTGTGTTGGCTCAATCCTTAAGTAGGTAGCATTCCCCAATGACCCTATCCGAACTGCTGATCTTGGTGACGCTGCTCTTTCCCGGGATCCTGTTGTCGCTCATTGTGATGGGAACCTTTGCCGCAGGGGGATGAGCATCTCCCAATGACAATGGTGAAGCCCTAAAGACGTGAAGACATGTCCAAAACCAAGCTGAGCGCCTGGGTCATGGGCTGGGGGTTAGCCTGCACTGCTGCTCTCTTTTTGCCCAGCGTGGCTGCTCAAGCTCAGGTGACCCTCGGTGTGCAGCCGGTGCGGGTGGTGCAAGGGATCCCTTTGTACCAGAAGGAGGTTTGGGTTGGAGACAATCGGATCCCCGTTTCTATCGTGGTGGTTTCTCTCGCAGCCGGCCAACTGCGGCCTATCTGGGCTGCACGCGCGGGGCTGGTGGGTCTGGGGGAGCTGTCTTCCTTTGGCCCCGAACAGGGAGCAGTAGCCGCCATTAACGGTGGGTTTTTCAACCGCAACACCCGTCAGCCGCTGGGGGCAATTCGTCGGGATGGCCGCTGGATCTCCAGCCCCATTTTGGGTCGTGGGGTCATCGCTTGGTCGGATGGGACGGCAGGGCAAGAAGGGGGATCCGTGCGCTTTGCCCGTCTGCAGATGCAAGCAGAGCTGCGCAATGCCATTGGGGATCAAATCCCAGTGGTGGGCATCAATACAGGCTATATCCTGCCCGGCATCTCCCAGTTCACCCCCGACTGGGGATCCACCTACACCACCCAAACGGACGACGAAATGCTCGTGATGGTGCGGCAGGATCAGGTGCAAGAAATTCTGGTGGCGGGCCTGGCCGGCAGTTTGACGGTACAGATTCCCAGTGAGGGGTATGTATTGGCAGGGCGGGGGCTAGAAGGTGCCCTAGAAGCCCGCAAGCTGGTTCCCGGGGATCGCCTCAGCCTTCATCTGCGCTTGGATCCGCCCGAGCTGGAGGCCTATCCCCACATCCTAGGGGCAGGGCCGCTCTTGCTCTTGGATGGGCAGGTGGTTTTGGATGCCCGATTGGAGGGATTTCAGCCTCTCTTTCGCAGGCAGCGAGCCGCCCGCAGTGCCATCGGCCAACTGGACAGCGGACATTTGCTGCTGGTTACCGCCGGCAATGCCCAGGAAAATCAAGGGCTCACCCTGCTGGAGATGGCACAGTTGATGCAGCAATTGGGCTGTCGCCATGCCCTGAACTTGGATGGGGGCAATGCTTCCACCTTGGTGCTGGGGGGAGAAGCCGTCAATTTGGAACACCGACACCCAGAAGCCAGCCCACCCAACAGTGAGACGGATCCCAGTCCCTCCCGGCGGCGCACACCCCGAGTTCACAATGGCCTAGGGTTTTTCCCAAGCCCAAGTCGGTGACAGAAAACTTTTGTGCCGGCGGGATAGAGTCTTTTCCCTTTGATCCAGGGATCGAGGGTGGGATCCCCGGACTTTCTGGCTGATTGGAGGAGGGGTCAAGTATTCTCCAGGATTGGATCTACCTTCTCAACAAAAATCTCTCCTCGCCAGAGGAAGGACTCGGCTTTGATTGCGCAATGGGATCCCGGCAATCTCAGCACCCAAAGCCCCAGAGCTTTTTCAGGTCAATTTTAAGTGGGATCCAAACTGAACGCCCAATGCTCATTTCTCATAACAGAAATAGAGATTAAATTAAGTAGAAAACATTGGCCTTGAGACCGGTAAGAAAAATGATCAAAGAGGCGATCTCTTGAAGAAGACGACCTCAGAGTATAAAAGGCACGCAATTCTTTACGCTTCTGCTAAATCAGATGCTGGTTTTCAAAAAAGTATTGTCAATAATCCATTTTTTGACGAAGATGATTGACGAATTTATATTTCTTCACTCTCGAGGTTAGAAATTAACTCCTTGGACTTTTGGTTACAATTCTCTCTACTACGAATGTTCGCTAATGTGTAGGCCTACCCGGCTCCCGACCAAATGTATAGTTATTTTAAAAATGACTATCTCTCCTGGTGGACAAGGCTTTTGGGGTAGGTTGACCCTTGCTCCTCTCTCGTGGGTGGGCTGCTGGTACTGGCATTCCTGTTTGTGAGAGTTAATCTTATTTGGAAGAAATTGATCTTTTTCTCAAATTTTTATAGAGCACCTCTATACTCAAGTGAGATAGCCCTGCACACAAGCTTCTGGGCTAGGCCTGAAATTTTATTGAGATCCCCTGTCAAAGCTTTTCAGGTATTGCCTCTTGTGCCAAAAGGCTAGGATGGGCAAGGATTGTATTTTCTATTACTCTATTGGGGATGATTTGTATGCCAGCTAGAAGCAGAACCGACTCATTGACGGATACGCACAGGTGGTGTTTCATGGAATCCATAGCCGACGCTCTCCACCACTTGTAGGCCTTGTAACCTAGGGCCGTGTTCTCTAGCCTGCTCGCGAGATAGAACGTGGTTTGCACTGCTTCTCCAAATCCTATGCCTTCCTCCAAGGATGCCGCTCCTGTAGCCCGCGCCAAACAGCCTGCGGCTCAAGCCAGCCCTGCTGCCGGCGAGCTTTTCCTTCAGCAGAATGGATCCCTCTCCGCCCAGTTGGTTCCCCAGGGATCCCTGCAGCTTTACACCCACCCCAGCCGGGGCATGTTTACGCCCGTCATGGCTCAGGCGATGCGCTTGGCAGGCCAGGGAACGCGGGTGCTGATCGTGCAATTTCTCAAGGGTGGGATCAATCAGGGGCCCGCAAATCGTCTCTCCCTGGGCAGATCCTTGGAGTGGGTTCGTTGTTGCCTGCACCGCTGCATCGATACACCTCACCTAGAGCCTGAGGAGCGGGTGGCATTGGATGAGCTGTGGCAATTTACCCAGGAGGCTGTCAGGAGTGGCCGCTATGACTTGGTGGTGTTGGATGAGCTGAGCTTGGCTGTGAAGTTGGGCCTGATCCCAGAAGCGGAAGTGCTGAGCTTAATCGACCAACGCCCCATCTCCATGGACATGGTGATCACCGGGCCGGAGATGCCAGATTCGTTTCTGGAGCGGGCCGACTTGATCACGCAGCTGCGCCTACGTGGCATCCCAGGCCCAGGGCTCCGCACTGCCGATGGGAATGTTGCCTGTTCTCTGGATCCCCCTCAAGTCAGCGGCACAGGTGCTATGCCTACAGCAGCCCATGTTGCTCCGCACCGCTAGCGCAAACAGTTTCCGCTCCGAAAGACCTAGGCAACACGGGTCGCGTCAGGGGGGCGGAGTCCCAATAAGACTGGAGCTTGTCCACCAGATGTGCCCTCACTCTCCAGGAAGCCGGCTGTAGCCATGTTGAAAAACGACCGCTGGATCTGTGAGCAAGCGCGGCGAGGGATGATTGAGCCCTTCTGTCCTGAGCTGGTGCGCGCTGTTGAGTCTCGGCCTGTTTTGAGTTACGGGCTGTCCTCCTATGGCTACGACATCCGCCTGTCGCCGGTGGAGTTCAAGATCTTTCGCCATGTGCCCGGCACGGTGGTGGATCCCAAGCGGTTTAACCCCAAGAATCTGGAAGCGGTGGAGCTGCACCACGACGAGATGGGGGATTACTTTATCATCCCGGCCCACTCCTATGGGTTGGGGGTGTCTTTGGAGCGGCTGCAAGTTCCGGATAACATTACCGTGATCTGCATTGGCAAATCTTCCTATGCCAGGGTGGGCCTGATTGCCAACCTGACGCCCGCTGAGGCGGGATGGCGGGGTTATCTCACCCTGGAGTTTTCCAACGCCTCCAGCGCCGACTGCCGTGTGTACGCCAACGAAGGGGTGGTCCAGCTTCTTTTTCTGGAAGGGGATCCCTGCCAAGTGACCTACGCCGACCGCGCCGGCAAGTATCAGGATCAGCCGCAGCAGGTGGTGGTGGCCAAGGTTTAGCTGCTTCCCTCAAAAGGGAGAGGGTTGGCGGGATCCGGTTGGCTATGCTGGATCCACGTAGAACCCCATCTTGATTCATCTCCATGCCTGACTCTTTTTCGCCTGCTGCTGCTCCCCCCAGTGAGGCCGAGCCTTTGGGCGATAGGGAGTCCAATCCCGATCTGCTTACAGCTTCCTACGATTACACTCTCCCTCCAGACCAGATTGCGCAAACGCCGGTGGAGCCCAGGGATCAGGCGCGGATGCTGGTGGTGTACCCAGATAGGCACGAGCATCGCCGCTTCTGCCATCTGCCCGACTACCTGCGGGAGGGGGATCTGCTGGTTCTCAACGATACCAAGGTGATCCCGGCCCGCCTGTTCGGGGCCAAGGAACCCTCCGGGGCGCGGGTCGAAGTGTTGCTGCTGGAGCCTTGTCTGGAAGGGATCCCTGCCGCTGCGCAACCTCTGCCGGATCAGGCGTGGAGCTGGCGGGTTTTGGTCAGGCCGGGCAAACGGGTGAAGGTGGGGGATCGGATTGGTTTTTGGAGCAAGCAGGGATCCCCCTCTGGGCTGAGGGCCACTGTTCTGGCTTTGGACCCGGAAACCGGCGGGCGAGTGGTGCAGTTTGAGTGGGAAGGGGCGCAACCTTTTGAGGAAATCCTGGAACAGGTGGGCCGGATCCCGCTTCCTCCCTACATCAAGACTTCCGGATCCCCGGGCTCAGGACAAGTTCGCCCTGAAGACTACCAAACCCTCTGGGCCAAACACCCCGGCTCGGTGGCTGCTCCCACGGCAGGGCTGCACTTTACCCAGGAGCTGCTGGAGCGGCTGGCCCAAAAAGGGATCCAAACGGCCTACATCACCCTGAACATCGGCCTGGGTACCTTCCGACCGGTGGAAGCGGAGCGGGTAACCGAGCATCGTCTCCACAGCGAGTGGCTCAAGGTGCCGGCAGAAACGGTGGCAGCCATCCAAAAAGCCCAAGCCCGAGGGGGGCGGGTGATCGCGGTGGGAACGACTGTGGTGCGCTCTTTGGAAACCGCGGCAGCCTCTGGCACCTTGCAGCCTTGGCAGGGGAAAAGCGATCTATTCATCTACCCCGGCTACTCCTGGCGGGTGATTCAAGGACTGGTCACCAATTTTCATCTGCCCCGCTCCAGCCTGATGATGCTGGTGGCTGCGCTGATTGGGCGGCAAAGGCTGCTGGATCTCTACCGAGAGGCCATCGAGCAGGGGTATCGCTTCTATTCCTTTGGGGATGGCATGCTCATCTTGCCCTAGGGCTGGGGCTGACCTCCCTGGGATCCCTTGAAGGAACCGGCCTCCGCTTCTGCTTCAACTGGGGTCGAAGGACGGTTTTGCCCGCCGGCAAACCAGTTCCGGATGCGATCCCATTCCACCTGATGGTAGCCGTCCACCGCCCAATTGGCCCGCCGCTGCAGCATGTGCAGAGGAAAGAAGGTGGCCAGAGCCAGCACCGGGATCCCTGCCGAACGGGCTGCCTGAATGCCGGGGTAGGTGGCCTCAATGCTCAAGCACTCCTGGGCAGGCAATTCCATCCGCTGCAAAAGCAGGCGGTGCAAGTGTCCTGGGGAAAATATTGGGCCTGCATCATCCCCCGTCACTTGATAGGAGCCCACATCGGTCAACTGTATCAGGGCCGGGCAACAGGACTGGAAACGCTCCAGAAAAGCGGTCACCTCGGCTGCCGATTGGCCGCACAGCAGGCCGACCTTCAGTTGCAGCCGCTCCAGCGTCTCCAAAGTTTCCCTCAGGCCGGGAATGAGAGGCAGCTCCCTTTGCCCCTGCAAAGCTTGCTGGTAGTATAGGGCCTTGCGTTTCAGCAGCTCTTCCAGCTGCTTGGGGTTGAGCACCCGCCCTTGATCCCCCCACAGAGCCGGCAGGCGCTCTCGATCCGGTCGGCCCAGGTATTGCAGCCGGTAAAGCTCCCGCTGCCCAGGGGATCCCGACTTCGGCCAGCACAGGTTCCAGGGGCGCAGGTTCTCTTCCACCAGCAGTTGGTTGATGGCCTGTAGGTGCAGGCTCTCGTCATCGGCCACCACTCCACTCCAGCTCAAGATCACCCCTTGCAGTCCCATAGGGGGGACATCACCCTCTGCTAACGACCGCAACCCAACTGCCGGATCCCTGCTTCAGATCACAGCAGATGGCTTGTCTATCCATTTTGGACGCGACGCTCGAACTCTTCCCGAGTGGTGTCCACCAATTGCACTGCCTCTGGATAGAGCTGAGGATGGTTTTGCTTCAGCCAACTGAGCACCCGCGCCAATTGAGCTGCACACAGATCCAAATCCGCTTGAAAAATAACCGCCGCCGCCATGTGCTGAGCATATTCGGGCGGGTGACCTTGCTGCGCCAGCTCCGCCGTCAAAGCGGCCAAGGCTTGTTGGCGAACTGAGGGCGACGAACTTTCGGGAGAAGACATAGGCCAAGCCTTTCAATCGGGAGAGTAGCGGCGCAAAGCCAGCGTGACGTTGTGCCCACCAAATCCAAAGGCATTGACCAAAGCGGCCTCGACAGCCATCTGCCGCCCCTTGTGGGGTACAAAATCCAGCCCTTCGCACTCGGGATCGGGGTTGTCCAAGTTGAGGGTAGGAGGAACCCAGCCGTGGTGGATGGCCAAAGCTGTGGCCACCGTGGCAATGCCGCCCGCTCCCCCCAACAGGTGGCCGGTCATGGACTTGGTGGCGCTGATGGCCAAACGGGGGGCATGTTCGCCGAAGACCGACTTGATGGCCTGGACCTCGGCAATATCCCCTACAGGGGTGCTGGTGGCATGGGCATTGATGTGTTGCACATCCCCAGGCTGAAGCCCGGCATCCTTGAGGGCCAGCCGCATCGCCCGGGCCGCTCCCTCGCCGCCGGGGGCAGGGTTGGTCATGTGGTGGGCATCACAGGTGAGGCCATAGCCGACTATCTCCGCATAGATCTTGGCCCCGCGGGCGCGGGCGTGCTCTAACTCCTCCAGCACCAGGATCCCTGCTCCTTCCCCCATGACAAAGCCGTCCCGATCCCGATCGAAGGGCCTACAGGCTTGCTCCGGGGTGTCGTTGCGGGTGGAAAGGGCCTTCATGGCACTAAACCCCGCCATGGACAAAGGGGTAACCGCCGCTTCCGTGCCACCTGTAATCGCCGCTTGCACCTCTCCCCTCTGGATGAGCCGAAAGGCATCGCCAATGGCGTTGGAGCCAGAGGCACAGGCCGTAACTGTGCAGGAATTGGGGCCTTTGGCGCCAAAATGAATGGCCAGGTGACCCGCAGCCATATTGGCGATCATCATGGGCACCATGAAGGGGCTACAGCGATCCGGCCCTTTCTGCAGATAGATGGTCTGCTGCTCTTCCAAGACGCGGATGCCGCCGATGCCGGTGCCCAAGATCACCCCCACTTGCTCAGCGTTGAGAGCGGTGATGCGAAAGTCAGCGTCCTCCAAGGCTTGCCGGGTGGCCGCCATCGCCAGGTGCACAAAGCGGTCGGTGCGCTTGACATCCTTGCGATCCAAATAGTCGAGGGGATCAAATCCCTTCACCTCTCCGGCAATACGGCAGTCGTGGCGGGAGGCATCGAAATGGGTAATCGGCCCAATGCCGGAGCGCCCTGCCAGCAAGCTCTGCCAAAACTCGGCAGGAGAGTTGCCGATAGGGGTGACCGCACCCAGGCCCGTAATCACAACGCGGCGGGTTGGCCTGAGAGCAGTGGCGGGATCCAGAGTAGCCATCGTCCGGTGTTAGCCCAGGGGTATGGAGGCAGATTAGGCAGCTTTCTTCGAGAGGATGTAGTTGACAGCGTCTTGCACGGTGGCGATCCTTTCTGCATCTTCATCGGGGATCTCCAGGTCGAATTCCTCTTCAAAAGCCATGACCAGCTCCACCGTATCAAGGCTGTCGGCCCCCAGGTCGTTCTGGAAATTGGCTTCTGGGGTCACTTTGTCATCTTCCACGCCCAGTTGATCGGACACGATCTTGCGAACACGGCTATAAACTTCGTCTGCGCTCATGCTTGGAATCCCAACTCTCGATTCAGCGTGTCTTGGCCGGGCCAACCAGCGGCCAATGAAGCAATCCCTATTGTATCGGACAATGGATCCCCTCTTGTGAGCAGCCTCACCTGCATTGGCTGCTGCGGCCAGGGTATGGGAATTGGGCGGCAGCCTTTTCGGTTGTGGGAAAGAAAAGCTAGTATAGTCCACTGCGTCTCTACCACTGGATTCTAAGGAGAACTTGCTTCCATGCCCCGCGCTTACGAAACGATGCTGATTGTGCGTCCTGATCTGTCAGATGAACCCCTCGAACAACTGCTCAGCAGTCAGGAGGCAATCCTGCGAGAGAACGGAGTAACCCACGTGGAGATTACCAATAGGGGCAAGCGCCGCTTTGCCGGGTTTGAGATGAAAAAGTTCAAGGAGGGTCTGTACATCCAGTTCAACTACGAAGCCGAACCCAATGCGGTGGCTGCCTGGGAGAAAAACCTGCGCATCAACGAGAGTGTGCTGCGCCACATGACTCTCCGCGTCGGCTAGGTTTGACGGCATCCTGGCCTGCGGGCATGATGGAAGTGCCCTGAGCTGCCCCTTATCCCTGGATGGCTCCGTTATGAACTCGATTGTGTTGATGGGCGAGGTTCTGTCTGAGCCAGAGCTGCGCTACACCCCTGATAACTTAGCTGTTGCGTCCTTGGTGATTGGCTTTCCCAGCTTGCGCCCGGATGAGCCGCCCTACCGGGTGCGCGTTTCCTCTTTTGGAGAACTGGCCAAAAGGGTGGTGGACACCTGCCATGTGGGCGACCAAATCACAGTGGAAGGCCAACTGCACATGAATGTGGTGGAGCGAGATGGGCGCAAGGAAAAGCTGGCCGAGATCACCGCGCGCCGTGTCCATCAACTGGGATCCGCTCGCGTTCTCTCCCTGACGGGGATGGGCGAACCGGCGATTGTGGAATCCTCTGAGGGGGATGTGGTTTCCCCACCGGAGCCGGACGATCTCCCGTTCTAACGGTTGCGAGACTTGCCGGGATCCCCCATGTCTCAAAAACTTGGCGAACCCTTGGGATCCCTGCAGGTCATCGGCTACTCGGTGCAGGGACGTCCTATTCACCTTTGGCAGCTCACCCAAGGGATCCGCTCCTTGCTGCTGATCGGCGGAGTACACGGGGACGAGGTGGAAGGATACACTCTGATCGAGCGCTATGTGGCCTCGGGGAGATGGGGATCCTTGGCCGGGAAGGCGACCTTGTGGGCGATCCCTCGCTTGAACCCGGATGGCTGTGCCCTGGGGCAACGTCTCAATGCCAACGGTGTGGATCTCAACCGCAATCTGCCCACCCAAGATTGGATCCCGGCCTCTTTGGAAGCTCGCTATCCGCCCGGAGCAGCCCCAGGCTCCGAGCCCGAAACGCAAGTGTTGTTGACGAGTTTGGCCCGGATTCAGCCCCAATTTATCCTTTCTGCCCACTCCTGTCAGGCACACCCCTGTGTGAACTACAACGGCCCTGCCCTTGAGCTGGCCCAGGTGATGGCCGCTTGCAACGGCTTGCCCGTCGCCGCCGACATTGGCTATCCCACCCCCGGTTCTCTGGGCACTTGGGCAGGGCAGGAACGGCGGATCCCAACCCTAACGCTGGAAATCCTGCGGGGCACTCCCCTCGATCAAGTCTGGCAAGAGCAGGCCGAGGCGCTGCAGGCGGTGTTGGAGTGGGCAGCCCAAGGCGATGCCTTCTGACCGGTGTCAAGATCTCTGAACTTTCGTTGCCAATCTGCCTAGTTCGTTCAAGATATCTGGGGTTTTCTCGCCCAAATCTTCTACAACACAGATAGATGGGGCAGAGCAGAGGGGAGCTTGGAGTCGAGGGAAAAGGGGTCAGAGGTCAACCCCGAAGTCACGCTGCTTCTGCCTTGTGCCCCGCTGTTAGCCATCTGGAGGAAGCCGATATGTTCAGCAGGATTTTGGTGGCAGTGGATCGGTCGGAGCTGAGCCAGGGAGTATTTCAAAAGGCCGTCCAAGTGGCCAAGGCCATGCAGGCCAGCATGATGATTCTCCATGTTCTGTCTCAGGAAGAGCCGGGTGCCCCAGAGCCGCCGATGATCCTGGGGGTAGATTACAGCTCCACCATCAGCGCCGAGCTGTGGCAGTCCTATCGGGAGCAATGCGCCATCTTCGAGCAAAACCAGATGGACTACCTGCGCTCGCTGGTGGAGAAAGCGGCTGAGCACGGGATCCGTGCTGAGTACAGCCTCAACTACGGCAACCCCGGTCGAGTCATCTGCGATCTGGCCCGCTCTTGGGAGGCGGACTTGGTGGTGGTGGGCCGCCGCGGCCACTCCGGCCTGAGCGAGCTGTTTCTGGGCAGCGTCAGCAACTACGTGCTGCACCGCGCCCCCTGCTCGGTGTTGACGATACAAGGGGAAGCCCTGAAAAAAGCAACCCAAACCGCGGAGGAGAAGACAGCTACCCCTGCTGGCTAAGGCTCTAGGAACTCGGGGGCGAGGGGGTGGAAGGCGGTTGCGTGAGTGGGGCGGAGTCCTTGCTCTCCGGCTGGCCTTCCAAGAGGCGATTCACTTCGGTTTCCAGGCTGTTGAAGGTGCTCAGCTCGATCACGGCAATGTCCGGCTGGCGGCTGCTTTGCACATAGGCCCGCAAGCCAGAGGAGGCCAAGCTCAGGGCCAAGGGATCCTGCTCGGCGTCGGGTTTGGGCTCAAAGGTCAGCCGTAGGTCCGGATCAGACAACACCCTCTGGGCTTCTGCATCAGCTTGTTCCACAAACTCTTTGGCGCGGGCAGCATTCAGGCTGGAGAACAGAGAGCCGAGATCCACAGGCTGGCCCGGTCGCTCCGAGTTTTCCCAGCGCAGCTCCAAGGATCCCTTCTCTGAAGGCCGAGGGGTGAGGGTGACCTTTTCCCCTTGGGATTCTAAGGTGACTTGGCCCACTTGGTTGGCGTTGAGGCGGGCAATGCGGTGATCCCGCAGCTCTTCCAAGTCGGAGCGGAGAATATCGGCGGTGCTGGTGAGCAGGGTGGCCACTGCCGGGTGCTCAGAGGTGATGACGTACACCTGGCCATCTTTCTCCGATCCCAAAGCGACGTTCAGGGTTTTGCCGCCCTCCAGCTCCACCGTCAGCCGGGCGGAAGGCTGCTCCAGGCCATAGGGGGCGAGCTCGTCTTTGGTCTCGGCGGGGAACTCCACGGCTTGCAGGCGGGCCAGAGTATTGAGCAAGCGGTTGACGTTGATCTCATCGGCAGGCAGCTCGCGGGGCTGGACAATCTGCCAAGTAAAGTGCTCCGCACCGCTGGCGCGAACGTCTTGCCGCTGCAGGCGAACAACTTCCGGCTCCGCCTCTGCCAACTGCACTTGCAGGGCTTTCACCTCGGCTGTATCAAACTGAAGCAAAGTCTTGTCCCGCAAAGCCAAGAGAGAGGGCAACAGGGATCCCTTCTGGGCACTGCTTAGAAGCACCACCTGTCCCCCTTCGGGCTGGGCGTAGAAGCCGGAGCCATCGAAGTTGTCGTTGCCGATGGCTAGGCGGTAGGGATCCCCTTCTTTGGGGAAAAGGGCAATTTGGTGTCGCGGCTGATCCAGGCCAAAAGCGGCTAGGTCGGTGGCCCCCTCTAGGGTGATTTGGGGAGTGAGGCGGGAGAAGGTGTTGAGCAACTGCTCAATGGGGAAGTCCAGCGCCGCCGACTGGATGGGACCGACGATCCGCCAGCGGGATCCCTCTTCTTCTGGATTGCGCTCCAAAAGGATTTCCAAGTACTCCGCACCGCTGCCGCGAACGGGTTCCCCCTCTTTCTGTTGGCGGATTTCAATGCGGGCGATGGTGTCGGTGGCAAAGTGGAACAGCCGCGCTCGCTCCGCCTGTTGCTCCTGACGCAGTTGCTGGATGTTGTCCAAGAGGAAGTAGCCCAGCAAACAGGCCACCGCCAAACCCAGGAGAATCCAGGTGGTTCGCTTGAACATGCCTGCTTTCCTCCAGCTCTACCGTCTTTGCCACCACAGGGCAGCTCCGGAACCCAGGGCCGCCAAGGGCAAAAGGACCGTCGATCCCAGCACCAGCCAGCGGAAGTTTTGACCGGTCAGGGTGAGACGGCGATCCGTGATGGATTTGGGGCGGATGGAGATCTGCTCCGTTTGCTCAGTCAGCCAGTTGAGGGTGTTCAAGAAGAGATCCCGGTTGCCCTGCTGCCGCAAGTTGCCGTTGAGGGCAAAGTTGACATTGCCGATCACCACCAGGCGGGCCTCCTGCGGGGATCCTGTGTCGGCCTGGTCGGCGTCCAAACGGCGGGTTAAAGCAACACCCAAGGTGAGGGGGCCGGGCTTGTCCTGATCCGGATCGAATTGCAAGGGGCCACTTTCCAGCTCAGGACTGGTCTCCCCCCAGCTTTGCGGGCTGGTGCGCAGTAGGGGCGTGGCTTGGATCCCTTCGCGGGCTTCGGTTTCCACAGAGCGGGCCAGGGGGAACAGGGTCATTAGCCGCTGGGCCGCCAAGGGGGCGGTGATGGGGTGATCCCCGTAGGTAGTAACCAGGGCAACCGCCGGCCCTGTCCCCAACAGTTGGCTGACGCTGCTCACCTCAATGAGGATGTCATCCCCCAAGACCACGCCCCACTCTTCCAGCAAGGGATCCAGGCCAGCCTCCACCCGCGGCCCGATCAGCAACAGCAGCCGTCCGCCTTTCGCCAGATAATCCTGCAGTTTCTCCACCTCGCCGGGGAACAAAGCCCGCTGTGGCCCCGCCAGCACCAGGACATCCGCCTCTTCTGGGATCCCCGATTGCACCAAGTTGAGGGGCTCTACCCGATAGCCTTCCTGACCCAGGGCTGCCGCCGCCTGGGCCAGAGTTGGAGTACCTTCCCTCGCTTCCAGCCCCACTTCCCCGTGCCCTTGCACGAAATAGGCCAGCAACTCCCCTCGGTTGACCACTTTGGACAGGACGGGGGTCAGTTTGCTCTCCAGATCAGGGGCAGGGGGCTGAGGCAGTTGTTGCCGGCTTTCTCCGGCCTCCACCACCAGGGTGTTGTTCTGGGTCACCTGCAGCCGCTGAATGGTCAAGGGATCCCGGTTGGGATCCACAAACTCAAACTGGAAGCGGTTGGGGTTGAGGCGGCGATAGCGCTCCAGTTGTTCCCGCAAGTTGGGATCCGGCGCAGTGGTGACCACCCAAACTTTGACCGGTTGCACCAATCCCTGCACCAATTGCCGGGTTTGGGTCGAGAGGGTAAACAGGCCCTCCTCGGTGAGATCCAGCCGCAGGTCGTAGCGCACCGCCACCACATTCACCAGCACCAGAATGACGGCCATTGCCACCACCGCCACCAGGATGTTGGCGTTGGTCTGGGTGGAACGCAGACCGAGGAAGACCCCCACCTCCTGCCGGTGGGTGATGCCCCAAACCACCATCAGGGCCAAACCTGTTGCCAGCATGCTCAGGGGCACAGCCGTCCAACCGGTAAAGGCGGATCCCACCACCAGGCCAATGGCGATGACGCCGATGCCCAGGATCCCTGTCCAGTCCTTTAACGCGCGCCAGTCCTTCATAATGCTCCGCACCGCTGCCGCAAACACCACACTCCTCCCATCTGACCCTAGCTCTGTTGCCAGCGCAGGCTTTCCACCGATTGCACCGTGGCAAACAGCCCCAGGACGATGATGCTCAAGAAAAGAATGAGGCTGCTGCTGCTGAGGATCCCTTGCACCCAGTTGCTGTATTGCTGCAGCAAAGACACATGCCGCAGCGTCGCGGCAATCCAGTTCTCCTCCTGGCCGGCTGCCGCGTCGATCACCCAGAGCAACAAAATCAAGCCAAAGGTGGCCACTGCTGCGATGAGGGTGCTGTCTGTCAGAGAAGAGATAAACAACCCCAAGGCCATAACGCTACCCGCCAGCAGGGTTAGGCCCACATAACCCATCAGGGTCAGGCGGTAGTCCACTGCCGGGTTGGCGCTGCTCAGCACCAGCACATGGTAGACCAGCGGCGGCAGCAGCAGCGTGATGAAAAACACCCAGACCGCCAACCATTTGCCCAGGGCCACCTCCAAGTTGGTGATGGGAGAAGTAGCCAGCAGCTCCATCGTGCCTCGCCGCCGCTCCTCGGCATAGGAGCTCATGGTGAAGATGGGCAATAGAAATAAGGAGAGGGTGCCCAAGAGGTTGAGAAACTGCTGCGACAGGATGGTGGCGGCGTCGAAATTGTTCTCCTGGCCGAACTGGGCGAAAAGATCCACCTGCTGAGAAAAGCTGATCACCCGCACCAGAATATTAAAGAAGAAAAACCCCGCCAGTCCCCAAAACACCGCGGCCACCACATAGGCAATGGGGGAGGTGAAGTAGCCGCGCAGCTCTTTGCGAAAAATGGCAACCACTCCGTTCATGCCGCTTCCTCCAATGCGCCCTCAGATCCCTCTTGCGTAGTGAGCTGCAGGAAAATCTCTTCCAAAGAAGCCTGCGGGCGGCCTATCTCGTAGAGGTCGATCCCCGCCTGCACCAGCACCCTGGCCACCTCCGGGATCCAGCCGTCCGCGGCAGCGTTGCTCTTGAGCTGCACCTGCCAGCGGGAGGGATCCGCCGCCAAGGGCTGTAGGCTCACCACCTCCACTTGGGGCAAAGGCTGCAGGGCCGTCCGGATGGCCATTGCCTCGGTTGCCCCCACCACCAGCTTTGCCTGCTGCCGATCCTGGAGCTGGGCTGTCAGCTCGGCAGGCGTGCCAATGGCCGCCACCTGGCCGCGGTTGATGATCACCACTCGGTCGCAGGTCATGCTCACCTCGGGCAGGATGTGGGTGGAGAGGATGATGGTGTGCTCCCCCGCCAGGCTCTTGATGAGCTTGCGCACCTCGATAATCTGCTTGGGATCCAGCCCAATGGTGGGCTCATCCAGGATGATCACCGGCGGGTCGTGAACCAGAGCTTGGGCGATGCCCACCCGCTGCTTAAACCCCTTGGAGAGCTTGCGGATGAGGGTGTGGCGCTTTTCTTCCAGGCTGCACCGCCGGATCGCCTCGTCCACCCGCCCGGGCCGATCGCCAGCGCTGACCCGCTTGATCTGGGCCACAAAGTGCAGGTACGCCTCCACCGTCACGTCGGGGTAGAGGGGTGGGTTTTCCGGCAGATAGCCAATGCGCTGCCGCACCGCCATCGAGTTTTCGTGAACATCAAACCCGGCCACCCGCGCCGTCCCCTCGCTGGCAGGCAGATACCCCGCCAAAATGCGCATGGATGTGGTCTTGCCGGCTCCGTTCGGCCCCAAAAAACCCATGATCTCGCCGGCGTTCACCTGGAAGGAAACATCGCGGATGGCAGTGAAGCTGCCGTAGGTTTTGCTCAGATGCTCAACTTCGATGGCACCCGCGGTTGCACGAGCAGTGGGTAAACCTGTCATCAGCAACTCCTAACCTAGAGGGTCAGCAGCGATTAGCAAACGGTCCAAGGCCGAGTTACCCCTATTCCCAAAGAGGACAAGTGTCGGGAAGCAGGCTCGGGCAAGAAGGCGGGCAACAGCGCTGAGGCCATATGCCAACTTAGCATAGCGACGGCGAGGATGAGTCGAGGGAACTGGGATCCCTTTCCCCCTTTTGGTGGGGATCCATCGGTTGGCTAGTCGGCAGGGCTTGTGAGGGATCCCCACTGTTCCAGTCCCAGAACGCGGCTTTCCCCTGGACAGGCCGCCACCACCTCCCCAATGGGGAAGGCTTCGGGGAGCAGGGATCTCACCTGATTTTCCGCCTCAGGGGGGATCACCAGCACATAGCCCACCCCCAGGTTGAAGGTGCGGAACATCTCCAAGGTCTCCACCTGGCCCTGTTCTTGGAGCCAGAGAAACTCCTGTGGGATGGGCCAGCTATGGGGCTGCAGCCGCGCCGCCTGGTTGGGGGCCAAACAGCGGGGCAAGTTTTCCGGGATCCCGCCGCCAGTGATGTGGGCCATGCCGTGGATGGCGATCCCTGCTGCCTGCAGCCGCTGCACCGCCTGCACGTAGATGCGGGTGGGGGTGAGGAATACTTCCGCCAAAGGCCGATCCCAGCCGGGAGGCCGGTGATCCCAGCGCCAACCCCGGTCGGCCACAATCCGCCGCACCAAGCTGTAGCCGTTGCTGTGTAGGCCGCTGCTGGGCAAAGCCAACAACCGATCCCCAAGCTGTACCCGCGACCCATCCAGAATGGCCGCCTTCTCCACAATTCCCACACAAAACCCGGCCAGGTCGTACTTCCCAGGGGGATAAAACCCCGGCATCTCCGCCGTTTCCCCGCCCAGCAGTTGGCAGCCCGCTTCCTGGCAGCCCGCCAAGATGCCATCGATCACCTGCCACAGGGCTTCTGGCTCCAGCTTGCCAGTGGCCACATAGTCCAAGAAAAACAGCGGCCGGGCCCCCACCGTCAGCACATCGTTGGCACACATCGCCACCAGATCGACGCCCACCCCCTGGTGCTGACCCCACTGCTGGGCAATGTCCAGCTTTGTCCCCACCCCATCGGTGCCCGCCACCAACACCGGCGCTTGATACCCTGTCGGCAGCTCAAACAGGCCGGCAAAGCCGCCGATGCCACCCAAGGTTTCTGAAGAACCTGAAGACGGAACTTGAATCCGTTCAACGCGCTCGCGGATCCCCCTGACAAAGGCCTGGCCCAGATCGATGTCAACCCCTGCTGAGCGGTAGTCCAAGATGCCGAAACCCCTTATGCTATCAAGACTTGGGCTTTTGTGCCCGACTGTGCAAACTGGTCAACTCAGAAACCTATGGTACATTAACTTCTGTTTTAACCGTCGCCTTGGAAGTTGTACAGGATTGGAGAGGAGCGCGGCCTCATGCGAAATTGGAAACAGCTTGGACAGGGACTGGATCCCGCCCGCAAAATGGGCTTGGTCAGCTGTCTCTGTGTCACGGCTTTGGGCTTGCCGGCAGGCATGTTGGGCAGCTTCGCCCCGCGAGCACAAGCCTCAACGCGAACCGGATCCCCCAACACCCGAGCAGCAGAGCTGTCACCTGCATCCAAATTGCCCCCCCCGGCCACCCCTTCCCAACCCCTCCCTGCTGCCGCAGCCCCAGTCAGAACGCTGCCGAGAACCCCCCAAACCCCTATCTCCGGCCACGAGGGTCTTGCCCCTGCCAAACTGGGTACCCTGAACTTGGATCATCCCTTGAACCGATCTCGCCAGGCGATCCTGCCCCGTCGAGCAGAAGAACCCATTCTCAAGATCGGCGAACAACAGCAGCACACCAACCAGCCCATCTCCACCCTCTACGACTATCAGATGGACGGGCAACAGGTGGTTACTGTCTATGTGCGGGATCTGCCCATTGTCAGCTTTGTCGAGCACCCTGGGCTGGAGCCACCGCTCATGCGGGCCAGCGCCCTTGTGGCCCAGCTCAACCAAATGGCCCAGGGATCCCTGAAAGACACCACCATCACCCTAGGTTGGGCAGGTTTGGAATTGGCCGAACAAGGCTTGGGTGTTCCTCTCTACACCATTCAGGTCAACAACAAGGAATTGCTGCGCATCGACGATGGAGTGCTGTTGATCGACAACCAGCGCCCGGTGGATGTGGCTGTTTTGGCCGCCAACCGTCTCCGCCGTCTGCTGCTCGATGCCCCGCCCATTTCAGCTCCGGCCCTGCCTCAACCGGCTGCTCTGACCGCCAAAGCCGCTGTTGCAGGTTCCAAGCCGAAAACAGCCCCTCAACAGGAACCCGCCCCCGTCCGCGTGGTTGGGCCTGTGCAAGAGGGCATTGCTTCTTGGTATGACCTGCACCCAACCCGCCATGAGATGACGGCTGCCCACCCCACCCTGCCCTTTGGCACCGAGGTACGGGTGACCAACCTGAAAAATGGCCGCCAGGCCGTGGTGCGCATCAACGATCGCGGCCCTTTTATTCCCGGTCGGATCATCGACCTTTCCCTGCGGGCGGCAGAGGTGTTGGGGATGGTGCGCTCAGGGCTGGCGCCTGTGCGGGTGGAAGTGGTGCAACGCTAGCTAGGGCACGGGCGAAAAGCGCTTGGAATCGGGGGAATAGCGCCAAGAAATGCCCTCGGGATCCCGGCTGCGGCTCCACTCCGGAAACCCGGTTTTGAATTTCCAGTAGGTAATGGCGGAAACCACCACCCCCAACCGTTCCGCCAACTGAGTCTGGTTGAGGGGGCGCAGCGGTGCCCGTGGCGCCGTAACGGCGGTGGGGCTGGGTGTGGGGGCAGAGCCTGCCGACTCTTGGGGGGCCGTGGCTGCAGGGGTGGGCGCTTCCTCCTCCAACCGGTGACTACGGCTGGGCTCCTGGGGACGCAGCAGGCTGAACTGGCTCAACAGGCCAACATTTTCCAGGTTTAAAAGATTTTCCAGGTTAGAGGTCTGGTGGATCAGCTCCAGCTCACGGCGAAACTCATCCTCCAGCACCTGCAGATAGTGCTCCCGCTTCTGCTCCGACTCGGCATCCTTGAGCAGACCCAAGGCAAAGCTGAGGTTCGAGAGGGGCTCGCTCAGATCCTGCAAGAATTTCTTGAACAGAGTGCCCTTCACCTCCGAGAACTGCTGCAGCTGCTGCAGTTTTTGCCGCAGCTCTTCGATTCTTTTTTCTTCCAGCTTGCGGTTCTCGAGGCTCTGGCGGTGGTTGTGCAGGGCAATTTCAATGGTGGTGTAGAGTTCCCGCTCTTTGAAAGGCTTGATGATGTAGCCGAAGGGCCGGGTCTCCTTGACGCGGGAGAGGGTGTCTTCGTCGGCGTAGGCCGTCAGATGCACCACCGGAATGTTGAAGCGCTCGGTGATCCGCTTGGCGGCTTCTATACCATCGATATCGCCTTTTAGGACGATATCCATCAAGACCAAGTCCACCGGCATCTCTTCCAGCCTTCGGATTGCTTCTTCCCCGGAAGAAGCAATGGCGGGCACAGCGTAGCCAAATTTTTTCAGAACGTTGGCAATGTCCTTGGCGATGATCTTCTCGTCCTCGACGACCAGAATACTGCCTTTGACAAGGGGTGGAACTCTCTTCAAGGCTCGCTCCTCGGAAAGGTAATGATGAAGGTGGTACCCGGTTTGCTTCTCAATTGTATCTTGCCCTGTAGCTGATCGGTGAGGGTTGCAACCAGTTGTAAACCCAGAGATTGAGTTTCCTTGAAGTCAAAGTTCGGGGGCAAGCCAACGCCATTGTCGGAGACTCGCAACTGAGTATATTTGCGGGTTTGGCTGAAATGAATCTCTATCTCCCCGCTGCGGCCCTTCGGGAAGGCATACTTGAGGCTGTTGGTCACCAACTCGTTGATGATCAGGCCACACAAGACCGCATCGTCCAGGTTGAGGCGGATCCCTTCGGCGCGGATGTTGGCGCGAATGCTCTCGGGGTTTACCCCGTAAGAGTGAAAGAGGTTGGAGATCAAATTGTGCAAGTACTGCTTGAGATCCACAGCGGCCAGATTGTTGGATTGGTACAAACCTTCGTGGATCAAAGACATGGCTTGAATACGGCTGCCGGCATCCTTAAAAACGCGGGCGTACTTGCGGCTTTTGATCTGGTCAGCTTGGAGCCGCAGCAGGCTGGAGATAATTTGCAGATTGTTTTTGACGCGGTGGTGAATCTCCCGCAGCAGAACTTCTTTTTCCTGAAGGGCGGCCTGGATCTGCAGCTCTGCCCGTTTTTCTTCGGTAATGTCTTCACAAATGCCGATGATGAAGAGGTTTTTGCCCTCGGGATCCCGGACTGCAGAGACTGCCAGGCGGCACCAAACCACCTTTCCGCTGCGGTGGATGTAGCGTTTTTCCAGGTGGTAGCGATCCCGTTGGCCGTTCAAAACCTCCTGGAAGAGTTGCCAATCTTCCTGAATGTCCTCGGGATGGGTGAGGTCGCAGAAGCTCATGTGGGTCAGTTCGGCAGCGCTATAGCCCAAGATCTCTTCCAGAGCGGGGTTCACTTTTAGGTAATGGCCCCGATGATCGACGATGGAAATGCCCAGGGCTGACTGCTGGAAGATGCCCCGTAAACTCAGCTCACTTTGGCGAAGGGCTGCCTCGGCTTGCTTGCGCTCGGTAATGTCCAAAATCTGGCTTAGAAAGTAGCTGGGATCCCCTTGGGCCGTGCGCACCAGGGTGATGCGAAGAATGGCATAGACTATTTGGCCGTTCTTGTGGATGTAGCGTTGTTCCTGTTCGCACTGATGCACCTGGCCGGCCAGCAGGCGGTTGCTGTTTTCCAGAGTGGTGGCGATGTCGTCGGGATGGGTGATGTCGAGGACGGTTTTCCCTTTGAGATCCTCCAGGGTGTAGCCCAGGGTTTCGGTAAAAGCGGCGTTGATTTGCAAATAGGTGCCATCCACGTGGGTCATGGCCTTGGCAATGGGGGCCCATTCAAAGGATTGGCGGAAGCGTTCTTCACTTTCTTTGAGGGCAATTTCTGCCTCCACGCGGGCGCTGATGTCGATCACCTGGTTGAGAAACTGGGTGGGCTGTCCTTCCTCGTCGGTGAGCAGGGTGGCCTGAAACAGCACATGAACAACCTGGCCGGAACGGTGGGTGTAGCGAATCTGGCGCTGGCTGACGGAGACCTTCCCTGCCAGCAAAGCCTCATTGGCCCCCAGCAGTGGGTTGACATCTTCGGGGTGGAGAATGTCCAGTTGTTGCCGATGTTTCAATTCTTCGGGGGTGTAGCCGACAATCTGGGCAAAGGCATCGTTGACCTGGATAAATCGCCCCTGCAAGTCCACAAGGGCAATTCCATTGGGGGCCAGCTCAAAAATCTGCCGAAAATGGTTGGCGCTTTGTTGCCAGGCTTGCTCTATACGACGCCGTTCGGCTTCCAGTTGCTTGGACTCAGTGATGTCTTCGACGATCCCTGCTACCCGATAGATTTTGCCCTCTTTGTCGGCGATGGGAAAAGTGCGTTCCCGCAGCCAAATCAGGCGGCCATCAGTGTGATAAATGCGGAAGACAACATCGGTGGATTTGCCCTCCGATTGGGCTTTGAGGATGGTGGGGAACAACCAGCGGTCGTCGGGGTGGATCTGGCGGATCCAGGCTTGGGGGTTGGCGTAGGCCTCTTCGGCGGAGCGGCCCCAAATGGCTTCACAGGCTGGGCTGACGTAGATCAGCTCTTTGCTGTAGACCGTTGTAATCCAAAACAGTTGTTGCGTATTCTCTACCAGTTGCAGAAAACGATGCTCGCTCTCTCGGCGGGCTTCTTCCAATTGTTGTTGTCGTTCTTTAAGTTGACGGGATGCTGTGATGTCAGTAACAAATCCTTCAAAATAGAGGGGATCCCCTTGGTCGTTGTAGATGGTACGGGCATTTAAAGAAATCCAAATTAGCCTGCCATCTTTGCAGCAGACTTGGTGTTCAAAATTCACAACTTGACCTTCTCTCAGCATGCGCTGGATGAATTCGGCTCGTTGCTCCGGATCGCTATAGATTTGGGTGCCAATATCGGAGACGTTGTGCATCAAATCCTCAGGGGATTCGTAGCCGAAAATATGGGCCAAGGCCGGGTTGGCAACCAGATATTTGCCCTCTAGGGTGGTTTGAAAAATGCCTTCGACGGCGTTCTCGAAGATCTGCTGGTAGCGGGCAGCAGTGCTGCGGCTGTCCTGCAGTTGGGATTGGAGCTGCTCGAGGGTTTGCCGATGCTCCTGGGCTTGGAGAAGAATGTGCTTCAGGCTGAGGGCAACGAGGTCAATCTGTTCCCGTTCAAAGGAACTCAGTTGGCGAGGATGGCAGTCAAGCAGGTGCAGATTGGCCAACCGGATCCCCTGCTCAGTTTGCAAGAGAAAGGACTCATGAAAAGGCCATTGCTCAGAGCCGACATCGGGGTTGAAAGGTTCTCCGGCTGGGATCCTTTGCGGATCCCGGTAGAGGATCCCTTTTGAAGACGAGTGGGGATTGGATCCCGGCTGGGCCAGTTCTAGATAGACCAAAGGTACTTTCAACAGTTGACCCAACAATTGCAACAGCGGGTACAGCGCTGTACCCAGTTCGGTTTGAAGGGACTGCCCTTCCCTGGGAGCAGTCCGCGGGAAAGCAAAACCGTGCACAACGGATCTTGGCGAGCGAGAAATGGGAGGTGACATGGGAAAACCTGGCCGAGGAGCTGGCTCAACCCAGTCCATCACGACAGATCGGGGGTGCCTGGTTGGGCTGATCTCCACAGGGAAAAGGAGCAGGCGCACCCATTCTGCACCCACTCTACTCTAGCGATACTCTGGAGAAACTTTAGTGAAACATGCTGCTGACGGAGCTATCTTCATGGATGCGCCAGATCGCTTCCCCCAGCACATTAGCTACCGAGAGAACGGTTAACTCGGGAAAGTGCTGCTCTGGAGGGATAGGGATGGTGTTGGTGACGATCACCTCTTCAAATAGACCACCCCGCAGGCGTTGAATGGCCGGCTCAGAAAAAACAGGATGAATGGCGCAGGCATAAACCGCTTTGGCTCCCAGCTTGCGCAGCAATTTTGCCCCTTCCGAGATGGTGCCTGCGGTATCGATCATGTCATCCACAAGGATGGCAGTTTTCCCCCGCACATCCCCAATCAGATTCATGACTTCCACATCGTTGTGGGCTTGGCGGCGCTTGTCAATGATTGCCAGAGGGGCTTCCTTGAGTTTTTTGGCAAAGGCACGGGCACGAGCCACACCCCCCACATCGGGAGAGACGACCACAATGTCTTCGTCGAGCAAGCCCTTTTCCTTGAGGTAAGCCTGTAATACCGGCTGGGCGTAGACATGGTCGAGGGGAATGTCGAAGTAGCCTTGAATCTGAGCCGAGTGCAGATCCATGGCCAGCACGCGATGGGCCCCTGCCTGGGTGATCATGTTGGCCACCAGCTTGGCGGTGATCGCTTCTCGTCCTGCCGTTTTGCGGTCGGCACGAGCGTAGCCGTAGTAAGGCAAGACGGCGGTGATCTGCCGGGCAGAGGCACGGCGACAGGCATCGATGATCACCAGCAGTTCCATCAGGTGGTCGTTGACGGGGCGGCAGGTGGGCTGCACCAAGTAGACATCGGCACCCCGGATCGACTCCTGAATTTGGATGTACAGCTCGCCATCGGCAAAGCGCTTGCGCAACATCGGGCCCAGATCCATGCCCAGGTAACGCGCTACCTCCTGAGCCAGAGCCGGGTTGGCGCTGCCTGAGAAGATTTTGAGGCGGTTGCTATCCGAGATAGGTGGCAGGGGAGAAGGGCGAAGAAGGGGTGCAGGGCGAACCACAGATCGATGCTGAACTCGTCCGTAGCCAACGCCTGACGGCGAGCTGCCGCTATCGTAGCACTGGCGCTTGCAACCTCAGCAAGTGTATTCTTCCGGATTTTGAGTTTGGGGGGAGCAAGTTACCATAGTCAAGATGAAGGTCGAGCTGCTGCACATCCACAAGCGTTTTGGGGCGGTACAGGCGAACCGCAATGTGTCCTTGCGGGTGGAGGCGGGCACAATCCACGGCCTGCTTGGGGAGAATGGGGCCGGCAAAAGTACCTTAGTTAAGATCCTGAGCGGCTCTCTGCGCTGTGATAAGGGGGAGATTTGGATCGATGGGCGACCGGTTCGCATCAACAGCCCTGCAGCGGCCATTCGTCTGGGCATTGGCATGTTGCACCAGGATCCCTTGGATTTTCCTTCTCTGACGGTGCTGGAAAACTTTATTGCCGGGCAGCGGGGGCGCTTGGGTTTGGGGCTGCGAGAAAGCCGGAAACGTCTTGAGAAAGCCTGTGAAGAGTTTGGTTTCAACCTCAACCCCGATGGAGCCATCGGCAGCTTGACGGTGGGGGAACGGCAACAACTGGAAATGCTGCGGTTGCTTTCCCTGGGGATCAACACCTTGATTTTGGATGAGCCGACGACGGGCATTTCTGCAGCGCAAAAAGATCTTTTGTTCGCGGCTCTGAGAAGGCTGGCGGGGCAGGGCAAATCGGTGATCTTCGTCTCCCACAAGCTGGCCGATGTGGAATGCCTTTGCGATCGGGTGACGGTGATGCGGCAGGGGGAGGTGGTAGGGGAGCTGCCTGTTAGGGGTGAAGACATTGCCCTGTTGGAACAGCAGTTGATCGATTGGATGTTCGGGCGGGAGTTGGCACCCCCGGCTCGGCCCCATTCTCCGCAAAGGAGGGCGGATCCCCTGTTGGAGTTGCGCTCTCTGGTGGTGCGGCATGAGCCGTTTGCCTTGGCTTTGCCAGATCTGGCGGTGCAGCCGGGGGAAGTGATTGGGTTGGCCGGTTTGGAAGGCAGTGGGCAACGCTCTTTCCTTCTCACCTGTGCAGGGTTGTTGCCGCCCAGGCGGGGCCAGATCTTGTTGAGGGGGCAGGAGATGACAGGCCGTCCTTACGGCGACTACCTGCGCTGTGGGGTGGGGTTTTCTCCGGCGGATCGGCTGCGGGAAGGGCTGATCCCCGGCTTAACCTTGCAGGAGCATTTTGCCCTCCAGCAGCAGGATCCCTGGATCAACTGGGCTCTGGCCCGTCAACAGGCCCAAGCGGCCATTGAACACTTCAGCATTCGCGGTCACCCCTACAGCCGGGTGGAGCAACTCTCGGGGGGCAACCAACAGCGCAGTCAGTTGGCTCTCTTGCCCACACCCCTGAGTCTTTTGCTGATGGAGCACCCAACGCGAGGGTTGGACATTGAGTCGGCGCTGTGGGTCTGGGGGCAATTGCTGGAACGCACCCAAGCGGGTACGGCTATTCTTTTTGCCTCGGCGGATTTGGACGAGATCCTGCAGTACAGCAACCGGGTGATGGTGTTCAGCGGCGGACAGGTCTCGGAGCCCATTCCGGCGGCGGAGCTCACCGTTTCGCGGCTGGGGCAGATGATGACACTCCCCGTCACCAACAGCAGCGAGATTCCAGGGATCCCGACTGAGGTTTAGAGGGCTAATCGAAGCCCTCTAGCGGTCGCGTCAGCGGTGCGTAGCTCTTTCGCTTTGCCGCAGCAGGAGAAGGATTTGAGAACGGCATGGCAACCGGCTAGAGCAAGGCTTAGAGTAGCAGTAGCCCCAAGCCTTTTGCTCAAGGAATCTGGCCATGGGATCCCAGGATCACCTCTTGCCTCCAGGAGCAGAGGAGCTGCAATCTGACCGCTCGCCCTCCTCGGAGCAAGTCCTTTTGGAGCTCACCGTTCGGGGATCCCGGCAGCAAGTCTTGCAGGGTTTGCGGGCCTGGCTGGAGCTGAGCTTGCTGACTCCAGAGCACTTTCGCTTGCTGGTGGAGCAGTATCGGCTAGAGGGGGAGGAACCAAGGTCAGCGGCAGTTTCCCCCAGCGACGAGATCCCGGCTCGTCTTGGCTCGGCCTACGTGCTCTGGATTTTGGGTTTGTTTGGCATCTGTGGCCTGCACCGTTTTTATCTGGGCCGCTGGCGGACGGGTTTGCTCTGGCTGTTGACCTTTGGGCTGCTGGGGATCGGTCAGCTCCTGGATTTGATTTGGATCCCAGGGATGGTGCGAGAAAGAAATGCTCGCCTGGCCGGATCTGGGGTTGAGGAACCTGCGGTCGAGGGGGGAGAAGAGCCCCAAGCTGCCCCTCAACCTGTTCGCGCCAGCGGTGCGGAGCACTATCGCGCTACTCGGACGGAGTCCTTGCCCCCCCCTACCCCGGCGCTGGCTGTTTTGCTGCGGAACTTGCTGTCAGAGCTGAGCGTGGCTTGGCTGTTGCTGCTGGGCCTGTTTTTGGTGGTGGTGTCCTCGGGGGTGCTGGCGGCCAGCCACTGGGAGCAATTTTCTCCAACTGCTCAGTATGGGGTGCTCTTGGCCTATACGGCCGCTTTTGGGGTAGGTGCTGGATGGATCCAACGGCAGGAAGGGCTGCGTCTAACCGGTCAAACCTTGGAGGCTATTGCCCTGCTGCTGGTGCCGGTGAACATGTGGGCCCTGGATGGGCTGGGGATCCTTTGGGGGATCCGCATCCTGGCGCTGGGCTTGCTGCTGGGGATCCCGTTGACGGCTGAGGGTCGGGTGCGCTCGCTGGGTTCAGGTGCCGGCTTTCGCGACAGCGGTGTGGAGCCCAATGCCTTTTACGGAACCTTGGTGAACTTTTTGGCCCTCTCTGGCTTGCACGCTTTCTGGAGCTTGGGGCCGCAGGAGCTTCGCCCTGCTTTTGTCCTGGGGATCCTGTATCTGGGGATCCTCAGCACCGTGATTTACACCTGGAGCCGCCGGTCTCGGGAATTACGGGGCTCCAAGATCTGGCTAATCGGGGCTGCCGGATCCCTGTTAATCCTACGGGGGCTGCTGTCTGGGCATGTCCAAGTGCCGCAGTTGGGGTTGGCGGTGGCCCTGTTGGGTTGGCTAGCAGCGGAATGGCCCCAGGGATCCCCGCACATCGTAGCAGAAGGCGCTCAGGAGGGGATGCTCTCCCGCTGGTGGGAGGGGAGCTGGGTGCTGTTGGTGGTGGGCTGGCTGCTGGCTGCCATTGGCTTGGCGGAGAGCCCTTTCAGCGGCTGGCAGTTGCTGGGGATTAGCCTGCTGGGGATCCATGTCTTAATCGGGCGCTTGCGCCGACACACCCAGTCGCCCCAGCGGGACGAAGTCCTTAGGGTGCATTTGACGTTGCTGTTCTTGCTGGGCCTGGAAACTTGCTGGGCTTTTTGGCAGGTGTGGCCAGCAAGCTGGCGGCAAGAGGTTGTGGCTACAGTAACCAACTGGTTTCAGCCCCTTGATTCCCCCTGGGGATTGCTGGGGTTGGTGCTACTGCCCTACGAGGTGCTGTGGTTGGGGTTGGCGGCCCGCTGGCAGAGGAGCACTCCAGAAGCCGGTGAGACAGGCTTTTCTAGGCTGGTAGAACCGACAGAGTGCTTGGTGCTGGGGTTGGGCGGATCCCTGCTGCTTTTGAGCCTTCCCCATCCGGCCATTCGCTTCTGGCATTTGCTTTTGAGTACTGGCATCCTGACCTGGTGGCTGCGGCAGAAGTCCAAGAGAGCTGAGCTCCTCGATCCCCGCTGGGTATTTCTCACCCATGCCTACGGAGTGGGGGCGCTGCTGGCCGGGATCCGCTGGCTTTTGCCCGACTTGTTCGCGCCAGCGGTGCGGAGCACTAGCCTGTCCAGTTGGGGAGTGGTTCTGCTGCTGGTGGGCCTATTGCAATGGGCAGGGCGGGTAGCTCTGGGTGGGTCAGAGCGCTTTTTTTGGGGAGTGCCTGCGGAGCTGTGGCAGCGAAGTGCAGATGGCATAGGGCTGGTGCTGGTGGGATCCAGCTACTTGGCGTTTTTGCTGCAACGGCTCCCCGAGTTGTCTGCGACGGGTGAACAATCCTTTGGCTGGCTGTGGCTGCTGGTGCCTCTTGTTTTGACGGCAGCTCAGGTATTGGCCCTGCCCCCCCTGGAGTTCATGCCCCGCTGGCTGCAGATCCCAGAGCAAGGGGAGGTGGGATCCCTTTCCTGGCGGCAGGGGATCCCGGAGCGCGGGTCTTTGCGTTTCCCGGCAGTTCTCTCCCTTTTGCTGGCCCAGTTACTCACCTTTGGAAGGCCGGGGGTTGAGTTTCTGGGTCTGGGCTTGGGGTTGCTGCTGATGGCCACTCAGGTGTGGGTGTGGGCCTCTTTCCCCTCCGCCGACCATGAGCTCCACACCGCCAACGCAGTTGTTCCAGCAGAGGTGCTGTTGACAGTGACGTTTGGCTGGGGGTTCGGTCTGGTGGGAATCCATCGGCTGTTCCCCGCTTTAACGGAGTCAGAATGGCTGACGGCCTTGGGGGTGCTGCTGTTGTTCGCGACAGCGGTGCGGAGCACTAGCGGCTGTCGCTACAGCCTAGGGACTCCGTTCCACTACCTCTCTCCCCGCCTTCGGGCAGCTTACCGACCGGTGCTGGATGGCTTTGGCTTTCTGCTGGGGATCGTACTTTTACTTTCCCTAACGTTGCAGACATTGCAGCCAGAAGCAGGTCGCATCGGTGGTGGAAAGTACCTGGATTCCCCAGTGGCTCTGACCCTGGCCTCTGGGACTGTCCTGGTGGCCATTGTTTTGCGGCTTTGGGTGGAAGTGGCTCCCGCTTTTTATCGCGACGGCGGTGTCCATCCTGCTGGCTTGGAGAGCGAAAGCCCGTCTCCTTCCAGGGCGGAGGATGTCTCAACTGGCGGCAGCGGTCAGGAGGCTTCGTCGGCCATCTCATGGTCTGTAATGGAGGGGCTGTCCTATGGGCTGATCTGGGCTTTGGAGCTGTTGGTGGCCAGCAGCCTCTTGTGGGTGGTACAGGGATCCCGTCCTGTTGCCCCTCTGCTTGCCGTCATCAATCTGAGCCTGGGGATCCTCTTTTGGATTGGGCCGGAAAAACTCTTGCTTGAGGGGGCCGCTCGCGCTGGCGGGACAAAGTCTTTGGGGGGGCAGCTCCTGCAACAGGTCAGGGCCCTGAGCTTCTGGCGGACGGGGCCTTTGATCTATGCAGGGTTGGGCTGGCTGGGATCCCATGCCCAGTGGAGTGAGGTAACGGGCTTGGGCAGCTTAGGTCTCTCCATCGTGTTGCTGGGCCTGGGGCGTCGACAGGCGGTCCAACGGGCGCAAGAGCAAGGCCGGGAAGACCTCCGTCCTGCCAACTGGAAAGGGCTCCTGGGCGCTTGGGGCGTGTCTGTGGCCGCCTACGAGAGCTGGGTTTACTTCCTCAGCCAGCGAACTGGGGGATCCCTGGCAAATGGGTTGGTGTTGATCGCTCTGTTAGGGCTGAGCTTGGCCTGGGGCTACGGCTTTTGTCCCCCTTGGCTGGCGGCGACCCTGCAGCTTAAAAGAGCTGGGTTGCGCTGGATGGCCTTGGCCAACTGGGCTCTGGCCAGCCTTGTCCTCTGGTCTGCCCTTTTCGATCCTCGCCTCAGCCGTTGGGGACAGCTCCTCTGGGTGCTGACGGGATCCGGCCTGGTGGCCTATGCCGCCGGACAGGCGAGAACCTCAACTCTAGAATCTCCAACAGAGCAAAATTGGGTGCCAACGGTCTGGGGTTACCTCAGTGCATGGCAAGGAGCTGGGGTTCTGCTGGGCGGTGTGTTCCTGGGGCTGCCGCAGCTATCCATAGCGCGATGGGCCGGATCCCTGCTCTGTGGGCTGGGGCTGGTTTACCATGGCTTGCCCTGGCGAGGGTGGGGCTGGCCGTCGGATCCCTGGCAGAATACAGCCTTGGTGCTGCCCCTGGCCGCTTTTCTGGTAACCGCGGGAGGAAATAACACCCTTAATCTGCTGCTGGGGGCAACCTACTATGCCCTGCTGGCTATCTGGAGATCCCAAGTGCGCCTGGGCTATGTCAGCCTGTTCTTGAGCAACTGGATCCTGTGGAGTTACGGCTGGCATCAGGATTGGGCTTCCCTGACGTTCTATGCCCTGCCCCTGGTGGGATCCCTGCTCTATGTGGCCCAGGTGGATCCGGGATTACAGGAAACCAACGGACGGCGGGGGCGGCATTGGCTGCGGCTGGTTTCCTTGGGCACATGGCTGCTGGTGGTGCTGGTGGAAACTCACGGGCAACGGTGGACGGGCTTTTGGCCGGTAGGGTTGGGTTTGGCCTTGGGTCTGCTGGGCTTGGCCTTGCGGGTAAGAGCCTATCTCTTCGTGGGCACGCTGGCCTTTGGGCTGGGGATCCTGCGGCAGGGATGGCTGTTGGTAACAACTGATGCGCTGCTGCTCTGGGCCACTGGGATCCTGCTGGGCCTGCTTCTGATTTGGACGGCAGCCAATCTTGAAGGGCGTCGAGAAGAGGTGGGATCCCGCCTCTCCGCTTGGCTAGGGCAACTGCAGAGCTGGGAATAGCTCCCCCCGTGGGAGAGGGGTCGAGAGTGAGCCAGTGGGGCAAGGGGCATGTCAAACTGGTGCTGGCCTTGCTTTGGAGGATGGGGTCTATTGCTGGGCAACGTTGACCCAAAGGTGTCTTCTCAGCCTAGGTGGAAAAAGCTTCTGCGGCAGATCTTGGCTCCTTGGCGCGAGTTCGATGGCATGTTGCTGGCCACGGTGCTGGCCTTGACAGGCATCGGCATTCTTGCCATCCGCAGCGCAGTCTGGGAGCGTCCCATCAGCCACTATTGGCTGCAGCAGTTGATCATGGCCGGGATCAGCCTGGTGTTTTTGGGAATGGTAGCCCGGATCCCGTATGAGCGGCTTTTGCGCTGGCACTGGTTCACCTACTTCCTGACCTTGGCAGGTTTAATTGCAGTGCTCTTTTTCGGCACGGCGGGGGGAGGGGCGGAGCGCTGGCTCTCCATCGCTGGCTTTCAGGTGCAGCCTTCTGAGTTTGCCAAGCTGGGGGTAATCATCACCCTAGCCGCTCTCCTGCACCACTGGCCGATCAAATACTTCAGCCAGATTTGGGTGGCCGTTGCCGTCATTGCTCCTCCCTGGATCTTGATTTTCCTGCAGCCCAACCTGGGCACTGCCCTGGTGTTTGTGGTGATTGTCCTGGTCATGCTCTACTGGGCCGGAGCCAAGGGCAGTTGGATCCTCTTGCTCCTGTCGCCGGGGGTGGGGGCCATTCTCTATGGCTTACACACTCGCCCAGAGCTGAGCTGGATGCTTTGGGTTTGGCTGCTCTGGTGTCTGGGAATGGCGGGGTTGGCTGCTTGGCGTCTCCCCTGGCAGTGGACGGGGGCCGTAACTTTTGGGGTAATCAACCTGCTCTCGGGGCAGTTGGGTCAGCTAGCTTGGCACCTTCTCAAGCCCTATCAGCGGCGGCGGCTGGAGATTTTTATCGATCCCATGCAAGAGCCCTGGGGAGCCGGCTATCACCTCATTCAATCCCGCATTGCCATCGGAGCCGGCGGCCTCTGGGGCCGCGGTATCCAGCAGGGCACCCAAACCCAGCTGGACTTCATCCCCGAACAGCACACGGATTTTATTTTCTCGGCCATTGGGGAAGAGATGGGTTTTATCGGCGCCCTGACGGTGCTGATCCTGTTTTGGATCCTGTGTGCGCGGCTGATCTGGATTGCCCAAGGGGCCAAGGACAATTTTGGATCCCTGATTGCCATTGGGGTGCTGGCGATGATCCTCTTTCAGGCGGTGGTGAACATCAGCATGACCATCGGCCTGGCCCCGATTACCGGCTTGCCTTTGCCTTTTCTAAGTTATGGCCGCTCGGCTCTACTGACCAATTTTCTGGCCATTGGCTTGGTGGAATCGGTGGTGATGCACCGCCAGCGTACTAGTCTTTTCAAGTAGGCAGGCTCAATTTGCCTCCAGCGGGTTTGGCCTCAACAAGGGGAAGCTGCTGCCAGCGTTGGGCAACACTGGCCAAGGATCTTAAGATAGGAACACGGAGCCCCGGCTGGTCGAGCTGGCATGTTGCGTTTGGATCCTGCCCTCTACTTTGACCACAGCGCCACCACTCCGCCTCGGCCTGAGGTGATCGAGGCCATGCAGATGGCGATGCAGGAAAGCTGGGGCAACCCCTCCAGCTTGCACGGGTGGGGAGAACGGGCCGCCATGGCCATGGAGCGGGCGCGGCAGCAGGTGGCCGAGCTGCTTAACTGTGAGCCGGAGGCGCTGCTGTTTACCTCAGGCGGGACGGAGTCCAACAACCTGGCCCTGTTTGGGGTGGCCCAGCGCTACTCTACTCCCCAACATCTCATCATCTCCAGCGTCGAGCACGCCTCGGTGGAGAATGCTGCCCGCCAGTTGCAGTCCCAAGGCTGGCAGGTCACCCGTCTGCTGGTGAACGCCGCCGGCCAGGTGGATCCCCAGACTTTGATCCAGGCGCTGCAACCCAATACCGTTTTGGTCTCCATCGTCCACGGCCAAAATGAGGTGGGATCCCTGCAACCCATTGCCGAGCTGGGCCACATCTGCCGCCAAGCTGGGGTACTGTTCCACAGCGATGCTGTGCAGACGGTGGGGCGGATCCCGTTGGATCTGACACAACTGCCGGTGGATCTGCTCTCCCTTTCCGGGCACAAGCTCTACGGGCCGCAGGGGGTGGGGGCGCTGTACGTGCGCCCAGGGGTGGAGCTGCGACCGCTGCTGCGGGGGGGTGGGCAAGAACGGCGGCTGCGGGCTGGCACCCAAGGGATCCCGGGCATTGTCGGCTTGGGAGTGGCGGCAGCTTTGGCGGCCCAAGAGCTATCTCAAGAAACGGCCCGCCTGCGGCAATTGCAACGGCATTTGGCCCAGTTGCTGGCGGAGGTGCCCGGTTTGCGGCTGACCGGCCCCGTCCGTTTGGAGCAGCGTCTGCCCCACCACCTCAGCTACTGCGCCGCAGGGATCCCGGGGAATGTGCTGGTCAGGGCCCTAAGCCGCCAGGGGATCGCCATTAGCGCCGGCTCCGCCTGTAGCAGCGGCCAACTGATCCCCAGCCGCATCCTCTTGGCCATGGGCCACTCAGAAGCCGAGGCGCTGGGATCCATTCGCCTTAGCCTTGGCAAAGCCACCACCTACGCTGCGGTTGAGTATGTGGCCCGATGTCTACAAACGGAGCTTGCCTCCATCTCCAAATCCGTAGCCTTGGGGAATGCGGCAACTCAATCCCCGTTGTCGATCCCCGTCACGTAGCCGGATCGAAGGTCGGGCAGGCTGGGTTAAGGTGATAAAGAGTTACAGGGCTGGTCGCTATGGCTGAGATGAGTCCGTATCAGGTGTTGGGAATTAGCGAAGAAGCCTCTTTTGAAGAGATTCAATCGGCGCGGGCTCGGCTCCTGGCCAGCTTGGGCGCCGATGAACAGCAGCAAGAGCGGGTGGAGCAAGCCTACGATGCCATCCTGATGCAGCGCCTGCGCCTGCGCAAAGAGGGCAAAATCGCCGTTCCCGATCGCATTCGCTACGCCGAACAACGGGCTGCCCATCCTGAGCCGGAGCTGAGTTTGCCTCGCCCTGCTGCCCAAAATCCCCCCTGGGTCAGCCGCTGGTTGGATACCCCCTCTACCGCCGATGCCCTCTGGCCTGCGGCGCTGCTGGGTGGGCTGGGGGGTTGGGTTATCCTGGCTCCCGATGAGTACCCCTCGCTGCAACTGGCCTTGGGGCTGATGGCTTGTATCTATTTCCTGTACCGCAAAGAGCGCCGCTTCATTCGCGCTTTTCTCTTGGCCCTGGCGGGCCTGAGCCTGGGGCTGATGTTGGCCTACGGCATTGCCCTTCCTCTCACCGGTGGCGATGCTCCTGGTGCGCTGTTGGTGGGGATCACGTTTACGGTGATGTGGTTGGTGACCAGCTTTCTGCGCTAGCTGCCGGTTGGCAACGGATATCCAACCAGGGATCATCCTCACCTGCCAAACCGCCGCTGCCGCGACTGATAGCTAAGCAAGGCTTGGTGAAAAGCGGCTCGGTCGAAATCCGGCCAGAGGATGGGGGTGAAATACTGCTCGGTGTAGGCCATCTGCCAGAGCAGGAAGTTGCTGATGCGCATCTCGCCGCTGGTACGGATCAGCAGATCAGGATCCGATAAGCCGGTGGTGTAGAGAAATTGGGAAAAGAGGGCCTCGTCAATCTGATCCGGCTGCAGCAGCCCCTGCTGCACCAAGGTGGCAATGGAGCGGCAGGCTTGTAGGATCTCCTGTCGTCCCCCGTAGTTGAGGGCCACCGTCAGGCAAATGCCCTTGTTGTGCTGGGTGCAGGCCACCGCATGCACGATGGTTTCCTGCAGAGAGTGGGGCAGAGCCGACAACTGGCCGGCAAACTGGATGCGCACCCCCTGCTGCACCATTTCCCCCAATTCCTGCCACAGCACCTGCTCGAACAAAGTCATGAGAAAATCCACCTCCTCGCGGGCCCGGCCCCAGTTCTCGGTGGAGAAGGCATAGGCGGTAAGGGCTGGGATCCCCCAGTCATCACAACAGCGCAGCAGCTCCTTCAGGGCCGCTACCCCTCGCTGATGCCCAACACTGCGGGGTAAGCCCCGTTTTTGCGCCCAACGCCCGTTGCCATCCATCACCACCGCCACATGGCGGGGCAACAACTGCGGATCTAGGTCGGCAGGCAACTGCAGAAGATGGGCAGGAGAAAGGGTCATGGAGATTCAGTCTTCGGGGAGGGTTTTCTCAGGTTTGCGAAAGAGTTTAGTCAGATCGGAGAGGGATCCCCACCAGCGCAGCGGCCCATTGCGAAACCAGGGGTGGGCCCACAATCCCTTTAGCGGAGCATCTCGTTTTTTGGCATCGCGGGGATTGCGCAACCGCTGTACCAGCAGTTCGTGTAACTTGGCACTGGTCAGAGGCCGCTCGATGCGCCCACCCTCCGCCAGGGAAATGGATCCCGTTTCTTCTGAGACCACAATACACAAGCAATTGGTCTGCTCTGTGATCCCCATCGCAGCGCGGTGCCGTGTGCCCAGCTGTCGAGAGGCGGCCCGCTCCGAAACCGGCAGGATGACCCCCGCTGCGCGAATGCGATTCCGATGGATGACCACAGCCCCATCATGCAACAAAGTTGAAGTCTGGAAAATGGTCTGCAAGATCTCCCGCGACACCCGCGCCTGGAGAGGTACTCCTTTGTCGGTAAATACCCGCGAGTCAATTGGTTGCTCCGGCTCGATCACAATCAGCGCTCCTGTGCGGTTTTGGGAAAGTTCTCGCACTGCTTGCACCAGTTCTTCCACCAAATCTTCCTCAGGATCCTCCTCGTCATCGCCTGCGTTGCTCGGCCACTCCATGCGGATGGCTCTTGCCAATTGCTCCAGCAGCCGCCGAAACTCCGGTTGAAAGAGCACGCCCATGGCTACAGCTGCGCCCAGGAGCAGGCGATCCAAGATCAGGTGAACCAAGGGGAGAGAGGCTGTGGCCAGGTACAGCACCAGCAGCACTATAAATCCCCTCACCAGCACCCCAGCACGACTTTCGCGGGTGTAGTAGAGAGCCAAAGCCAACAGAAAGACAGCCAGAGCCCAGTCCAAGAGGCTGAGAAAGTTAAACTGCTGTAGCCAAGCCCATAAGGCCGCCAGCATGGCGAAAAACCCCGTTCACGCTCCCCTCATTGCGGACCTTCTGCCTGGTGCCGTTCTGCACCTCAGAACCCCTGTTGGACTGCGGCCCCCAGACCAGCCTACCACTCACCTCCTGGCTGTCTTCCAGTCTTTCTCGCATGAGGTGCGTTGGCTGCGGTCGGCGCTGCCAGGAAAGGCTGTGCCTCTACTGACCAGATGGGTATGGGCAAACTTCCCCTTCAACGCAGCAACCGCTCTGGCAAGACATCTTGACGGATTAAGTCGGCATAAGTTTCTCGCCGCACAATCAACTGGGCCTCTCCCTCGTTGACCAGCACCGCGGCTGGCCGAGGGAAGCGATTGTAATTGGAAGCCATGCTGTAGTTGTAGGCCCCCGTCGCCAAAACTACCAACACTTCTCCTGCCATTGGGGCGGGCAGAAGCACATCCTTCAACAGCACATCCCCCGACTCGCAGTGCTTGCCGGCCACCGTTACCCGCTGCGTGGCCTCTGCCTCTGGTCGGTTGGCCAGAAGGGCGGTATAGCGGGCTTGATAGGTGATCGGGCGGGGGTTGTCGGACATACCACCGTCGATGGTGATGTAGGTGCGTCCCTGGGGCAGGTCATCGCTGGGAGGGATCCGCTTTTGCCCTCCCAGGGTGTAGGCGGTCACGGCAGCCGGCCCAATCACAGATCGTCCAGGCTCGCAGAGCACCTTGGGCAAAGGGATCCCGGACTGGGCAAAGGCTTGTTGCACCGCCGTTGCCACAGTTTCCACCCACTCCGGGATGGAGGGGGGATCATCGGATTCGATATAGCGGATCCCCAGGCCCCCACCCACATTCAGCTCTTGTAGGGGCAACCCTCTGCCCAGCCCTTGCCGCCAGATCTGGGCCAGCACCCCCGCCAGGTCGCGGTGGCCCTGTAGATCAAAAATCTGTGACCCAATGTGGGCATGGAGCCCAACGCACTGCAGTTGGGGATGGGCTGCCAAAAAGTCAAACACCTCCGGCAGTTGCCATTGGCCGATGCCGAATTTGCTGTCGGTTTGTCCGGTGCGGATGTACTCGTGGGTGTGGACGTCAATACCGGGGTTAACCCGCAGGAGCAGCCGCGCTGGCCGTGCGGGCGTGGTCAGGGCCGACACCTGCTGCAGTTCGTACAGGCTATCGACCACCAAAGTACAGCCCGTCTCCAGGGCCAAGTTCAGCTCGTCGAGAGACTTGGCGTTGCCGTGCAGATAGAGATCTTCACCTTTGGCCCCCGCCTGCAGGGCTGTGTACAGCTCCCCGCCGGAAGCCACATCCAACCCCAGCCCTTCTTGCAGCGCCAATGCACAGATGGCCAGGCAATTCCAGGCTTTCGTGGCGTACAAAACCCGGGATCCCCCGGCGTAGCAGCGGGCCCAGGTGTCACGGTAAAGCTGGCAGGCGCGGCGCAGCGTCCATTCGTCCAGGATGTAGAGAGGGGATCCAAACTGGCGCACCAGCTCCACCACGTCGCACCCCCCAATTTCCAAGTGCCCCCGGCTGTTGATACGGCTGGTCAAGGGGCGCAAAGACTGGTTGGGGGAAAGGGTCTGCTCTGGATGGGTGGGAGTGCCGAGGGTCGAAATCATGGTCAGGAGTCAGAAAACTGTCTTAAACGATATCAAGTTCCTTATTCAGTTTGTCTTGAAAAGTGCCCAGCCCTAACCCGATCCCTTTATACCCAGCTCTGGGGCTGCCTCGTTCCGCTTCGACTCTGACTCCTCGGTTTTGAGATGGCTGACAATTGGCACAGTGGGAGTGTGTCTGACTTACGCAACACCTTCTGCTATGATGAAAGACCGGTGTCAACGGGTCGATGCCCGAGGGGTTAAAGGGGGCGGACTGTAAATCCGCTGGCTTACGCCTACGTTGGTTCGAATCCAACTCGGCCCACCATCGGCTTTGCCCACGTGGCTCAGTGGTAGAGCACCCCCTTGGTAAGGGGGAGGTCACGAGTTCGATCCTCGTCGTGGGCTTGGCGCTCTGAAGATGATCCCAGCCGCTGGCGCCAGAAGAGCTATGGCCCGAACAACTGGGGAGATGACAAGAATCCTCCCCCTCGAGGGCGGGGAGTATGTCAAAATGCGGCAAGAACCCTCGAGTGGTCGCGATGATCCCACCGGATGGATCCTCCCTTTCCTCTGTCCCTGCTTGGCATAGCCTCACCCTTGCCGCCGCCATCCAGAAGTTGCAGACCGATCCCGATCGTGGCCTCACCACTCAGCAGGTGATCCAGAGGCAGCGGCAATATGGCCCCAATGAGCTGATCACCACTTCTGGCCGTAGCTCCTGGCAAGTCCTGCTGGATCAATTCCGCAACATCATGCTGCTGATGCTGATCGCCGTAGCGGCGATCTCAGCCACTTTGGACTTGCAAGAAGGCGAGTTTCCCAAAGATGCCCTGGCCATTTTGTTGATCGTTGGCCTTAACGGTGGCCTGGGCTATTTGCAAGAAAGTCGGGCGGAAAAAGCGCTGGCGGCCCTGAAAAAACTGGCCTCCCCTACTGTGCGGGTGGAGCGGGATGGCCTGTGGCAAGAAGTTCCAGCCAGCCAACTGGTGCCGGGGGATCGCGTGCTGCTGGAAGCCGGGGTACAGATCCCAGCCGATGGGCGCTTGGCCGAGGCCGTGAACCTGCAGGTGCGGGAAGCAGCTTTGACCGGAGAAGCCACCCCTGTAACCAAACAGGCAGATTGCGTACTCCCGCCGGACATCGAGCTGGGGGAACGGCGCAACATGGCCTTCATGGGCACCGAAGTGATTCAGGGGCGAGGGATCCTCTTGGTTACTGCCACCGGCATGAACACGGAGCTGGGCAAGGTGGCGAAGCTGCTACAAACGGTGGAAAACGAGCCCACTCCCCTGCAGCGGCGCATGAGCCAACTGGGCAATGTGCTGGTGTCGGGATCCCTGGCTTTGGTGGCCCTGGTGGTGGGGATAGGGCTGCTGCAAGCCGGGAGCATGGCCCCTTTCACCTCGCTTCTGGAAACCTCCTTGAGCATGGCCGTGGCCGTGGTACCAGAGGGGCTGCCCGCGGTTATCACTGTCACCCTGGCCATAGGCACCCAACGCATGGTGCGCCGCCATGCCCTGATCCGCCGCCTGCCGGCAGTAGAGACCCTGGGATCCGTGACCACCATCTGCTCCGACAAAACCGGCACCCTCACGGAAAACAAAATGGTGGTGACCGACATCATTACCCCCGACCGCCATTACCACGTCAGCGGCACCGGTTACATTCCCAAGGGATCCTTCTACTGCGGCGGCCAGCCCATAGATCCCGGGAGCGCCCCGGATCTGCAGGCCATCTTGCGGGCCGTGGTGTTCTGCAACGATGCCCTGTTGCAGGCCAGCCTCCAACCCGTTGCCGGTCGCAACCCTCGGTCTGCAGTTTCTTCCCCCCCTTCAACGCCCACCTGGTCCATCCTGGGGGATCCGACCGAAGCAGCCCTGCTGGTGGCAGCCGCCAAAGCCAACCTCCACAAAGGCTCTTTACAGGAGCGCTACCCACGGGTGCAGGAGCTCCCCTTCAGCTCGGAACGAAAACGCATGAGCGTGGTGATCCAAGAAAACGGCGGCTACTGCGTCTACACCAAGGGATCCCCAGAGCTGGTGCTGGAGCGGTGTGATCGTATCCAGAAAGGGGGCACTTGGCAGGAGCTGTCGGAAACCGATCGCCAGGCCATCCTCGGCACCAATAACCGCCTGGCCGCCCAAGGTATCCGGGTTCTGGGGGTAGCCACCCAGAGGCTAGAGCGGATCCCGGACAACGGGGAAGAGGTGGAGCACAACCTGGTTTGGCTGGGCCTGATGGGGATGCACGATGCTCCGCGACCAGAGGCACGAGAGGCCGTGGCCCGCTGCCGAGAAGCTGGGATCCGCACCCTGATGATTACCGGCGATCATCAGCTCACGGCTGTGGCCATTGCCCGGGAGTTGGGCATTCTCGAGTCGGAGGATCAGGCGATTGACGGGCGTACCCTCTCCCGCTTGAGTTTCGAGGAGCTGCTGCAAACGGTACAAACCGTCAGGGTCTATGCCCGCGTCGCCCCCGAACACAAGCTGCGCATTGTGCAAGCCCTGCAAAAGCAAAACGAGTTCGTGGCCATGACCGGGGATGGGGTCAACGACGCCCCTGCCCTGCGCCAAGCGGATATTGGCATCGCCATGGGCATCACGGGCACCGATGTGAGCAAAGAGGCCAGCGATATGGTGCTGCTGGACGACAACTTCGCCACCATCGTGGCAGCCATTGAAGAAGGGCGAGTGGTCTACAGCAACATCCGCCGCTTTGTGAAGTACATTTTGGGCAGCAACATCGGTGAGGTGCTGACAGTGGCTGCTGCCCCCATCCTGGGCTTGGGGGATGTGCCGCTGACACCCCTACAGATCTTGTGGATGAACTTGGTGACCGATGGCCTGCCCGCTCTGGCCTTGGCTTTGGAACCGGCGGAGCCAGGGGTGATGCAGCGCCCCCCCTTCAACCCCAAAGAGAGCATCTTCGCCCAGGGGCTGGGAGCCTACATGGTGCGCATCGGCGTGGTTTTTGCCATCTCCACAATCCTCATGATGGCCATTGTGGAAGCCTACATCCCCCACTGGCGCACAATGGTCTTCACCACCCTGTGTATCGCCCAGATGGGCCATGCGCTGGCCGTGCGCTCCAACGAGAAGCTCACCATCGAGACCAACCCTTTCTCCAACCCCTACCTGCTGGGCGCGGTCCTGACCACTCTGCTCTTGCAATTGGCTCTGCTCTATGTGCCTTTCTTGCGCAGCTTCTTTGGCACAGAGGAGCTAACCCGCACTGAACTTTTGATCTGCTTGGGCTTTAGCACCGTGGTTATGGTCTGGGTGGAGTTGGAAAAACTCTATTGCCGCTGGCGCAAGGGATCCCGCTGAATCTTCACAATTATTTTTCACAATAAAGCATCTTCACAATAAAGAGTCTCTCTCCCTACTGCACCCAGAAACAAAGCTTTGAGCCAAGACTCATTTCCCCAAAAAGCCACTCTTGAGGAATCCTGCCCATTGCATAGAGGCCATTTCCGCAAGTTAGCTGAGCTTTCCCTTTTGACCTCCAAGATAAGCTGGAAAGACTTGCTGGGATACTGTGGAAAGGGGGCAGGAATCTCTGGGTTCTATGCACAGAGAGCTATGGGCGGTAGGGAAAACGGTGGGCCTGGTGGATCCCTCTGGCCTTGCCTTTTGGCTGCTGGGATCCCTCCTTCTGGCTCTTCTGCTGCTCGGCCTGCAGCAGCTTTCTGTCTTGCGGAGGATCCTGAGATTTCCTTTCCAACTTCTTAGGGGCACCCCCAGCCCAGAGGCTCGTTTTCGGGCAGCCTTGGAAGCCAGCTTGGATGCTATTTACCTGCTGGAGGCGGTGCGGGATCCCGTTACCCGCGAGATCCGCGACTTTGTCTTTGTGGATGTCAACGCCAAGGGGGAAGAGCTCATTTCCCTCCAGCGCCGGCAGATCATCGGCCAGCGGCTGTGCGAGCTGCTGCCCATCAACCGCTGGGGGGGCTTTTTTGAGAAATACAAGCGAGTGGTGGAAACCGGCATTCCTCTGGAAGAGGAGTTCCCCATTTCGGGGCAGCCGGGCTTGAAGGCCAGTTGGATCCATCACCAAGTGGTGCCGGTGGGCGATGGGATCCTCATCACCAGCCGCGACATCAGCGAGCGGGTCAAGATGGAGCGGGCTCTACAGGAAAGCGAGTCTCGCTACCGCGCCCTCTACGAGGCCATTCCCGACTTGATTTTTGAGCTCAGCGCCGAGGGAGTCATTCTTCATTGCAAGCCTTCCCCTTACGTTCCCACCCGACATCCGCCTGAGTTTTACGTGGGTTGCCGCGCCCAAGACGTGTTTACTGGCTCGCTGAAAGAGCAGTATCCATCTCTGGCGGAGGGGGCCTTGGTCAGCCAGACGCCGCAGTACTTAGAGTACGAAGTTGAGATTGAGCCGGGGATCCGCTGCTATCGGAGAGCCTGCGTTGTCGCTCACGGGAGAGACAAAGTTTACATCCTGGTGCGAGATATCACCGAGCGGAAACAGGCAGAGTTGGCCCTTAGAGAAATGGAAGCCACCCAGCGGGCCATTCTCCAAGCCATCCCCGACCTCATCCTTCGCCTGAATAGCCAGGGCATCTGCCTGAGCTTTATTTCCGGAGGCGATATCCATCTCTACACTCCAGCCGAGCAGCACTTGGGCCGATCCCCCCGGGAAATTCTGCCGCTGGAGCTGGCAGAGCAGCGGCTTTTCTATGTTCAGCAAGCCCTGGCCACCCAAACCCAACAGCGCTACGAGTACAGCATTGAAGTTCAAGGGGAGGTACGCTACGAAGAGGCCCGCATTGTCCCTCTCAACAGCCAGGAAGTCCTGGCAATCGTGCGGGATATTACAGAAGCCAAGCAGGCAGAGCTGGCCTTGAAAGCCGCTGAACAGGTGCAGCGAGCCATTCTAGAAGCCATTCCCGACTTGATCTTCCGCCTGGATAGCCAGGGCATTTGCTTGAGCTTTGTCTGGGGGGGCGAGGTTGTTCCCTATAGCTCACCCGACACCTACGTGGGCCGATCCCTGCAGGAGCTTTTGCCACCGGAGTTGGCCGAGCGGCGGCTTTTCTTTGTTCAGCAGGCTATAGCTACCCAGACGCGGCAGCGCTACGACCAAAGCATCGAGATTCAAGGAGAGACCCGCCACGAAGAGGTGCGCATTGTGCCCCTCAACCCCCAAGAGGTGGTGGTGATCGTCCGCGATGTAACCGACAGGGTGCGATCCCAGCAGGCCGTCCAGGAAAGCGAGCAGAAGTTCCGGGCGCTGTTTGAGAATGCCGCTGTGGCCATCCTCATCCGCCATGCCGAGACCGGCGAGATCCTGGAGGCCAACTCCCAAGCCATTTCGGCCTATGGCTTCTCCAGCCTGGAGGAGCTGCGAGCCTTCGACACTTTGGAGCAGTCTCCCTATCGCCAGGCTCTTCGGGGCGGGGAGTTCTCGCTGCAGTCCTACTTGGAGCAAGCCCGCCAGCAGGGATCCGCCCGCTTTGAGTGGCAATGGCAGCGGCAGGATGGCCGAGTTGTCTGGGAAGACGTGTTTGTGCAGCCCCTTGTCTTGCGCGGGATCCCGTGTTGGGTGTTTACCGCGGTGGACATCACTGCCCGCAAGTCGGCAGAAGCGGAGCTGGAGCAGTTTTTCTCGGTAGCTCTGGATTTGCTTTGCATTGCCGATGCCCAAGGGTACCTTCGCCGTCTTAACCGAGCCTGGGAGACCACCCTGGGCTATTCCCTGCAGGAGCTCCAGAGCCGACCGTTTTTGGAGTGGGTTCATCCGGAAGATGTCCCCGCCACGCAGGCGGCCATGCAGCAGCTTATCGAAGAGAAACGGCTGGATCACTTTGTCAACCGCTACCGCACCCAGGACGGCAGCTATCGTTTCATCGAGTGGCGAGCCTCTTTGGCCGGATCCCTGTTCTACGCCGCCGGACGGGATATCACCGTAGCCAAGCTGGCAGAAGAGCAGATGAAAGCAGCCAAGGAAGCTGCCGAAGCCGCCAGCCGGGCCAAGAGCGAGTTCCTGGCCACCATCAGCCACGAGATCCGCACCCCCATCAACGCCATTTTGGGGATGACCAGTCTACTCCTGGACACCTCCTTGGATCCGCAGCAGCAGGATTGGGTACAGACCATCCGCTATGGAGGCGAGGTGCTGCTGAACCTAATCAACGACATCCTCGATTTCTCCAAGATCGAGTCCCAAAAACTGGAACTGGAGGAAATACCCTTTTCCTTGCCGCAGTTGGTGGAAGAGCTGCTGGATTTGATGGCCGCCCAAGCCCAGAGCAAGGATCTGGAACTGGTGGCCTGGGTGGATCCCAACCTGCCGCCAACCTTGATAGGGGATCCCAACCGGCTGCGCCAAATCCTGGCCAATCTGCTCAGCAACGCCATCAAGTTCACCCCCCAGGGAGAGGTAGTGGTGACGGTCGAGGCCGGGGAGAGGGATCCTGAAAAGCAATGGGTCAACGTTCAGGTGCGGGATACAGGCATTGGCATTCCCCCCGAAAAATTGGATCGCCTCTTCAAGCCCTTCAGCCAGGTGGATAGCTCCATCAGCCGCCAGTTTGGGGGCACCGGCCTGGGCTTGGCCATCAGCCAGCGTCTCTGCCAGCTCATGGGGGGAGCAATCGGGGTGGAAAGTCAGCCGGGCCAGGGATCCACTTTTCGCTTTCGCATCCCCCTAAAGAGGCCAGACCAGGAGCTGTTGCCAACCGCCGCACCGGATCCGTGCTTGGCCGGCAAGCGGGTTTTGCTGGTGGAAGACAACGCCAGTCAACGGCAGTTGCTATCCCGACTGCTGAGCGCTTGGGGCATGGAGGTAACCTGTTGTGCCTTGGCGGCAGAAGCCCAGGCTGCAGTTAGAACTCGTCCTTTTGACCTGGCCCTTCTGGATGCCACCCTGCCAGACCGGGATGGCTTGACCCTGGCGGCTGACCTGCAGACAGCGCAACCCCGCCTGTTGCCCATAGTGCTGACGGGGCGCAACTTCATCTCCACAGCAGACCCTCTCCCCACTTTGGCCAAGCCGGTCAAAGCCTCCCAACTGCGGAAGCTGCTGCTGGAGCTGGTGGGAGAAAAAGCTCCTTCTTCCTTATCTTCCTCTCCCGCCGCTCCTCCCTCCATTTGGGACGCGACCCTGGCCAGCCGCTACCCGCTTCAGATCCTGGTGGCAGAGGATAACCCGGTTAACCAGAAGGTGATTCGCCTCATGCTGGAGCGATTGGGCTACCGGCCCGATATTGTCGGCAACGGCCTAGAAGCCGTCCAAGCTCTGCGCCTGCGACCCTACGATCTGGTGTTGATGGATATGCAAATGCCGGAGCTGGATGGTCTTGCGGCCACCCGTCGCATCCGCGCTGAACTGCCTCCTGAGCGCCAGCCTCGCATTGTTGTCCTCACGGCCAATGTGTTTTCGGAAGGCCGTGCTGCTGCCCAAGCTGCTGGGGTAGATGGCTATCTAACCAAACCCTTGGAGCCGGCTACCCTAGTCCGGGTTCTTCAGGGATCCCTTCCCCTTCCCATCCCGGCCAGCCAAGAAGAGGATCCGCCCCTCGACCCCGTTATCCTCGCCCAGATGCGGGCAGTCTTCAGCTCTCCAGAAGCCTGGCAGGAGATGATCCAAACCTACCGGCAGGACAGCGAAGCTCTATTGGGATCCCTGCGGCAGGCCCTAGAGCAGCGGGATCCCCAAGCCATTGCTCGGTTGGCCCACCGCCTCAAAGGCGGCAGCAGCACCCTAGGCGCCAAACGTCTGGCCGAGCTGTGTCAGCAGTTGGAAAAGCTGGTTCATGCCGAGCCAGCCAGTTCTGTAAAATGGGATACTATAGAGCAAGCCCTGCAGAAGCTGGAGGTGGCATATCGGCAAGTTATCCTCAGTCTCTGAGTGCAGAGCCTTTCTCCCTCTCCTCTCGATGCCTATGCTGAAGCCCAATCCCCACCCTCCGGCCAGCTCGCCGGCGGTTCCTGAGGCCCAGGCGGGATCCCCCTCTCCTGAAAAGAAGCCGTTGTTGTTGATCGCGGAGGATGAGCCCAGCCAGCGAATCTTGGTTCGCTACGCCCTTGAGCGAGAAGGCTACCAAGTCCTGGAAGCCAGCAGCGGCGAAGTCTGTCTGCAGCTAGCCGCTCAACACCCAGTGGATATGGTCTTGCTGGATGCGGTCATGCCGGATGTGGATGGGTTTGAGTGCTGTCGCCGCCTCCATGCTCAAAACTCGGATCTGCCCATTCTCATCGTCACGGCGCTGGAAGATGAGTCCTGCGTGGATGAAGCCTTTGCTGCCGGGGCCAGCGATTACATTTCCAAACCCATTCGTTGGGCGGTTTTGAAGCGGCGTATCCGTCACCTGATCCAGGCCAGCCAAGCCCAACGCCACCTGCGGGAACTCAACCAAGCCCTAGAAGCCAAAGTGCAGGAACGTACCGCCCAGTTGGCCTGCCAGGTACAGGACTTGCAGCAGCTCAGCCGCCTTAAGGATAGCTTTCTGGCCAGCGTTTCCCACGAGCTGCGCACTCCCCTCACCAAGATCAAGTTGGCCCTGGAACTGTTGGGCCGCACTCCTCTCAACGAGAAGCAGTGCCAATACCACCGCATTGCCCTGGAAGAATGTCAGGCTGAAATTGAGCTGATCAACAAGTTGCTGGATCTGCAGGGCCTGGAAGCCAAGGAGTTGGGCTCTGCGGCTGCCACCATCGATCTCCACAGCCTTTGCACAAGCCTGCTCGACGGGGTGCGAGAACGGGCTCAAGCCCGGCAACTGAAGCTGGAGATGGCAGAGCTGACCTCATTCCCGGCAGTGCTCTACAGCTACCCGCAGCGGCTAACCCTGATCCTGAAGGAACTGCTGGAAAATGCCTGCAAGTTTACCCAGCCGGGCGGAACCCTCCGCTTGGAGGTGCAAGCCTTTCCCGGTGGGGTTGAGCTAAGGATTGGCAACACCGCCCAAATCGAGCCTGACCACCTGCCCCACCTTTTCGAGCGCTTTTACCGTGTGCCTTCTGAGGATCCCTGGGCGCAACCGGGCAGCGGCCTTGGACTGGCCTTGGTGAAGCAGTGGGTGGAGTATCTGCAGGGCCAAATCCGGGTCACCAGCCAGAAGGGATGGACTTGGTTTGTCCTTTGGCTGCCCAGCCTAGAGCCCTCCAACCGTTGACGCCCAAAGGCGGGTGGGAGGCAGCGATTGAGACTTTAGTGACCAACGACAGCAGCAGTCTCAGCAGTGGCAAAGGAGGTGCCACACCCACAGCTAGCTATTGCATTGGGGTTCCTGAAGCGGAAACCGCCCCCCAGCAGATCCTCGGAAAAGTCGACGGTGGTGCCGCTGATCAAGGTCATACTCAAGGGATCCACCGCCACCTGGATATCCCCAAAGTCGAAGGTGTGATCGTCAGGGTTGGCCCGAGACTCGAAGTTCATTACGTAAGAGAGGCCAGAGCAGCCGCTCGGCTTGACCCCTAGACGCAGGATGGGCTGGGATCCCTCTTTTTCGTACTTGCTGCGCAGGCGCTTCAACTCTTGGATGGCGCTATCGGTCAGGGTGATCATGACGAGAAGGCTCAAGGGTACGTTCTATTCCCCATCCTATCAAGGGTTTTTTCTCGGCCAGCGAGAGCAATTGGTAAGCTAGGGATCCCAATCCTTGAGGTCTTGCCCCTGTGACAGATCCCAACGCCATTCGGATCACCTTTTTGGGCACCAGCTCCGGCATGCCCACCCGCCAGCGCAATGTCTCTGGGGTGGCGGTGCAGTTTCCCCAGCGGTCGGAATGGTGGCTGTTCGATTGTGGCGAGGGCACCCAGCACCAGTTGCTGCGCCTAGACGAGCTGCGCCCCAGCCAGTTGCGCCGCATTTTTATCACCCACATGCACGGGGATCACATCTACGGCCTGCCGGGGCTGTTGGCCTCCTGTGGCTTGGGCAGCACCCCTGAGCACATCGATATCTACGGCCCGCCGGGCCTGGAAGAGTACCTGAAGGCCGTGTTGCGCTACAGCGAGACGCGCATCCCCTACGGCTTCCGCGTTCACACCGTCGAAACCGGTCTCATCCTGCAAGAGCCGGAATACTCCGTCTTCTGCGCGCCCTTGGATCACCGGGTGCCCGCCTTCGGCTACCGCGTGGTGGAACAGGATCGGCCAGGCAGCTTTAATGTGGCCAAAGCCCAAGCCGATGGGATCCCCTTTGGCCCTCTGTATGGGCAGCTCAAGGCCGGCCAATCCATCATCTGGCAGGGCCGCTGCTTTCACGGACGGGATTATGTGGGGGATCCCATTCCGGGCCGCAAATTTTCCTACTGCACCGACACGATTTTCTGCCGCAATGCTGTTGATCTCTCCCGGGCTGCGGATCTGGTCATCCACGAGGCTACCTACGCTCAGGCTGACTTAGAGCTGGCCCGCCGCTCTAAGCATTCCACCGCCGCCATGGCCGCCCAAGTGGCTGCCGAAGCCAAGGCCCAAGCTTTGATCCTCACCCACTTCAGCCCCCGCTACACCCCAGAAGCCCCCATTACCTTGGAAGACCTGCTGGCAGAAGCCCAAGCCATTTTTCCCAATACCCTGCTGGCCCGCGATCGGCTGACCTACGAGATCCCCCGTCGCAGCCCGTCCCCTCTGCCGGTGGGTGTGGGCTTGCCTCGCTAGAATGGTAGAACTGACTGTCTCAACCGGCAATGACGGATCCCAGACCCTACCCCGAACGCCCCCAATTTCCAGAGCGGCCCAAAACCGAACAACTGGATCAAAGTGCTGGCGAGTGGCGAACCTTCAGCGCTTTGCCCCCTGCCACTTCTCTGCCCCCGGTTCAAGCCAAGCGGCCAGTCCCGCAAACGGCTGCTGAGGGAGAACCCCTGCCGAAATTGGCTCCCTGGAGCAAACGAATTGGGGCTTTTGCCCTCGACTTTGGGCTGGGGCTGGGGATCTCCTACCTAGCCCAAGGCTTGGCTGCTCTGGTAGGGGCCAATGCAGGCGCAGTGGACATGGTCGGCTATATCGCCTTCTTCGCCACCTGGCTGGTGAACCGCGGCTATTTCCAATCCCGTCCTGAGGGCCAAAGCCTCGGCAAATGGCTGCTGAACATCAAAACCCTGGATCCCGAAACCGAAGCCTCGCCGCACCTGGTTCGCTCTCTGGCTCGAGAGGGGGTGCTCTCCCTCTTTGTGCTTACAGAGGCCCTGCTGGTGCCTCTGGCTGCGGATGGGCTGTTTGCCATCTTCGACAAGGAAAAACGCCAAACCATTCACGACCGCGCCGGACGTACCCTAGTGGTGGAAGCGGAGCGGGGCTACCACCTGGATGAAAAAGTCTTGCGGTTTTTGCAGGACATCCTAGAGGGGGACGCTGCTGACGACGTCAAATCGGCTGCTCGCGACCTGCTGCGCCAAGCCCAGCGCAATGACGCCGTGCGGGATCTGTCCAAGCAGTTGCAGCGCCTGAGCAAAGATGTGGATCGCAACGCCCGTAGCCTACGGCAACAAACGGGCAAGCAAGTGAAAACTTGGGTTGATTCCGTCAAGGAAAAGTTGGATAATTGGTGATCGCGCTTATCGAGGTAAACCCCCATCTCCAGCCTCAGGATCTGGGATTGCAGTTTCCTCATTGCCGTTTACCTTCGTCTTGGGATCCGTCATGGCCAAAGCAAAGGGTGCCCGCATCATCATCACCCTGGAGTGCACCGAGTGCCGCACCAACGTCAACAAACGTTCTCCAGGTGTGAACCGCTACACCACCACCAAAAACCGCCGTAACACAACAGCCCGCTTGGAGCTGAAGAAATTCTGCCCTCACTGCAACCGCCACACCATCCACAAAGAGATCAAGTAGTTCAAGCCGTTTCGCCGTTCTCCTGACCTATGGTTTACGCTCGCCGCCGTCTGTCTCCCATCAAGCCGGGAGAGCCCATTAGGTACACCGATGTTGAGCTGCTCAAGAAATTTGTTACCGAGCGTGGCAAGATCTTGCCCCGCCGCATCACCGGCCTGACCGCCAAACAGCAGCGGGAGCTCACCGCCGCGATCAAACGAGCGCGCATCATGGGTCTTCTTTACTTTGTCAACAAAGAGGGATAGCTTTCTCCGGATCCCGATGGGCCTGCAGCTTTCGCCGGAACTCCAAGCCCGCTTGTCCCAGCCCCTCGATATCGGTGGGGTGAAGGTTTTGAGCCGCGTTTTTCAGGCGCCGCTGTCAGGGGTAACCGACCAAGTCTTTCGAGGGCTGGTGCGCCGTTTTGCCCCCCACAGCTTGGTTTACACGGAAATGGTCAGCGCGACCGGCTTGCGCTATGCCCGCCAGTTGCCCCGCATCATGGAGGTTGGCGAGGGGGAGCAGCCTATTGGCATCCAACTGTTCGATTGTCGGCCCGACTTTCTGGCGGAAGCAGCCCGCATGGCTGTAGACGAAGGGGCGACCTTGGTGGACATCAACATGGGCTGCCCGGTGAACAAGATTACCAAAAACGGCGGCGGCTCTTCTCTGCTTCGCGATCCCGACACGGCAGCGCGAATTGTGGAGGCGGTGGCCAACGCAGTGGAGGTGCCCGTAACCGTGAAAACGCGCCTGGGCTGGTCGGATCAGGAGATCAACATTTTGGATTTTGCCCACCGTCTGCAGGAGGCAGGGGCGCAACTGCTCACCCTGCATGCCCGAACACGCGCCCAAGGCTTCAACGGCAAAGCCCGCTGGGACTGGATCCGCCGCGTCAAACAGCACCTGCGCATTCCCGTCATCGCCAATGGGGATATTTTCTCGACAGCCGCAGCGGTGAAGTGTTTGGAGGAAACCGGAGCCGATGGGGTGATGTGCTCCCGCGGCACCATGGGCTATCCCTTTCTGGTGGGGGAAATCGATCACTTCCTGAAAACCGGTCAAGAAAGACCGGCCCCCACTCCCCTGGAGCGGATTCAAATGGCCTTAGAGCATCTGCGCGGTCTCTGGGAGTACAAGGGAGAACGTGGCATCCGTCAGGCCCGCAAGCACATGACTTGGTACATCAAAGACTTTGCCGGAGCCTCTCAATTCCGTGCTCTCCTCTGTCGCATTGAGACGGTGCAGGAAGGGGAAGCCCTGCTTCTTCAAGCCATGGAGCGCTGCCAAGAAGCCACACCTCGACCGGAAGAGGCCATTAAAACCACCGAGGAGGTCGACCTTCTCCCTGAAGCCGGTTGGGCGTAGCTCCAAGGATCCCCACAATTGGAAATTGCTTGGAAATCGCCGCACGTCTGCCTTGGCTGTAGCCTGTGGCCCCGAAAAAGGCTATTGCGCCTGCTGCTGGGACAGGGCTGCCACCAACTTTTCTCCCATTTCCTGGCAACCCACTAAAGTCATTCCCTCAGAGTAGAGGTCTGGGGTGCGGTACCCTTGCGCCAAAACGGCTTCTACCGCCTGTTCGATGCGGTCGGCAGCTTGCGGCTGATCCAGGGAGTAGCGGAGCATCAGGGCGCCGGAGAGCACCTGGGCAATGGGGTTGGCTTTGTCTTGTCCGGCAATGTCGGGAGCCGACCCATGTACCGGCTCGTATAGGCCGGGGCCAGAGGATCCCAGAGAGGCAGAGGGCAGCATACCAATAGAGCCGGTCAGCATGGCCGCTTCATCGGAGAGGATATCGCCGAAGAGATTGCCCGTGAGGATGACGTCGAACTGCTTGGGCCAGCGCACCAACTGCATGGCGGCATTGTCGATGTACAGGTGGGAAAGTTCCACCTCCGGGTACTCAGCCGCAATGACATTGACCCGCTCCCGCCACAGTTGCGACACCTCGAGAACGTTGGCTTTGTCCACCGAGCAGAGCTTGCGCCGGCGTTTGCGGGCCAGCTCAAAGGCAACTCGGGCAATCCGATCCACCTCAGCTTCGCTGTAGACCATGGTGTTCACGCCGCGCCGGGATCCTTGGGCATCCGTGAAGATTCCCTTAGGTTGGCCGAAGTAAATGCCCCCCGTCAGCTCCCGCACTACCACCAGGTCGATCCCCGAGATCACCTCTGGCTTCAGGGAGGAAGCCCCCACCAGTTGAGGGAAGACTTTTACCGGGCGCAAGTTGGCAAACAGCCCCAGCCCCGCCCTCAAGCCCAACAAGGCCCGCTCCGGGCGTTTCTCAGGAGGCAGAGCGTCATACTTGAAGTCGCCGACAGCAGCCAGATAAACGGCATCGCTCTCTTGAGCCATTTTCAGGGTTTCTGCCGGCAAGGGATCCCCGGTCTGGTCGTAGGCAGCCCCGCCGATTAGGCCCTCTTGCCACTGGAGAGCAAATCCCATCTGCCGGGCAACTGCATCCAAAACGGCTCGTCCCACCCGCATGATTTCGGGGCCGATGCCATCTCCGGCAAGGGCTGTGATCCGATAGGTTCGAGCAGTTGAAGAAGAAGTGCTCATGAGCGGTCAAGCTGAAGATGAGGGCGTAGAGATACTACCATTTCGGCGGACTTGCCCATCCCTTGGCACACAGGTTTGCAGACAACTCCTCTAAAAAGCTCTCCAAATAACAAAGTGCAGCCTGGCCACCAACCTGCTGCACTCTGATGGTGATTCTGATGGTGATGATGACGATCAACCCATCAAGCGGGAGTCCCAGATGTTCTTTTAGAACAAGCCCAAGGTGACCCACTTATCCAAGGGCAAGGTGGCACCTATGCCCAGGTAGAGGGTGACCAAGGTGCCGATCAGGAACACCGTTGTCGCCACTGGGCGGCGCAAGGGGTTTTGGAACTTGTTGACGTTTTCGATGAAGGGCACAAACAAGAGACCCACAGGAATGGCAGACATCAGAGCAATTCCCAACAGCTTGTTGGGAGCAATCCGCAGGATGTGGAAGGCGGGGTAGAGATACCATTCCGGCAGAATTTCCAGAGGCGTAGCAAAGGGATCCGCCGGCTCACCCACGCCTGCAGGATCCATAACCGACAGGCCAACGATCACTCCAATAGTGCCCAGGATCACCACCGGAAACATAAAGAGCAAATCGTTGGGCCAAGCGGGCTCACCATAGGTCATGTGGCCCATGTTTTTCTTCAGCTTGGCTACAACTTTGGGGTTGTCTAGATCAACCTTGCGGGTGATGGCCTCGGTCGCTATCACCTGTTTTGAGACGGCCATGGGAGTTCTCCTTATCTAGGGACAAAAGTTCTGAAAAAGTGGCAGGTAAAGATCCCAGTTACCAGGAAAGTCAAAGGCGTCTGGGAGTCAAACCTTGCTCACAAAGGCCCAGAAATGCCTTGGCGGCGGATCATCAAAAAGTGCATGGTCATAAAGACTGCGGTCAGCCAGGGTAGCACGAAAGTGTGCAAGCTGTAGAAGCGAGTCAGGGTAGCTTGACCCACTGCTTCGCCACCCCGGATCAGTTGCACCAACAAGTCGCCCACCACCGGAATGGCACTGGGCACACCTGAGACGATCTTGACCGCCCAGTAGCCCACCTGATCCCAGGGCAGGGAGTAGCCGGTAACGCCGAAGGAGACGGTCAGCACCGCCAAGATTACACCGGTTACCCAGGTCAGCTCGCGGGGCTTCTTGAATCCCCCCGTCAGGTAAACCCGGAAGGTGTGTAGGATCATCATCAGCACCATCATGGAGGCACTCCAACGGTGGATGGAGCGCAGCAGCCAGCCGAAGTTCACCTGGGTCATGATGTAGTTCACCGACTCAAAAGCCTCGGCCACCGTCGGACGATAGTAAAACGTCATGGCGAAGCCGGTGGCAAACTGAATTAAGAAGCACACCAGCGTCACCCCGCCGAGGCAGTAGAAGATGTTAACGTGAGGCGGAATGAATTTTCCCGTTGCGTCGTCGACGAAAGGCGTAATCTCCAGCCGCTCGTCCAACCAGTCGTAAACTTTGCTCATAATGCCTGCAATTCTTGAAATTGGATCTCGAGGGCGGGGCAAGCCCACTCTCCTCAGCAATGTAACACAATCTTTTAACACCATCCTGGCGTCGGGCTCAGCTTGGGGACGAAGATCTCGATCCCAGGAGGCCAGGCAAGTTTTCGATATTGCGTTTTGTTCATGTTTCTTAATGTTTTTTTTTGGGATCGATGGTTGTGCAGAAGCCGAGATACACAGGGATCCTTTGGAGAGGGTGGGGGATCCGCCTTGTCTTGCTTGGGTGTTTGCTCTGGGCGAGTTTGGCCATAGGCCCCTGTCCGGTGCAGGCCAGCCGTTGGGGAGAAGAGCAGCAACTGCTGGCGCAGGCTTGGGCCTACGTGGATCGGGCCTACGTGGATCCGGGGTTTAACGGGCAAAACTGGTGGCAGGTGCGGCAGCGGTTTCTCTCCCGGCCCCTGAAGGAGCGCAAGCAGACTTACCAGGCCATCGAGGAGATGTTGGCCACTCTGGGGGATCCCTTTACCCGCTTTCTGGACAGAGAGCACTACCTCAGCCTGCAGACCTCTACAGCCGGCGAGCTGAGTGGTGTCGGCTTGCAGATTGCTATCGACGAGCAAGGCGCTGTGCGGGTGATTGCCCCCATGGAGGGCACTCCTGCCGAGCAGGCCGGGATCCAACCTCAGGATGAGATTTTGGCGGTGGATCGGGTGCCGGTGGCGGGGTTGAGTCTGGACGAAGTGGCCGAGCGGATGCGGGGGCGCAGTGGCACGCCGGTTACCTTGAAGCTGAAGCGGCAGGATCGCATTTGGGAGGTGGAGCTGGTACGCCAATCGATCACCATCAACCCCGTGCGCACCCGTTTTTTTGAGCTGCCTCAGGGATCGGTGGCCTACATTCGCCTCAGCCAGTTCAACGGTAATGCTGCCGCTCAAGTCCGCCAAGCCATTCGGGCCGCAGAAGCTCAAGGGGTGCGGGGCTACATTCTCGATTTGCGCAACAATCCGGGGGGACTCTTGCAGGCGGCCATTGAGATCGCCCGCTTCTGGATCCCCAAGGGCGACATTGTGCTGGTGACGGATCGCCACGGCATTCAAGACAGCATTCCCGCCACCGGCGAGGTGCTCACAGAGGCGCCGCTGGTGGTCTTGGTAAATCAGGGCAGCGCCAGTGCCAGTGAAGTGTTGGCCGGGGCACTTCAGGACAGTGGGCGAGCCCAACTGGTAGGAACGCGCACCTTTGGCAAGGGTCTGATTCAATCCCTGCTGGAGCTGGCGGATGGCTCGGGGCTGGCGGTGACCACGGCCAAGTACCTTACCCCCAGCGGCCACGACATCCATCGCCAGGGGATCCAGCCCGATGTGGTGGTGGCGGAGGGATCCATTCCCCTGACGGCGGAAACCTTGGCCGGGCCGGAGGACATCCAGCTGCAGCGAGCCTTGGAGTTGTTGGGGCAGACCCAAGGGATCCGGGTGGCCAAAAGCCCGTGAGGAAGGGGATCCCACGGTAGAACTCAATCGTTGGCATTCAGGATTTGGATTCCTGGTTGTTTTCGATTCGTTTTAGGATCGAAAGCAGGGTTTCCCGTCCAGCGCTGATCTCTGACTCTGTCCGCTCCCGCCCGCATGAACGCTATCCAGCAATTTCACCACTTTTTCAACTGCTGCATTGGGGCTTGGCGCACAGAGCGCACCTACCATTACCTAGACCGTGGCGAGGTGGAGCGCTCCCGCACCGAGTTCACCATTCGCACCCTCACCCCTGAGCTCAAGCACAAGGTGCTCGCCGACAACAACTACCCCAACCACAACGTGGATGGTTTTCTGGGCTTTCACTTGGCTTTTGAGACGGTTTCCGAAAAGGGTGAGGAGGCCGGGCAAGAGCTGAACATGCTGTTTGTCCCTCGGCAGGAAACCCCCCTGGGGCTGCAGGGAGACTACCTGCGGGATCGGGCCTACGAGGAAGATCGCCCGATGGTGGCGGCTTTCCGGTTTGATCCCGGATCCCTGCAACTGGTGATGACCACCACCTACACTCGTGTGGTTGCTGTAGATACCATCACTCTACTGAATCCGCGCCTGCGCCTGCGGCAGATCCTTACCTACCAACGTCCCCCTCAGGGTCAGCCTTTGCAGGAGCTGTTGCTGGTGGGGTTTGGGGTAGAACAGAAGCTGACGTGACCTACTCCCGCACTCATGCTGATGCAAAGCGCTCCGCGCCGCTAAAGCGAGAGAGGACGGGGCTTCCCGGCGGTCTAGCTAACCTGCGGATCCTGAGCATGACGCTTCCCGAAGACCTGAGATTGTCTCAGCACTTGGCTCTGATCCAGTTGAGGTTCGAGCGAGGACAATACCGGCAGGCGCTAGAGGAGGTTAAGCAGGCCCAAAGCCGCTATCCGCAGTCGGGTAAGCTACGGCTCTGGCAGGCCCTGGCCCAAGAAGCTCTTGGCGAAACGCAGGAGGCCATCCTGTTGGCCCAAACCTTGCTGCGCAACCCAGATCCAGAAGTTGCCCAGCAGGCTCGCTATGTCTTGGGTATCTGGCAAGCCCCTCGTCTGCGGCGTCCAGCGGAGTGGTTGAGCGAAATTCCCGATCTCAGCCGGCTGGAGGAAACTGATCCCCCAGAGTACCGCTTGGCCTATGGGCGCTCCCAACGCAAAGGCCCTTCCCCAAGATCTGGCGCTCCTTCTGGGGATCCCCTCAGCCGCCGGGCAGCGGATCCCCCGTTGGACACTAAGCCCCTCATCTGGGTGTTGATCGGGATCCTCTCGACCCTGCTGGCCGTGATGGCTTGGCTGCCCTAGAGGGGGGTATAACCCTCGCCGCTGCTGGGTTAGTGGGGAGATACTGGGAGTAGAGGAAACGATAGGTCTAGCTCAGGGGAGCGGATCTGCGTCCTAGGGATCCCAAAGGCTCCTCGACAATGGGGGCGGAAAGCGGAGGTTAAGAGTGGCTACACAAACATTGGTGATGGATGCAGTGGAACAGTTGGGCCTGCGGGTCACGCTGGGAGATATTGCATCCAGCACGGGCTTGGCTCTACACGAGGCCAAACAAGAGCTGCTGAATTTGGCCCAAAAGGCGGAGGGGCATCTCCAGGTTTCCCGGCAGGGGGAGATTACCTATGTTTTCCCGCCGGATTTTCGCAGCATTCTCAAGCGCAAGGAGCAGCAGGATCGGCTAGCAGCCCTGCGTCGCCGGTTGTGGGGGGGCTTCCTCTATGGGTTGCGCATCTCCTTCGGCATCCTGCTGGTGGTGTCGATTGTCTTGATTGTCCTAGCGTTGATTGCCTTGCAGATGGCCAGTAGCCGCGAGCAGGACAATCGCAGCCGATCGCGGGGGATAGGGTTTTATTACTTCCCCAACCTTTGGATCGGCAACCCCTTCTGGGATCCCTATCCCTACTATGGCAGCTACTCCGGTCGGACGCGCCCCCGCCAGCCGCAAAAATCCGAGCTGAACTTCCTGGAAGCGGTGTACAGCTTCCTCTTTGGGGACGGGGATCCCAATGCCAACCTGGAGGAGGAGCGCTATGCCCTCATTGGCCAACTGATTCGTGCCAATGGGGGGGTGATCGCAGCGGAACAGGTGTTGCCCTACCTGGATGTGGAGCCGGGATCCCCGGCCTTGGAATACGAAGATTACATGCTGCCCATTTTGCTCAAGTTCGACGGCCAGCCGGAGGTCAGCGAGGATGGGGACATTGTCTACCGCTTCCCAGAGCTGCAGGTGGCCGCCTCAGAGCGTGAGCCCAAGGGGATCCCCGAAGTGTTGCAGGAGAAACCTTGGGTGTTCAGCCGGGCCACGCCTGGTCAACTGACCCTGGCAGGGGGTTTGGGAGTTCTCAATTTCTTTCTGGCCGCCATTCTCTATGGGGCACGGGAAGAGGTGGCAGCGGCAGCCGGCAGCAATGCTTTTTTGGCCTTCATCTACCCGTTGATCGGCTTCCTCTTCCTCTACGGCACGCTGTTTTTGGCGGTGCCCGCCGTTCGCTGGCTAGCCTTGCAAATCCGCAACCAGGGGGTGGAGCGTCGCAATCGTGTCCGGCAGCTTTGGCGAGAGCATCTGCAGCATCCCACAGAGGCGCTGCTGCGCAAACTCAACTTTGCCCGCCGCTTCCGCCGTCAAGAAGTTGTGCAAGAGTCGGACACCATTTACTCAACCGACCGGGATTTGATCGAGCAGCGGGACTACCGTCTGGACGAGCCGGCATTCCGCCAACTTTTGGAATCCGAAGCTCAGCAGGATCGCCCCGAAACCGAACAAGTGCGCAAGCCGCGTCCCCTCTAGAGAGGTCATGGCCGTTGGGCAAACTCCCGGTCTGCCGTTTGAGCTGAGACCCATTCGAGTTTCTTGCCCAGCCGGAGAATCCGGCGCTTGGGTTTGCTTGGACTTTTTTCTCCCCCGGAGAACTCACAGCAACCACTCCGAGACCCGCTCCCCCACCTTCTGCAAATCCAGAGGAATGGCCACCGCCTTGCCCATACGAGGTCTCTGACGGGTGGACTCGATCTCCCGGCGCACCGATTCCCACACCCCCCAAGCCTGCAAATGGGCCAGCACTCTCTCCAAGTGGGCCAGATACTCCGCCTCGCTCAAGGGAAAGGAGGGCTGCTCCAGGTAGCGCCACATCACCAGCAACACCACCTTCTGCTGGATACGGCGCAGCTGCACGTCGTAGGAATAGCCCCACTTCTCGCGCAACAAAGCTTGAAAGTCGGATCCCTTCATCAGACTTGTCTGAGGCTGGCTTGGATCTTGCTCCAATCGCGCTGGGTGGGCCGCTCACCTTGGGAAGGAAGGCCACAGCCTCTTACAGCGTTGCATTTCTTAACGATATTGGCCAGAGGGGTCGGTTAGGATGATGTCGCTTGTCAACGAACGTTAAAACTTCTCAGGTCTGCATTTGCCATTATGACGGAAGCGGTTAGCAACTTTGAAGCGCCCCCCATGAGCCGGCGGGTTCTTCTCAATGCCCTGCTCAGCGGCTCTGTGGGAGTCGTGGTGGTGGGCGCCCTCTACCCGGTGGTGAAGTACTTTATCCCGCCCTCTGCCGGTGGAGGGGGGGAAGGCGTCATCGCTCAGGACGCCCTCGGCAAGCCCATCAGCGTCAGTGAACTGTTGGCCACCCATGCTGCCACGGACCGGGTGCTGGCCCAAGGTTTGAAGGGGGATCCCACCTACATCGTGATCGACAACGGGGCGGTGGCCAACTATGGCCTCAACGCGGTTTGTACCCACCTCGGTTGCGTGGTGCCCTGGAATGTGGGGGAAAACTTGTTTAAGTGCCCTTGCCACGGATCCCAGTATGCGGCCAATGGCAAGGTGATCCGGGGACCGGCTCCCCGCTCGCTGGAGCTGGTGAGCGCCACTGTGGATGGCGACAACGTCCGCTTCAGCCCTTGGCAAGGCCCCGATTTCCGGGAAACCTAAAGGGCAAGGGATCCCGCTGGCTGTGCCGGCTTTTGCCGAACGATTTGGGGCAAATTGTCGAGATGGCTGTTCCAAGACTGTGTCCTAAACCTGTGATGGAAATTCATTCTGAGCTGAGAGTTATGAAGCGAATCTGCTTGGCCTTCTGTGGGCTGCTGCTGTTGCTGGGGATGGGGGCACGTCCGGCGGCAGCCTACCCCTACTATGCCCAGATGGCCTACGACAACCCCCGCGAGGCGACTGGAAAAATTGTCTGTGCCAACTGCCACCTGAACGCCATGCCCACTCGCGCCGAGGTGCCCCAGGCCGTCACCCCCGGCCAGGTGTTCACCATCAAAGTTGGGATCCCTTATGACCTGAGCAAGCAGCAGGTGCTGGCAGACGGCAGCAAGGGTGGGTTGAATGTGGGCGCGGTGGTGGTCTTGCCGGAGGGCTTCCGTTTAGCCACCGAAGCCGAAATGACCGAGGAACAGCGGCAGGAAACCGCCGAGACCTACATCACCCCCTACAGCGACGCGAAGCCCAATATCCTCTTGGTCGGGCCTTTGCCGGGCGAGCAGCATCAAGAAATCGTCTTCCCGGTGGTGGCCCCTGACCCGAAAGAGGATCCCTCGGTGGCCTTCATGAAGTATCGCGTTTACATCGGGGCCAACCGAGGTCGCGGTCAGCTTAACCCCGACGGCAGCCTCAGCAACAACAACGTTTTCCGCGCTCCGGCCACGGGGCGTCTGGTCAACATCGCCACCCTCAACTCCGATATCAGCGATCTACCGGCTGAATTGGCCAGCCTGGTGCCCCCGGAATATGAGCTGCCAGGCACGCGGGTTCTCAGCTTCGAGAGCGAAAGCGGGATCCACAACCTGGTGGTGCCACCTGGGCCGGAGCTGGTGGTTGCCGTTGGCGACAGCGTCAAAGAAGGGGATCCCGTCACCAACAATCCCAATGTGGGCGGCTTTGGCCAGGTGGAGCGGGATCTGGTGCTGCAAAGCCCGGAGCGGGTGAAATGGCTGGTGGCTTTCCTGGCAGCCGTTACGATTGCCCAGCTCTTATTGGTGCTCAAGAAAAAGCAGGTGGAGCTCATTCAAGCCGCCGAAATCCTTGGCTAGCTCAAGCTCTTTCCTGGCCTGCACCTCGGAGGTATCCGAGGTGTTTTTTGTTCTGTAGGGCTGATAGCAGTCGTGGTTTTTATTACCATCTATTTCAACTGCTCGCCCTAGCGGGCCGGAGGCCTTGTTCCCTGCCGCTAGCACCCTAGTCGACAACGGTTCTAAGGCAGCCTCAGCTCTCCTCTGATCACCAGCACCGCTTGCCCAGCAATCTCCACCCGTGAGCCTCGATCTCGGCACCACAGCTCGCCCCCGCGGGCCGAGAGCTGGTGAGCCTTCAAATCAAGTCGGCCCAGGCGTTTGGCCCAATAGGGCATCAAAAGACACTGGGCGGATCCCGTCACCGGATCCTCCGGGATCCCCAGTCGAGGGGCAAAAACGCGGCAGACAAAATCCGGCCCATTCCCCAGAGCCGCCCCAGAGGCTGTGACGATCAACCCCGGAACGGGGAGCGCTTGAACCTGAACCAGATCCGGCTGCACCTGCTGCACTTGTTCCGCCGAAGCCAGCACCGCTACCCCCATGTCCCCCCGGTATAGCTCCACAGGTGGGATCCCCAAAGCCGCTGCCACCTGCTCCTTGGCTTCTGGCCAAGGTTCCGGAGTTTGAGCAGGAAAATCCATGGCCAGGCGATCCCCCTGCCGCCGCACCTGCAACAGGCCACTGCGGGTGGAAAAGGCTACCCTCTCCGCCTCAGGATGCACCTCGGTGAACAGCACATGGGCACCAGCCAAGGTGGCGTGGCCACAGAGATCCACCTCCGTCGTCGGCGTAAACCAGCGCAGCCCATAGTGGGGAACCTCGCCCTGGGATCCCTGAGGCAGTAAAAAAGCCGTCTCCGACAAATTGTTCTCTGCGGCAATGGCCTGCATCAGCGCCTGCGGCAGCTCCTGAGGCAGCAAACACACCGCCGCGGGGTTACCTGCAAAAGGCACTGCCGTAAACGCATCCACCTGAAACAACGGGATCCACACCTTCTCAACCCAGCCCAACTCAGGCCATGATCCCACACCGGCACCAAAAGTAGGGGGATCCGCACCCCGACCGTACCCGCCAAAAGCGGGATCCCACCGACAGAGGCTATTGTCAGGCCAGAAAGTTGGCTGATAAACTAGCACTCGTAAGTCGAGAGTGCTAAGTCGCTTCCCTTCGGGGAAGTGGAACTAATGGAAATGAAAACTTCAGCTTCGTGCTTTAGGATCACGGAGGACATTCGTCATGGCTGCAGTAGCTCTTAACGTCTCTACCCTGAAGCCGCTGGGCGACCGCGTGCTGGTCAAAATCGCTCAGCAGGACGAGAAAACCGCAGGTGGGATCTTCTTGCCGGACACTGCCAAGGAAAAGCCCCAGGTGGGGGAAGTGGTTGCTGTTGGCCCTGGCAAGCGCAACGACGAGGGCAAGCTGATCCCGATGGAACTGAAAGCCGGCGACAAAGTGCTCTACTCCAAGTATGCCGGAACCGAAGTCAAGCTGGGCAGCGATGAATATGTGCTGTTGGCCGAGCGGGACATTCTCGCCATTGTTCAGTAATGGTCAGTGATTCAGCAGCAGTTCAACGAACGATTGAATCCTTGAGACTCTGTTTCACCCTTACCTGCATTTGCATCGGAGAGGTTGACTATGGCCAAATCAATCATCTTCAGTGAAGAAGCCCGCCGCGCTCTAGAGCACGGCATGGATATTTTGGCAGAAGCCGTAGCCGTTACCCTGGGTCCCAAAGGGCGCAACGTCGTGCTGGAGAAGAAGTTTGGCGCCCCCCAAATCATCAACGACGGGGTAACCATTGCCAAAGAAATCGAGCTGGAAGACCACATTGAGAACACAGGCGTTTCCTTGATCCGGCAGGCGGCTTCCAAGACCAATGACACGGCTGGAGATGGCACCACCACGGCCACGGTCTTGGCTCACGCCATGGTGAAAGAAGGTCTGAAAAACGTGGCTGCCGGCGCCAACCCAATTGCCCTGAAGCGAGGGATCGACAAGGCGGTGAAGTTTTTGGTAGACAAAATCGCCGAACATGCCCGCCCGGTCGAAGATTCCAAAGCCATTGCCCAGGTGGCGGCCATTTCCGCCGGTAACGATGAAGAAGTGGGCCGTATGATTGCCGAGGCCATGGACAAGGTGGGCCGCGAAGGGGTGATCTCCCTGGAAGAAGGCAAGTCCATGACCACCGAGCTGGAAGTGACGGAAGGGATGCGCTTCGACAAGGGCTACATCTCCCCTTACTTCGTCACCGATACCGAGCGGATGGAAGCGGTTCTGGAAAACCCCTACATCCTCATCACCGATAAGAAGATCACCCTGGTGCAAGACCTGGTACCGGTTCTGGAGCAGGTAGCCCGCGCCGGTCGTCCTCTGCTGATCATCGCCGAAGACATCGAGAAAGAAGCGCTGGCTACCCTGGTGGTGAACAAGCTGCGGGGTGTGCTGAGCGTGGTAGCGGTAAAAGCCCCTGGCTTCGGGGATCGCCGCAAGGCTATGTTGGAAGACATTGCCATCCTGACCGGTGGTGAGGTAATCAGCGAAGAGCGCGGCCTGAAGCTGGAGAACGCTCGCCTCGATTCCTTCGGCACTGCCCGTCGCGTCACGGTAACCAAAGACAATACCACCATCGTGGCGGAAGGCAACGAAGCGGCCGTGAAAGCTCGTTGCGAGCAAATTCGCCGTCAAATTGAGGAAACCGACTCCACCTACGACAAAGAAAAACTGCAAGAGCGCCTGGCCAAGCTCTCCGGCGGTGTGGCAGTGATCAAAGTGGGCGCGGCCACTGAAACCGAGATGAAAGACCGCAAGTTGCGCCTGGAAGATGCCATCAACGCCACCAAAGCGGCGGTAGAAGAAGGGATCGTTCCCGGCGGCGGTACCACCTTGGCACACCTGATCCCAGTGGTAACCGAGTGGGCGCAAGCCAACCTGTCCGGCGATGAACTGGTGGGGGCCAACCTGGTCGCCCGCGCTCTGGGCGCTCCGCTGCGCCGCATTGCTGAGAACGCCGGCCAAAACGGCTCCATTGTGCTGGAGCGGGTGAAAGATAAGCCCTTCAACACCGGCTACGATGCTCAGAACGACGCCTTCGTGGATATGTTCGAGGCGGGCATTGTAGACCCGGCCAAGGTTACCCGTTCCGCCCTGCAAAACGCCGCTTCCATTGCGGGGATGGTGCTGACCACCGAAGCAATCGTGGTGGACAAGCCGGAGCCCAAGACCAACACGCCGGCAAGCAGCGGCAGCGGCATGAGTGACTACGACTACTAATCCGTTGACCGCCACAGCGAGGTGGATCCCTGAGGCTCACCGAAGAGCCCATGGGCACTTCGCTTCCTGGCCAGGCATCTTGGATGAATCTTTCGGGATCCCCTAGTGGGATCCCTTTTTTATGGATTTTTATTTTTTATCAAGACAGGCGAGCTGGCGGGATCATTCCCAATACCCATGCAACAGCAGCGCAACTGTCTGTGACGTTGATCCCCCTCTACCTTTGGGAGAGGGGCTGGGGGTGAGGGCGCCGGAGCCATGCAATCGGGAACTGCCTCAAACTGGCTCTTGGAAATGGCTTTGATCTGTCGAACTTGAGGAAAAGGGGAAGGCGGTGTGGCTCAGTTGATTTGCATTGGCCTGGATCTGGCTTGGTCGCCCCGCAACCCTTCCGGTCTGGCCACGCTGCGAGTCCAGCTCGGGGATCCCGGCAGGCAGAACTTGACAGGCCATCTGGTCGATAGCCGCATTCTCCAAACGGATGAGGAGATCCTGGACTACATTCAAGCTCAGGCGGGCGAAGATCCCTGCTTGGTGGCGGTGGATGCCCCCCTGCGCGTCCCCAACCTCAGCGGACAGCGACGGGCCGAGGCCGAACTGAACCGGGTGTTTCGCGCCTATGCAGCCGGGGCCCACCCAGCCAACCGCCGGCTTCTAGAAAAAAACGGCCAGGTGAGAGGGGAAGCCTTGGTGCAAGCCCTAGCCAGTTATGGCTTTCGGGAGCAGGCCAGCATCGAGCGAGGAAAACTTAGCCGCCAAGTGACCGAGGTCTTCCCCCACAGCGCCTTGGTCAGCCTCTTTGGCCTCAGCCGCACTCTAAAATACAAGGCCCGCCCTCGACGCACCTGGCCGGAACGGCAACAAGCTTGGCAACTTTACCAGCATCATCTGCGCTCTCTGGCTGCCGCTGACCCGGCTCTCCAGGGCCACGAGGAGCTGCTCCAAGTGAAGGTGGGATCCCTCAAGAGCCGTCGGCTCAAAAACTACGAAGATCAAGTGGATGCCTTGATGTGTGCTTACATCGCCCTCTACGGGTTCCGCTGGGGATCCGAGCGCTGCCGCAGTTTCGGCAACCTGCAAGAAGGGCACATTTTCACGCCCTTGCCCCCTCGAACCTCTGAGGCTGATTGAGACCCGCTCCGGGATCGCAGGTGGAAATCCCAACCAGAAGAACAAGACTCTCGCTGGCCTTGGATCCCCCCTTGGCGGCATGATAAGAACAAGGATCCGCAGAACAGGGGAACAATGGACGTGCAACTGGGCCGCAATCGGCAGGCGAGACGCGCTTATGGGCTGGATGAGATCGCTCTGGCTCCGGGCAGGCGAACGCTGGATCCCAGCCTGGTGGACACCCACTTCACTCTGGGAGGGATCCAACGGCAAATCCCCATCATCGCCAGCGCCATGGATGGCGTGGTGGATGTGCGAATGGCCATTTTGCTCTCGGAGCTGGGAGCTTTCGGGGTGTTGAACCTGGATGGCATCCAAACCCGCTACGCCGATCCCGATGAGGTGTTGGATCAGATTGCGTCGGTGGGCAAAGACGAGTTTGTGCCCCTAATGCAGCGCCTCTACAGCGAGCCGGTGAAGCCAGAGCTAATCCAAGAACGCATCCGCCAGATCAAAGCTGCTGGCGCCATTGCCGCCGCTAGCTGCGTGCCCGCCCACGCCGCCCAATACGGCCCCCTGGTGGCGGAAGCCGGGGGGGATCTGTTTTTCGTCCAGGCCACGGTGGTTTCGGTGCACCACAAGGTTCCCGAAGGCATGGAACTGCTGGATCTGGCCCGATTTTGCCGGTCGATGCCCATTCCTGTTGTGGTGGGCAACTGCGTTACCTACGATGTCGCTCTGGAGCTGATGCAGGCCGGAGCTGCCGGTGTCCTGGTGGGGATCGGCCCGGGGGCTGCCTGTACCTCCCGCGGCGTGTTGGGGGTGGGAGTGCCGCAGGCTACGGCCATCGCCGACTGTGCCGCTGCACGGGAGCAGTTTTTGGCGGAAACCGGCACCTATGTCCCTGTGATTGCCGATGGGGGATTGGTGACCGGTGGCGACATTTGCAAGGCCATCGCTTGTGGAGCCGATGCAGTGATGATCGGATCCCCCTTGGCCCGCGCCTATGAGGCCCCCGGTCGCGGCTTTCATTGGGGCATGGCCACCCCCAGCCCCATCTTGCCCCGCGGCACCCGCATCCGCGTGGGATCCACCGGCACCTTGGAAGAAATCTTGCGCGGCCCCGCCCGCCTGGACGACGGTACCCACAACCTCTTGGGCGCCCTGCGCACCAGCATGGCCACCTTGGGGGCTGCCAATCTCCGAGAAATGCAGCAGGTGGAGATCTGCATTGCCCCCTCCCTGCTCACAGAGGGGAAGGTGTACCAGAAGGCGCAAAGCCTGGGCATGGGGAAATAGTCCCTTGGGAATGCTAAACTCGGTGGACTGGGATCCCTCGGGGGCGGTTAGCTCAGCGGTAGAGCGCCTGCCTTACAAGCAGGATGTCACTGGTTCGAGTCCGGTACCGCCCATCCCCACCGGAGCTTGCAGCTTGAGAGCTCTGTCTCAGTTTGAGATACACCCGCTAGCCAGAGCCGGATCCCTGAGGTAGAGTAGTGGATATCGAGCCTCGATCATCTACCGCAGTTGGGTCTCGCATTGAGTCTCGCGCAGAAAGTGTGTAAAGTGGTAGACGATGTGGACTTCGGCTGTATCATGTCTTCCCAGAGTCCGCGATTGCCAGGCTCGTTGTTGAGGTAGGCAGTTTGTCGCTTCTATGAGGACATCCCTACAGCCAAAAAGGTGTGAGGAAAAGAACAAGGAGAGAAACATGCCCGCGAAACACGCGAACTACTGGAAAACGCTGCTGGCCGGCACTCTGGGTGCAGCAGCGATCCTGACCCCTGGAGTGGCTTATGCCCAAGCTACCGGGCCGGTCACCTCCATCTCTGAGCTTTCGGATGTGCGGCCCACCGACTGGGCCTTCCAAGCCCTGCAATCCTTGGTGGAGCGCTACGGTTGTATTGCCGGCTACCCTGACCGCACCTTCCGCGGCAACCGGGCCATGACCCGCTTTGAGTTTGCCGCTGGCATGAACGCCTGCTTGGATCGCATCAACGAGTTGATTGCAGCTGGTCTGGCCGATAAAGTCTCCAAGGAAGACTTGGCCACGCTGCAGCGCTTGCAAGAGGAATTTGCTGCTGAGCTGGCAGCCCTGCGCGGGCGGGTGGATGCGGCGGAAGCCGAGATCAACGATCTGAAAGGGAAAATCTTTAACCCAGTCACCAAGCTTAACGCCCAGGTGATCACCGCAATTCTCGGCAGCGCCCTTACAGAAGACCGGGTCGTGCGAGGGAGAGTGGTAGCCGAGCAGAATCAGGCGAACATGACTCTTCCCTATCGGGTACGCTTGAACTTCGATGCTTCTTTTGTGGGTCGCGATCGCCTGCGCATTCGTCTCCAAGCTCGCGATGCGGTAACCACCTTCTTTGAGGGTGACCCAGGCGTTGGCTTCCAAGGAGGCGCGGGCGGTACCTTTACTCTTGCCCAGCTGGTTTATCAATTCCCTGCTTTCGACCGCGCTGCTACTATCTACACGGGCATTACGGGTACGGGAGTGTCTAGCGTTCTGCAGTACAGCACGCCCTTTGATGCCCTGTCGGACTTTGCCGATGCTCCCAACTCTACGGCAGATGTGCCCAGCGGAACCCTATTTGGTTTTCGCTACCGTTTGAGCGACCAGTTTCGTTTAGCCTACGCCTACAGCACCAGAAGAGGTCAAGCTCTGGGGAGAGGCTTTGGCGACAGTGGCTTAACAGGTGATGATAGCGCTCACACCGTCGAGCTGGGCTTCTTGCCAACCAAGGGCTTGGAGTTTTACCTTCAGTTTGCTTCCACCTACCTGCAGCAGGCGAACGACGGCCCCACCTTCCTGGCCACGGGTAAAAGTCTCTTCCGTGGACCGGTAAGAAGAACGCAGGTCAATGTCTCTGCGCGGGTAAACGCCTTTACAGTCGCAGCCAACTGGGAGATCAGCCCTCGCATTACCTTGTCTGGCTGGTTTACGGCTGGCAATGTGGATTACAACTTGCCCAATGTGGTACCGGCTGGTACTGTGGATCCGGGAGAGGAAGACTTTAACGGTTTCCTCCTTGGCTTTGTTTTCCCCGACCTCTTCGTGGAGGGTGCCAAAGGTGGTATTGTGTTTGGCCAGCCAATTGTGACTGCCGACAACGACGGAGTGTGGGATACTCGCCCCTTCGTTGTGGACGTCTACTACAGCTTCCCGGTCAACGAGTACATTACTCTAACGCCTGCTGCCTACTTTGTGAGCAACCCCAATGGCGGCAGACCCGGAGACAACGACCCAACCATTGGGGTGGGGGCTTTGCGAGCTGTGTTTACTTTCTAGTTCTTAAAATCCCTGCGCTGACATCCAAGTTGCTAAGTAGGGATCCACTGGGTTGGATCCCTTCATTGAATAAGAATAATCAACTCCTCTGTGGGGATAAGGATGCTGGCATTGAAGAGCTTGAGGTTGAGCTTAAGACGAGGCCATGGGCTACAAAAAGCGCACTGCGTGAGATCTGCCCAGGTCTTTGCCACAGGCTCGGTGTAGGTGTGAGAATGGCGGGAACAGATACCCATGTCTTGGCCACAGATGTGGGGACACCGCATTAACTGTAGGGCAGGCCGGACAGCAAGAGGATGTGGACTTCGGCTGTATCATAATCTCCACATCATGTCTTCACCGAAGTCCGCAGTTGCCAGACTTGTTCTTGAGTTAGGCAATTGGTTACCTCTAGAAGACATCCCTACAGCCAAAAAGGTGTGAGGAAAAGAACAAGGAGAGAAACATGCCCGCGAAACACGCGAACTACTGGAAAACGCTGCTGGCCGGCACTCTGGGTGCAGCAGCGATCCTGACCCCTGGAGTGGCTTATGCCCAAGCTACCGGGCCGGTCACCTCCATCTCTGAGCTTTCGGATGTGCAGCCCACCGACTGGGCCTTCCAAGCCCTGCAATCCTTGGTGGAGCGCTACGGTTGTATTGCCGGCTACCCTGACCGCACCTTCCGCGGCAACCGGGCTATGACTCGCTTTGAGTTTGCCGCCGGTATGAACGCCTGCTTGGATCGCATCAATGAGTTGATTGCAGCCGGTTTGGCCGACAAAGTCTCCAAGGAAGACTTGGCCACGCTGCAGCGCTTGCAAGAGGAATTTGCTGCTGAGCTGGCAGCCCTGCGCGGGCGGGTGGATGCCCTGGAAGCCGATGTTACTGATTTGAAAGGGAAGGTCTTCAACCCGGTTACCAAGTTGAATGCCCAAGTCATCGCCGCTGTTGTAGGCAGCGCTCTCACGGAAGACAGAGTTGTTGATGGGAAGGTAGTAGCAGAGCAAAACCAAGCCAACATGACTCTTCCCTATCGGGTACGCTTGAACTTCGATGCTTCTTTTGTGGGTCGCGATCGCCTGCGCATTCGTCTCCAAGCTCGCGATGCTGTGACTGAGTTCTTTGATGGGGATCCCGGCCTTGAGTTTGGCGGCCGTGGCGGCGGCACTTTCACCCTGGCCAAGCTGATCTACCAATTCCCAGCTTTCAACCGAGCAGCTACCATCTACACGGGTATCGTTGGCTCAGGTGTGTTCGATGTATTCAACTACAGCACACCCTTCGAAGCTCTCTCCGACTTCGCCGACGCTCCCAACTCCACGGCGGATGTGCCAGGTGGAGCTCTGTTTGGCTTCCGCTACCGCCTTTCCGATCAACTGCGCTTGGCCTACAGCTACAGCACCAGGAACGCTCAAGCTTTGGGCAAGGGCTTCGGCGACAGCGGTATAACCGGTAGCGACAGTGCCCACGCGGTAGAGCTGGGCTTCCTGCCGAATGAAAATCTAGAGATTTACCTGCAGTTTGCCAGTACCTATCTGCAGACGGCAAACGATGGCCCTGAGTTCTTGGCCAACGGTACAGCTCTTTTCCGTGGCCCTCTGAGAGTAACCAATGTGTCCACCTCTGCACGGGTGAACGCCTTTTCTGTGGCTGCCAACTGGGAGATTACCCCCCGCGTCATCGTATCTGGCTGGTTTACTGCTGGCAATGTGGATTACAACTTGCCCAATGTGGTACCGGCTGGCACCATCGATCCGGGTGATGAAGATTTTAACGGGTTCCTGTTTGGCTTTGCTTTCCCGGATCTCTTCATTGAGGGTGCTCAGGGCGGTGTGGTGTTTGGCCAACCGATTGTCAGCACCGAGGAGGGAGTTTTTGACAGCCGTCCTTTCATCGTGGATGTTTACTACAGCTTCCCGGTGAACGAGTACCTCACCCTTACCCCGGCAGCCTACTTTGTGAGCAATCCCAATGGTGGGCCTAGCAAGTCTGGGGATACCGATCCAACCATCGGCGTGGGTGTCTTGCGGGCTGTGTTTGCTTTCTAGTTCCCAGAGTCCTTACGCTGACATTCAAGTCGTTAAGTTAAGTAGGGATCCACTGGGTTGGATCCCTATTTTCTTACATCAGCCCCTCTGGGGGGATGAAAGCCTGGGCTTGACGTCAAGCTTGGGACAAAGCTAGGGATTACAAAAGGCACACTGAGCGGGATCCGCCCAGGGCTCTGCCACAGGCTCGGTGTGGGTGTGGGAACAGCGGGCACAGCCATAGATCCATGCCTTGGTTACAGGGGTGGGAGCACCACACTGGCCGCAGGGCAAGCCTGCCAGGGGGCGGATGCGCCAGTAGCCGGGAGTGCCGCAGGCTGGACAAAGGCTTTGGGCTTTGGCAATGAGGTTTTGGGTGGCTGCCGCGATGACCTGCAGGCGGGTTGGGTTGCACATGGCCCGCATGTCGGTTTCCAGATGAAGGCCCCCTTGCCGAGCCAGCAGCTCCCCCACCACCTGCTTCAGGGTTGCTTCGTCTTGGATTCCTTTGTGGATAACCTGGGGCTTTTCTGGCTGGTCGAGGGCGATCAGGGCGTGCTGGGGAAAACCCGCCCTTTGGGCAAAGTCCAGCGCTTCTGCCCAGCTCTGCACCCAGCGATGGCTGAAATTGGTTTGGGTGCTCTCTGCATAGCCGACCAGCTCCAAGGGCTCCGCGCCGGGTTCAAAAACCCTGAGCATGACCCACTCCTGATTCCAAGGGATCCAAGGGATCTGGGGGTGGGGGCCAAAGGATCCCTCGCTGGCCAAGCCCAGAGCTTCAGGATAATCCTGCAAAGCCCTTGCAATCTTCAGGCGCAGAGTGTGGATGGGATCCCCCGGTCGGGGCCGCTCCCGCGAGAAGGTGCCCAGTTGGTCGGTGTCAAAAGTTGCTACTTGGACTTGAATCCCCAAATGTTCGGCCAAGAGAGGGCCGATGACCTGCTCTTTGCGATGCATGGTTGCCAAGTAGGCGACCCGACCCTTCCATTGCATAGACTCAGACTTAACCTAGATCTGGCAAACGGATCCCGCAGCTTTGTGGCTCAGGCCAATTGGGGTTACTCAAACCAGGGGACTGGCCTCGAGCGGCAAGCCCAACTGGGCAACAGCCTCGGCCAAAGCCACCTCACGGCTGTCCACAAACCGCTCTGGGGGCAGCGGCAAATGTAGGTTTTCCAGGCGCTGCCGGATCCGGCCCTTGGCCCCAACAATCCACACCTGTTTGCCCCGATCCAGGGCCTCGCGAATGGCATTTTCCAGGGATAGCGTTGCGGAAACGCCCAGCATCGGCACATCCGACAAATCCAGCACCAAGGCTTGGCAGGAGGCCACCGCCTGATGTTGGCGGGAAATGGCTTGGGAAACCCCGAAGATCATCGGCCCGCTCAGGTAAAACAGCAACACCTGCCCGCATCCCTGGCGCAGCAATTCCCTCTCACGGGGAGTGAGATCCACCGCATCATCGGCATCGGTAATGGCTTTCACCTCTTCGGAGTGGATCTCGCTGAGGCGTTGAATGGTGAGCAAGTTGGCCACAAACACTCCCACTCCCACTGCAGCGATGAGATCCACAAACACCGTCATGAACATCACCCCGTACATAATGGCTGCCCCTTTGAGGGAAAGCCGGTGGGCCCGCTTGAGGAAGCTCCAGTCGAGGATATCCACCCCCACCTTGAGGGCGATCCCTGCCAGCACCGCCATCGGGATCCCTTGCGTGAGGGGAGCCGCAAACAGCACCACCATCAGCAGGATTAACGCTCGGGTAATGCCGGCTAGAGGGGTACGTCCCCCCGACTGGATATTCACCACCGTGCCCATGGTGGCGCCGGCTCCCGGTAAGCCCCCCAGGAAGCCAGAGACAATATTGGCAATCCCCTGCCCGATCAGCTCTTGGTCGGAGTCGTGGCGGGTGCGGGTGAGGTTATCGGCAATGACTGCCGTCAAGAGGGTATCGATGCAGCCCAGCATCCCCAGCACCACTCCATCCAGCACCAAGTTGGCCAGGGAGGAAAAGGGCAACTGCGGCCATTGCACTTGCGGCAAGCCAGTGGGGATGGAGCCGATGCGCCGTAGATCCGCATCGGCCATGAACAAGCTGGCCACCAGCGTTCCCAGCACCAAAGCCACCAACTGCGGCGGCACCACCCGTCGCCAGGGCTTGGGATAGCCAAAAAGGATGGCAAGCGTCAGCAGCCCCAGCCCCAGCTCTGGCATCTTGAGGTTGAGCAAGTAGGTCGGCAGGTTCTGCACCGACCCAATCACTCCCCCCTGGCTGGCGTGGCCCAGCAGCGGCGGGATCTGCAGCAAAATCATGATCCAGCCGATCCCGGACATAAAGCCGGAGATAACGCTGTAGGGCATGAGGGTGATGTATTTACCCAGTTTCAGGGATCCAAACAGGATCTGAAATAAGCCCCCCAGCATCACCACGGTGAAGGCCGGCCCCAGCCCCTGCTCCGGGTAACGAGCTGTAACATTAGCAACCACCGCCGTCATCATCACAGTCATCGGCCCGGTGGGTTCGGAGATGAGCGTGGGCGTACCCCCAAACAGAGCCGCAAAAAAGCCCACACACACTGCTCCGTACAAGCCCGCCACTGGCCCTGCCCCCGAAGCCACCCCAAAGGCCAAGGCCATCGGCAAGGAAACAATCGCTGTCGTCAGCCCGCCGAAGAGATCCCCGCGCCAGTTGTCTAGGCTCAGACGTCGGTGCCAATCCAGAAATCTCTTGCCGCCGGACTGTTGTTCTTTCGCTTGGCTCAGCATGCCCCAAAGCCCTCCACGCTATGGGCAGCCTATCATTGAACGTTACTATAGAGATCACGCTAGATGATAGGTTTTCTTCTATGATTTTCCTCAGGGATCCCTATCTGGATCCCACTCAGAGTGAGGCATGGGGCTCAAGCTGGCAGAGTGGTGTGAAAGTGAGAGTAGTCCACATAGCGATGCCCATTGCTGTCCAGGTGGAGAATATCGGCAAATCGGTGGTTCCAGAGAATCTCATCGGCCAAGTAGGAGTGGCGAGCATGGATGGTTTGGGAAAAGGTATCGTCGATGCCGGTCAGGGTAATGATCAGCTCCGCTTGGCCCACCTGTAAATCTCGATCCATGAGGCTGTAGAGAGGGCCGCCGATGAACCACCGAGCCTCTCCTACTGGAAGTCAGCCAGCCTTCACAAAGGGCGAATGGTAGACTGGGAATACAAAAGCTTTCTGCTCAATTCAATCACCTTCAGTCTGCCACGGCCAAGGTTGGCTTCTCGATAAACTTCCATGAACCCACTGCGCCAAGGCCGACTGGGATCCCTTACGGATAACCCAACCCCATGAGCGACAACGAATCGACGGCGCGCATCATCTCTACCGACCTGCAGCGGGAGATGTCGCAGTCCTACCTGGAATACGCCATGAGCGTGATCGTCGGGAGGGCTTTGCCAGATGCGCGGGATGGCCTGAAGCCGGTGCACCGCCGCATTCTCTACGCTATGCACGAGTTGGGCCTGACGGCGGATCGCCCCTTCCGCAAGTGTGCCCGCGTGGTGGGGGATGTAATTGGGAAATACCATCCCCATGGGGATCAGGCCGTCTATGATGCGCTGGTGCGCATGGCTCAAGATTTCTCCATGCGGGAGCGGCTGGTGGATGGGCATGGCAACTTCGGCTCTGTGGACAACGATCCGCCGGCAGCCATGCGCTATACCGAGTGTCGGCTGACTGCCTTTGCCCAAGAAGCCCTGCTCCAAGATATTGACGCCAACACTGTCGATTTTGTGGGCAACTACGACGGATCCCAGCAAGAACCCCTGGTGCTGCCGGCGCGGATCCCGCAACTGCTCTTAAACGGCTCTTCCGGCATTGCCGTGGGCATGGCCACCAACATCCCGCCCCACAACTTGGGCGAATTGGTGGACGGCCTGATCGCCCTCATCCACAACCCCAACCTGACCAGCCTGGAGTTGATGCAGTGGATCCCGGCCCCCGACTTCCCCACCGGGGCGCTGATCATGGGCCAGGAGGGCATCCGCGAAGCCTACACCACCGGGCGCGGCTCCATCACCCTGAGGGGGGTGGCCACCGTCGAAACCATAGAGCAGCGGGGCCGACCGGTTCGGGATGCCATCATCATCACCGAGCTGCCCTACCAGACCAACAAGGCAGCCATGATTGAGAAGATCGCCGAGCTGGTCAACGAGAAAAAACTGGAAGGCATTGCCGACATCCGCGACGAGAGCGACCGCAGCGGCATGCGGGTGGTGATCGAGCTAAAGCGGGATGCCCAAGCCCAGGTGGTGCTCAACAACCTCTACAAGCAAACCCCCCTGCAGGCCAACTTTGGGGTTAACATGCTGGCCATCCTCAACGGCGAGCCGCGCACCCTGACCCTGCGGGATGCTCTACAGGCTTTTCTGGACTTCCGAGAGGGGGTCATTGAGCGGCGCACCCGCTACGAGCTGCAAAAAGCCGAGGAGCGGGATCACCTGCTGCAGGGCTATCTCTTGGCTTTGGGGCAGTTGGATCGGGTGATTGCCCTCATTCGGGGAGCCGCCGATACCGCCACAGCCCGAGAGGAATTGCAGGCGGTGTTGGGCCTGAGTGAAGCCCAAGCCGACGGGATCCTGCAGATGCAGCTGCGCCGCCTCACCGCCCTGGAAGCGGAAAAAATCCAGGCCGAGCACGAAGACTTGGTGAGGCAAATTGCCGACCTGCGGGATATTCTGGCCCGCCGAGAACGGGTGATGCAGATCATCAGCGAAGAGCTGCAGCAGCTCAAAGCCCGCTTTGCCAGCCCGCGCCGTTCCCGCCTCTGTTTGGAGGATGGGGAGCTGGGAACGGATGATCTGATCGAAAATCGGGAGACGGTTATCTTTCTAACCGAGCAGGGCTATATCAAGCGCATGGGCCTTGAGGAGTTCCAGGTGCAGGGGCGAGCCACCCGCGGCAAAGCCGGCGCCCGCATCAAAGAAGACGATGCCATCGAACAGTTTTTTGCCTGTCGCAGCCACGACACCATCCTCTTTTTCACCAATCGGGGCGTAGTCTATACCCTGCCCGCCCACCAGATCCCCCAGGGGAGCCGCGCCGCCCGTGGCAGCGCCATCGTTCAGTTGCTGCCGATCACCCGGGAAGAGCGGGTTACGTCCATGGTGCCGGTGAGCCAGTTCAGCGACGACGAATATCTGGTGATGCTCACCCGCGGCGGCTACATCAAAAAAACGGCCCTCAGCGCCTTTGCCAATGTACGCTCCAACGGCCTGATTGCCATCTCTCTGGAAGAAAACGACGAACTGCGCTGGGTGCGCCGCGCCCGCTCCAGCGATGATGTGGTCATGGCGACCCGCCAAGGCATGTCCATTCGCTTCCCGGCGGATGACGAGCAACTGCGCCCTCTGGGACGGGCCACCCGGGGCGTGCGGGCCATTACCCTCAACGCCGGCGATGACATCGTCAGCATGGATATTATCTCTGCCGAATCGGTGATGGCTGCCGAGCGAGAGGGGGAGAAGCTGGCTAACCCTTGGGTGCTGGTGATCACCAAAGAAGGGCGGGGCAAGCGCTCGGCCATCGACAATTTCCGCCAGCAAAACCGCGGCGGCAAGGGGGTGATCGCCACCAAGTTCCGCCAGGCGTCGGACGAGCTGGCGGCCCTGCGCATCGTCAATGCCGAAGACGAGATCCTGTTGGTAACCGCCAGGGGCATTGTCATGCGCCAGTTGGCCAAGGCCATTCCCACCCAGTCCCGCGAGGCGACCGGGGTGCTGGTGCAGCGCCTGGATCCGGAAGACAGCATTGTGGGAGTTACAGTGGTACCCGCTGCCTTGGTTGCCGAGGAGGAGACCTCAGAAGCCAGCGCTTGATCCCCGGCCGTTACTTAGGTACGGCATTTGCCGCCGCAGAAGGGTGGGATCCCGTACCGGAGAGGGTGAGGATGGGGTGTTACCTTTGGGATAGCCCAAATTCCGGGAACGGCGAAGGTCTGTGGGATCAGGCCGAGCGCCCTAGTTTGGGCTACACCTGCTGTGTTTGTGGAGCTGGGTTACTCCATGGCGAGCCCGTTGAATTTCATCCCTGGTTTTGAGGCAGTGCAAACTCCGAGCCCCGACAACCGGCTCTGGCAATACTTGCAGTCTCAGGATCCCAGTGTCTTTCAGGATATTGCCCGCAATTCTTCTCCGGAAGTGCTGGAGATCTTGGGCCACAACATCCGCAGCTTGGTGGGGAGCTTGCCCTCCGATCAATTCGGGGTTCAGATCATCACCAACCGCGAGAGCTTGGCCAAAATGCTCTCCGGCGCGATGATGGGCGGCTATTTCCTGCGGGTCATGGAGCAGCGCCTAGCCCTGGAGCAATCCTTGGGCAGCTCGCCCGCTTCCGACTCTTCTTCTCAGCCGGAGGCCGACCATTCTTAGCCGCCCGAGTTTGAGCTGCTTTCCGCCGGGAGCTGTTGCAGATCAGACGTTGAGTCCATCGAGTTCGGGCTGGGAAAGATGGGATCCGAATTCGAGCGTGCGCCCCGGCGGATCTTGGTTTGCCCGGATAGTTTTAAGGGATCCCTAACAGCCACGGCGGCGGCAGAGCACATAGCCCATGGGATCCAACAGGTGCTGCCGGAAGTCGAGGTGGAGCGGATCCCCTTGGCGGATGGGGGAGAGGGCACCCTAGAGGCACTGCTGCCGACGCTGGGGGGAGAGAAGAAGGGCCTATGGGTCACCGGCCCCCTGGGGGATCCCGTCTGGGCGGAGTACGGGGTGGCAGGAGAGCTGGCCCTGTTGGAGCTGGCCCAGGTGGCTGGCCTGACCTTGGTGCCACCGGAGCGGCGGGATCCCACCCGCACCACCACCTACGGCCTGGGGGAGCTGCTGCGGGCTGTTTGCCGCGATCCCATCGCTGAGATCTGGATAGGACTGGGGGGATCCGCCACCGTGGATGGAGGGGCGGGCATGGCGCAGGCCTTAGGCTATCGCCTGTTGGATGGAGCTGGGGATCCCATCGGCTGGGGTGGGGCGGAGCTGGCCCGGCTGGCGCGCATCGAGCCCCCCGAACAGCCTGGTTGGCAGGGGAAACGGGTCCGCGGCCTCTGCGATGTGCAAAACCCCCTCACTGGCCCGTTGGGAGCCGCCGCCGTCTTTGCCCCCCAGAAGGGCGCCACCCCTTCCCAGGTGCAGCAGTTGGAGCAGGCGCTGCAGCAGTGGGCTCAAGTGGTGGAGCGAGATTTGGGCCAGGCCGTGGCCGGGATCCCGGGGGCCGGAGCCGCAGGCGGCTTAGGAGCAGGTCTGGTGGCTTTTTTGGAGGCCACTCTGGAGTCCGGGATCCAGCTCTTGGCGCGGCAATTGGCCCTGCCGGAGCGCATCCGCCGCTGCCATCTGGTCGTCACCGGAGAGGGCTGCCTCGACGAACAAAGCACGATGGGAAAGGTGGTGGGGGCCGTGCTGGAGCAGGCTATCCAAGCCCAAAAACCCCTGCTCATCCTCTGTGGCCAGGTGACTCCGGCAGCGCGCACTTGGTTGGCAGCCCAACCTCTTCCCCTTCGGGTTGGCGCCCTGTGCGACCGGATCCCCGATGTGGCAGAAGCCCAACGGCAGGCCGGCCATCACCTGGAGCAGATGACGGCCCAGGAGCTGAGAGATTTTCTGGAGCAGGATGCGGGGATTGGCCGGTTATAATGGCTTAAATCATCATGTTTCGTAGGACATCATGGCCAGTATCGAGTTCTCCCCCGGCATCCAAGAGGTGCCCACCCAGGTGCGAGTGCTGAAATCCAAGACCGGCAACCGGGGATCCGCGATTTTCCGCTTCGAGGATCTAAAATCCGATACGCAAAACATCCTCGGCATGCGGATGATCGATGAGGAAGGGGAGCTGACCACCCGCAACATCAGGGCCAAGTTCCTGAACGGGGAATTCAAAGCCCTGGAAGTGACCTACGACATGGAAACCGAGGCAGAGTGGGATCGCTTCCTGCGCTTTATGGAACGCTTTTCAGCGGCCAACCAGATGGGCATGGCCTAGTTGCCGCCCTTCCCGCCTCAGCTTTTGGATTTTTTGCTCCTTTTGCCGGATCTGCGCTTGGCTTGAGGTTGGCCGGGATCGGATCCCTGGCCTTCTTCAACTGAGGGCTGCCCCAGCGGCGGCCGTCGCTTGTGCCAGTCGGTGCTTTGCTCGTAGGCATAGGCCACGCGGAGCACCTTGCTCTCCTGTAGGGCATTGCCCACAATTTGCAGGCCAATGGGCAGGCCATCGGCAAACCCGCAGGGCAGGCTCAGCCCCGGCAAACCCGCCAGGTTCACCGGGATCGTCATCAGGTCGCAGAGGTACATGCTGAGGGGATCCTCCCGCTCGCCGAGCTTGAAGGCTGGGGTGGGGGTGGTGGGGCTGACCAGCACATCCACCTTCTCGAAAGCCTTGAGGAAGTCCTGCTTGATGAGGGTGCGCACCTTCTGAGCCTTGAGGTAGTAGGCGTCGTAGTACCCCGAGGAGAGGGCATAGGTGCCGATCATGATGCGCCGCTTGACTTCTGGCCCAAAGCCGTGGGCGCGGGTCTTGCCATACATGGCCAGCAGCGAGTCGGCAGGTTCCCGCAGGCCGTACTTTACCCCGTCGTAGCGGGCCAAGTTGGCAGAGGCTTCCGAAGGGGCGATGATGTAGTAGGTGGCCAGGCCATAGCGAAAACTGGGGCAGTCGATCTCCAGGATCTCCGCCCCCAGCTCCTGCAGATGTTGAATGGCCGCTTGCACGGCAGCGCGGGTCTCCTCGCCGCATCCTTCCCCCAGCAAGTCGCGGATCACCCCGATTTTGAACCCCTTGATGTCCGGGATCAGAGCCTGGCTATAGTCCGGGATATCCACCTTCAGGCTGGTGGAGTCCATCGGGTCATGGCCGGCGATCCCCTGCAGCAGCAAGGCCACATCCTCCACCGTGCGCCCAAACGGCCCCACCTGATCCAAAGACGAAGCAAAGGCCACCAGCCCGTAGCGAGACACCAGCCCGTAGGTGGGCTTGAGGCCCACCACCCCACAAAAAGCTGCCGGTTGGCGGATGGATCCCCCCGTATCCGAGCCCAGGGCCACCACCGCTTGGTCGGCAGCCACCGCCGCCGCCGATCCCCCAGAGGATCCCCCTGGCACCCGCGTCAGATCCCAGGGATTGGCCGTGCGCTGAAAGGCCGAGTTTTCCGTGGAGCTGCCCATGGCAAACTCGTCTAGGTTGGTCTTGCCCACCGTCACCATGCCCGCAGCCGCCAGCCGCGCCGTCACTGTTGACTCGTAGGGGGGAATGAACCCCTCCAGCATCCGGGAGGCACAGGTGGTGCGGATCCCTTGGGTACAGAGGTTGTCTTTGACAGCTAACGGGATCCCGGCCAAAGGGCCGATCGCCTCCCCGGCCCGAATGCGGGCGTCCACCGCCCTGGCCTGTTGCAGAGCCAGTTCCTCGGTCACAGTAATAAAGCTCTTGAGCTGCGGCTCCAGTTGGGCCAGGCGCTCCAGGTACTCGCGGGCGATCTCTTCGGCAGAGCGCTCTTTGGTTACCAACTGCCTGTGGAGGGCACGGATGACAGACATAGGCAAACTCGTGGGGAAGGGCAAATGCCAGTGAGGCCAGACAAAGTTCCTCTAGATTAATCTAGGTGGGATCCCTTCCTACCCAAAATCCCGCCAATTTTCCCTCTCCCTGAGAGAGAGGGGCTGGGGGTGAGGGCGTCGGCAATGCAGAGCGCTTGGGCCCAAGCTACCGCCGTTCCAAAAAGTCGCGGCGCAGATCCCGAATCTCCTGCCGCATCTCCCGCATCTCTTGGGCCATCTCGTCAGTGCGCCGTTCCAAAGCTTCGGTGCGGCGCTCCACAGCTTCCGTGCGCCGTTCAATGGCTCGGGTGCGCTCGTCAAAGCGATCCAGCGCCTCCCGGAAAAACTGTGCCAGCATCGCCTGCCCTTCCCGCAGCTCTTGGATCAAAACCTGCTGGTTTTGCTGGGCAGCTTGCAACTCCTGGACGGCCCGAATCAGCCACTGCTCTTGCTCAGGTGTCATGGTTACCAAGGCGCTACAGAACAAGGAAATCCTACCACCCTAAATCTCCTCCTGGGAGAAGGATCCGGGGATGGTTACACTAGCAACGCGGAGCGCTTGGGCCCAAGCTACCGCCGTTCCAAAAAGTCGCGGCGTAGATCCCGAATCTCTTGCCGCATCTCCCGCATCTCTTGGGCCATCTCGTCGGTGCGCCGTTCCAGGGCTTCCGTGCGCCGTTCAATGGCTCGGGTGCGCTCGTCAAAGCGATCCAGCGCCTCCCGGAAAAACTGTGCCAGCATCGCCTGCCCTTCCCGCAG
>NZ_JBSSDD010000006.1:0-186151 GCF_054060415.1 Thermostichus sp. OS-CIW-32 | reverse complement strand
AACTCGGACGTGAAACGCATCAGCGGCGAACCTACTGGCAGGGCGACCTGCTGGCAACCTAGCTCGGTGCCAGGCCCACCACCCTAACCCAATCAAGAGGAACCCAATCAATAGGGGGGTTGGCTTCCGTCAAGCCTCTCTACCTGAAAGCTGACACCATTGGGTGAAGGCAAGCTAGTGAGGTAACAGTTTTGTCGACCATTAGCTTGCCATGTTACCTGCTCTACACCAGTTGGCTCGTTCTGCCAGAGCGGTCTTCGTGTACGGCATGGGAGAGGGGGGGATGTAATCCAACTTCACGATCCCTATCCGTAGTTACTCTTGGCATCTATCGACATCTAGCAGCAGCAGTGAGCTTGCAGTCGGGGTTACGAGGGATCCTCAGCCCACAGGTGATCGACGAACCGAGGGGAGTGGGAGAATCCCTGGCGGACACGGAGGCTTTGATCCAGGTTTGGCATGGACGCGGGGAGGGGCAAATTTACATCTGGGTCAGGTTCCATGCTCCTTATTCTGGCCATCCTGAGAGTTTTGTCCAGGGATCCGCTCTAGCCCAAAGGTATGGAGTGGGGCTGCACACCCACTTGGCGGAAACTCGCCGGGGAGTGGAAACTCTACAGGCTCGCTATGGATTGACCCCGGTGCAGTGTTTGAAACGCTGGGGATCCCTGAGTGCTCAGACCTTGGCCGCCCACTGTGTGCATGTGGGGGCTGAAGAAATCGAATCGAGGAGATGCGGTTGGCGGTGTTTCTGCAGCGGTTGGGATCGGGGGATGGAGCTGCTCTGCCGGCGCAACAGGCTTTGTGGATGGCTACACAAGGCAGTGCCGCCTGTCTGGGTCTGGAAGGGGAAATCGGCAGCTTGGAGGTGGGCAAAAAAGCGGATTTGATCTTGCTGGATTTGCGCGTGGGCACCGCTAACCGCTATGCCAAAAAGCTCGTCACCTGCTTGTGAGAACCTGTGGGCTGCATTTTGACCGTGACTCTATTGCACAGCTCAAAGCGGCCCTCGTCGGGCATATGCTCGAAGAATGTGTTAGGCGTCAGAGGAGCAGCGACAGCCTGGATCACAGATATAACCCCTGGTCATTCGTCAGTGGTGCGGAGCGCATTGGGGGCATCCTAACCCCGCCAGCGGGCTTTTGGAGCATCCTGTGAATAGCTCTCAGGGTGCTTGCACGGGCGGTGGGTTGTTGCGCAAAAATGGCTGTACGGCTACAAATCCCAACCCAAACGATCCAATGACTAAGACGACTGCAGCGGCCATCCAAAGTACGGCAGAGCCCTGGGATCCGTGATGTTGCTCCCGTACCCGCTGATAAATGCCGGTGGAATAGGCTGAGGAGTCTGCCTCGCCGAGATAGGGATCCGGGCCGCCCCTATCCTGCATCAACTCGTCCAGGGAAGGAACCTGGTAGCCAGTGCGGGGGTAGGGCTCGGCAGAGGTGTGGGTGGAAGGGTGGCGAAGGGAATCAAAGGAGGACGGGGCAAAGCCGTTGGATGAGAAGGAGGGGGTCTCGTTGCGGGCCTGTCGGCGCTTGAGGCGATTCAAAAAATCGTAGCTGGGAGGGGCTTCCGGTTGGCCGGGATTGGCAGTCGGGCTGTTCTGTTGGAAAGAGGCTTCAGAAGCTGCAGCAACTTGGGCAGCCTGGCCATTTGCGTCAGCAAGCCGTAGGCTGATTTGCTGCAGGCGCTTCAGGGTGTGGCCCAATTGCCCCTGGAACTCTCGGGTGATGGCAGCGAGCTCTCCAGACAACTGCTGATGCAGAGCGCGCAGGTGCTGGTTTTCCGAGGAAAGCAGGCTTACCTGCTGACGGGCAGACTCCAACTCTTCGGCCACTTGTTGATACACCTGAATCGGCACCACCCCTGGCCCCGTCTCCATTGCGGCAGGGGAGCGAAAGCCACTGGGGTTACTGTTGCTGTTGCGAGCGCCAGAGGGGCTAGAACCCCGAAAACCGTATTGCATAAATTGGGATCGACTCGGAAGGACAGGGGGCTGGGACAGCTTGACACAGAGGGATCCAAGATATCAGGGATCTCCAAGGATAGTGCTGAACACCGGCAACCTAAAGGCGTGCAGCTCTAGCTTTAGTGTAAGCCGCGATTGCTACCCCAAGCATACCGCTAAGCCTTTGGAATGGGCGATCTCTTCACAGCAATTTTTCCCGCCCACAAGCGCCATTTCCCCGCTGCTTCCAGGGAGGGCCGGCTTGCGCTGTCGTTCCCACGTCACGAATACTCTCCCACCAAGTCCGGGGAGCCTGAAGATTCGGAATCTGAGGCAGAGGAGTCCCGCAGCAGCCGCTCCAGATCCCGTCGCAGAGGTGGTTCCAACTGTTCCAGCTCATTGACAAAGTCTTTTATACCCTGAAACTGGCGATAAACGGAGGCAAAGCGCACGTAGGCCACCTCACTTAGGTGTTGCAGGCGCTCCAGCACCATCTCGCCGATGCGCAGGCTGGTTACCTCTTGGGCATCTTCCAATTGCAGTTTTTCTTCGATCTCATTGACCAGCTCTTCCATCTGTCTGACGGTGACGGGGGTTTTTTGGCAGGCACGCATCACCCCTTGCAGGATCTTGTTGCGGTTGAAACTTTCGCGGGATCCATCCCGTTTAATGACCATGATGGGCATGAACTCGATGCGCTCATAGGTGGTGAAGCGGTAGCCACAGGACATGCATTCTCGCCGCCGCCGCACACTCTGGCCACCTTCTGCCGAACGAGATTCCAAAACTCGGATTTCTTGTTTGCTGCAGCGGGGACATTTCATGGCTTGCAGTCCTTACAAAGCGACAGGTGGGTAGGAGGGTGCCTCAATTTTACCGGATGCTTAATCTTCTGGTGCTTAGACAGATTGCAAATGAGATGGACTCTGTTCGTCGAGTGCAGATTGCAAGGGATCCCACCAAGCAGCGGCTTGAGTCTGGATTTGGGCCTTTAGCTCTGGTTCCATGCGATCCAGATGGGCCAATACCCATTTCATTCTGCCCAAGGGGGCTAAGAGGGATCGCTGACGCAACAGGAAGTCCCAATACAACGTATTGATGGGGCAGGCTTGTTTGCCAACCTTTTCGCTGGGATTGTAGCGGCAATGGCGGCAGTAGTCACTCATTTTGCGGATGTACTGAGCAGAGGCGGCATAGGGTTTGGTGGAGAGCATGCCCCCATCGGCAAAAAGGCCCATGCCGATGACGTTGGGCTGCATCACCCAGTCGTAGCTGTCGATAAACACATCCTGAAACCACGCTTCTACTGCCTGGGGCTGAATGCCACTGATGAGGGCGAAATTGCTGAGCACCATTAGCCGCTGGATATGGTGGGCATAGCCATGGCGGCGAATCTGATCCAGGGTGTGCCGCAGACAGGCCATGTCGGTGTCGCCGGTCCAGAAGAAGTGGGGCAGGGGTCGGCGGTGGTCAAAAAAGTTGTTCTGGGCATAGCCGTTGGGCATTTGGTATTCGTAGAAGCCGCGCATGTACTCTCGCCAGCCCAGGATCTGGCGGATGAAGCCTTCGGCGGAGGACAGGGGGATCCCACCCTGATAGTAAGCCCGTTCGGCGGCGGCAATGACTTCGTGGGGGGTGAGCAGGCCCAAGTTGAGGTAGGGAGAAAGCAGCGAGTGGAAAAGGAAGTCTTCCCCGGCTTGCATGGCGTCTTGCCAGGGGCCGAAGTGGGGCAGGCGCTCGTGGATGAAGTGATCAAGCACTTGCAGGGCTTGGGCGCGGGTGACGGCCCAGCCAAATCCTTCTAAGGATCCGAAGTGATGGCCGTAGTGTTGCCTAACTTTTGCGATGACAGCCTGGGTAATGGCATCGGGGGAAAAGGTGAGGGGCCGAGGATAGCGCATTCCCGGTTTGGGAGGATGGCGGTTCTCCCGGTCGTAGTTCCAGCGCCCCCCCAGGGGCTTGGGGCCGTCCATGAGAATGCGAAAGCGTTTGCGCCCTTCGCGGTAAAAGTCTTCCAGGAGCAGGCGCTTGCGACCTGAGGCCCAGTCGATAAATTGACGAGTACTCCAGAGGAAGTGGTTGTTTTCCACAACCAAGAGGGGGCAGGGGAGGGTGGATCTCAGCTTTTCTATTTCATCTCGGACGGGAATATCGGCGGGCTGCATGAGGCGGATCTGCTGCAGTTGATGCTGCTTGGCCCAGGTTTGCAGCGGCTCGGCATAGCTGTCGGCTTCCACGTAGGTGACTGGGTAGCCCCGCTGTTGCAGTTCTTGGGCAAAGTGGCGCATGGCCGACCAGACCAGCACCAATTTCTGCTGATGGTGGTTGCGGGAGCTGGCCCACCGGTGAGATTCGATGAGAATGACGGGAACTCGGTCTGGGGATAGGGTCGAGAGGGAAGCGAGGGCGGATTGCTGTGGGTGGAGTTGATCCGCAAGGATCCAAACCCCTTCTGGGCCGGCAGATGGAGCGATCATGGGATGCTGAAGCTCTCGGTCTATGGGAGGAGCGCTGAGAATGACACAGGTTGAGTTTAGCTCTGGGGGGCAAGGCCAGGTGGCACCCAAATGTTTGCTGAATCTCGGTGGGACAGCTGAGGAGAGAGGATGATGCGGCAGACAGGGATCCCTTGCCTGCGGTGGTGGGCCGGCCTGGGGATGGTGGCCCTGCTGCTGCTGGTGATCTGGAATTGGACGGATCCCTTGCCGCCGGCGTGGGATGAGGCGCAGCATCTGCTGCAGGCGCAGGCGTTTGGGCTTCACCTGGGACGGTTTCGCTGGGATGGGCTGTGGAGGCAGCAGTTTTTGCATTTGAACCAGCGCTACCCCCCTTTGGCCTATTGGCTGGGGATCCCCTTGGCGGCTCTGCATCCCTTCAGCCGGGCGGACGGGCAGTTGCTCAACTTGGTGTTGCTGGGGGTTCTGGTTCTGGCAACCCAGCGGCTGGGACAGCGGGTCTATCGCTCCTGGGAAGTGGGCTGGCTGGCGGCGGCGCTGCTGCTCCTCTATCCGGGGATCACGGCTTTGGCCCACGTGTACATGTTGGAGTTGCCGCTGGTGGTGGCGGTGACGCTGGCGTTTTGGGCGCTGTGGGCCTATGGGGAGAAGCCTTCCTGGTGGGGGGCGGTGGGGGTGGGGGCGGGGGTGGCGGCGGTGCTGCTCACCAAGTGGACAGGGGTGCTGTTTTTGCTGCTGCCTTTGGTGGGAGTTGCAGGTCAGGCCCTCTGGCGCTCTGGGAAAGCGGTGGGGTGGTGGAAAGGGATCCCTTGGCCGGCGCGGCTGGCCCACTTGGCCTTGGGGATGGGTGTGATGCTGCTTTTGTGCTGGCCCTGGTATGGGGCCAATTGGCTGTTTGTGCTCAGCAATGGCTGGGCTTACGCCGAGACTGCCCACTACTACATCACTTGCCCAGCGGGATCCCTGTGCTGGTGGACTGCCTACTTGCGCCTTTTGCCCCTGCAGATGAGCCCTTTTTTGTGTGGGTTGCCGCTGCTGAGCGGGTGGGGATCCCTGGACAGGCGAGAGGCAGTCTTGTGGGCCACCTACGGTTCGGGCTACCTTCTCTACACCCTGGTGGACATCAAAGATGTGCGCTTCACCCTACCCCTGCTGCCTCTCTTGGCCGTGTTATCAGCAGGCGGGATCCAAAAGGCTTGCCGGTGGTTGGAGGAACGCTGGGGTGCGTGGGCTTTGCAAAGGGGAGTCTGTGCAGGGCTAGTTCTGGGCTGCTTGGCCTTGGCCAATTTGGGTCGGCCCCTCACCCCAGGGGTGGCCCCTCTGTGGACGGGGATCCAGATGCGCTGGCAGGGGAAGCACCCCACGCAGGAGCTGACCCAGTGGATCCAATCCTTGATCCAGCCAGGTTTGACCACCACGCTGGGGGTTCTCCCCAACACAGAGCTGATCTCTTCCGAAACCCTCACCTACTTGGTGGCTCTTCAGCGCTGGCCGGTTACATTCCGCGCTGCTGGGCAAACCCCCTGGCCGGAGCTGGAGCTATCCTTGCTGGATGGGTTTGTGGATGCCGAAGGGGAACAGGGAATTATTGGCCCTTATGGCCCGACTAAGGAGCAGATCCGGCAGCACCTGCGCAGCAGCCCAGACTGGCGACAAGATCCGGCGGTGGAGTTGCCTACGGTGGGTCGGCTGCACACTTACTTCCCTCGCTTTTCAAAGGTGACGGTACAGGAGTGGCCTCTTGAAGCTGAGGAGGTGGAGCTGGTGGAGGTTGAGGCGCTGTTGGAGCTGGGGATCCCGGCCTGGAAGTTGCGCTGGCAAGGCCCAGCTCAGAACTTGGCCCAGACGCTGGTTTGGGCGCGGCTGGAAGATGGGCAAGGACGGGTTTTGGAGAAGCGGGCCTGGGTGCTGGGGCAGAATCGCCTGCAGCTCAACTCAACAGGCGGCTGGCTGGTGGAAGAGATCTTGACGCTGCCCACAACCGACTTCCCAAGAGGTGGCCTTCTCCACCTGGAATGGCAGTCGCCCAAAGGGATCCGCCATTCCCTACACCAATCCTGGAGAGGATCCCTGTCGAGCTTCCCGAAGGAGGGATCCCCCCTTGTAACGGATCCCTTGTTTCCTCTCCGCGAGGCGGCCAGAGCTGCTGCCGCTGGGGATCTGCAGGCCCTCTCCCTTTACCTCAATGCCTGGACAACCCTGCAATACCCGACTTTTTTGACGGATCCAGATCGCATCCTGGTACGGCAACTGCTGGAGGGGGAACGGCAACAGGCTGCTGCCCAAGGCCAACCGAGCCAGCAAATCCAAAGCCACTACCAACTGGGCTTGCTGTTGGCGGCGCTGTTACAACCAGAAGCAGCTCAGTTGCATTTTCAACAGATCGTCGAGCTGGATCCGGAAGACGAGTGGGCGCGGGCTTACCTGGGGTTTTTGCGAGTATTGTTCACTCACGACTTTGAGGGGATCCGGGGGTTGCGACAAGAGCTCTCGGCTGTGCTTCAGCCTCTTTGCCAGAAAACAGTTCAGGATTGGGACTTGAATTGGATTTGTGGTGCCCTTTAGCCACAAAGTCCAGCTCCATTTGCGAAACCTGGGAAAGAAGAAAGTCGGCAAAAACTTTGGCCACCACCGAAAGACGCTTAGAGCGCAAATAGACCAAATGCCAGAACCCCCGAATGGGAAACTCTTCCACATCCAAAATAGCCAGATGATGCTGCCACCCCCCCAAGGCCAACACATGCTGAGACAAAACCGAAATGCCCAATCCACCCACAATGCCCTGGCGAATGGCTTCGCTGCTGCCTATCTCCATGCGAATGTTGAGCTTTAGGTTATGCTTCTCAAAAAGCCGCTCTACAGCCATGCGGGTGCCGGAGCCGGGTTCACGGGCTAAAAAAGGTTCTTGGGCAATGCGCGCCAGAGGGATCCGCTTTTGGCCCACCAGCGGATGATGAATGGGGGCCATCACCACCAAGGGATTTTCCAGAAAAGGTTGCGCCACCACGTCCAGATCTTCTGGCGGCATCCCCATCACGTAGAGATCGTCCATGTTGTTGCTCATCCGCTCCAAAACCTGCTGGCGGTTGAGCACCTTAAGAGCTACGTCAATGCCGGGATACTGCTGACAAAATGGCCCCAGCAGACGGGGTATAAAGTATTTGGCAGTGGTGACCACTCCAATGCTCAGCCGTCCCTGCTTTAGCCCCTTCAGGTCGGCAAGGGTCATCTCGAATTGATTCAATTGTTCAAAAATCTTCTCGCAGGTTTGGTGTAAAGCTTGCCCCGCTTCGGTGAGATACAGCCGCTTGCCCACCTGTTCAAACAACGGTAACCCCACGGCTTTGCTCAATTGCTTGATCTGCATGGAAATCGTGGGCTGGGTCAGGTAAAGCTCTTCGGCAGCGCGGGTAAAGCTCAGGTGGCGGGCGGCAACCTCGAAGATTTGCAGTTGGTGCAAGGTAATGGCCTTCATGGACAATCAAGAAAAGCTAAAGGTTTACTACTAAATCATAAGCGCTAATCTATGCCTTTTGGCGAGATCCCCATGAGAGCCTGGCTGACGGTCACAGTGGCGGAAGGGGCAAAACCGAAGAGCAACCCCCTACCACTCGGACTTAAGGTAGAGATCGACCAAGGGATTGCGCCGGTCTGGGCACAGGCGGCTGTTTTTTTCCAATAGCCGCTCTCTGGGCAGGAGAAGAGTACGATCGCAGACATTCTCGTGGAGCATGCCTCTAACCCCCAAAACCCTGAACTTTGCTGAATTTACTGAGCTTTAGGCGGTTTGGCAAAAGTCATTGAGAGGGATATAGTAGACCAGGTTTCCCCCTGATCCTTGAGTCCACCGCAACGGTTGCCGGGAAGTGAAGGGGGAAAGCGCTCGGGGGGTATTCCTCAGGGCTTTGCGGGATACCGCCTTCCTGCTCAGAGATAGGCAGGATGCGATCGCTTCTTTCCTGAACCATGTTCAGGAGAGTTCAGCGTGAATGTATCAGTGCTAAGACTGCCAAAAAACAAAGGGAGCCGCTGGCTTGCGGGTGTGCTGGGCGCGCTGATGTTGCTGGGATCCGGAATCACGGCCCAGGCTCAGTTCTTGTGGCCCGGCCATTCCCTTTTCCCCAGCTCTGGTTCCGTAGACAGTGCGGAACAGAGGGGATCCCACTTGGCTGCTCGGCTCGACGCCTACTGCCGACAGCCGCCCGAGGAGGTAGCGCGCAAGGCTCAACTGCGCCAGCAGGCTGCCCAGTCGAATGCTGCTTGGGCCGAGTACACCCAAGTTTTGGCCGAACATGGCGCTGCCTTGATCGCCTGCCGCAGCCAACGCTGGCCCCAGATCCAGGCCATTTGGGTACGTCTGCACCCTTGTGATGCCAATCCGGGCGTGTTGGATCAGGTATTCGACCAAGTAGTGAACCTGGGCTACAACCGCGTCTTTATCGAGACCTTTTACGATGGCCGCTCTATTTTGCCGGATGGCGCAGGGGGGATCTGGCCCAGCTTACAGCCCAACGCCGACTTGTTGGATCTGGCTCTGAAGGCGGCACGACGCCGCGGCTTATCTGCCTATGCCTGGGTGTTTTCCCTCAATTTCGGTTACAGCTACGGACAACGGCCCGATCGACAGGTGGCCCTGGCCCGCAACGGTCGCGGCATAACCACTGTTCTGGATCCGGCAACAGCCCTTGGGGAAGATTTGGGCAGCCCGGATGAGGTGTTTGTGGATCCCTTTCATCCCCTGGCACGGCGGGATTTTGCCGAGTTGGTCCGCCGCATTCTACAGCGACAGCCAGATGGGATCCTTTTCGACTACATTCGCTATCCGCGTGGCTCAGGGGGATCCAGCGTGGCAGCCACCGTCCGAGACTTGTGGATTCATGGAGAGGCCGCCCGGAAAGCCTACCTCAATTTGGCAGAAAACCCGGCGGGTCGGGCATTGCTGGAGCGCTACCTAAGCCAGGGCTACATTGCAGTGGCAGATGTTCTCCATCTGGATGCCACCTATGCCGAAGAGCCCAGGTGGCGGCAGCCAGGGGATCCCTGGCCCAGCCCGACCGAGAAATGGGCGCTTTCCCCAGAGTTACTGGACTGGGCTGCCCAAGACATGGCCAGCAGGAATTGGCAGGGGGATCAGCTTTCCTCTGCAAAAGATTTACCAGAGAGTCTGGAGAAACCGGCGGATTCCAGTTCTGAGGCAGCAGCACCAACTCCTGCCCCTTCCCCCACCCCCAGCGCCGCCGTTCGCCAAGAACGTTGGCAGCAGCAGCTTTGGCAGCTGAGCGTCGAGTTTGCCCGCCACGGCGTTCTCGATTATCTACAGCAGGCCGCCCAACCCGCCCAGAGGCTGGGGATCCCGGTGGGGGCTGTCTTCTTCCCAGAAGGCAACCAAGCAGTAGGAGAAGGGTTTGACGCTCGTCTGCAACCCTGGGACCGCTTTGATCCGGGTATGGAATGGCACCCAATGGCCTATGCCAAGTGCGAGGATAGCTCCTGTGTGGCGCAGCAGGTGGAGCAGGTCCTGGCTGTGGCCTCTCCCCAAACCTTTGTCTGCCCGGCCATTGCCGGTCTATGGGGACAAGCCCAGCGGCAACGCCCCAGCCTGGAAACCCAAACAGCAGAGCTGGCCCGCCGCTTCCCGCAGTTGCCCTGTGTGAGTCACTTCGCCCTCTCCTGGATCGAGCCGGAGCTGGAGCGCAGCCGTCGCACCTGTCAACTCTAACGCCCATCCCAATCTGAAAGTTAGGAATTCTGAACTTATGAGCCCTGAGCAATTTGATCTGATTAACCGCCTGTTTCAACTGACCTTTCAGATCGGGGATCGCTTGGGCTGTGAATCCTCAGATCCTGCTCAATTGTTGCTGACCAACCGGCCCAGCCTGGAATCCAGTTGCACATTCTTTCCTTCCGATTTCACCTACGAAGCCTTGGATCCCCAAGTGTGGGCCGACTACATGGCGGAAGTTCCGGCCTTAGCGCAGATGGCGAATATTTTGCAACCTTATCCTTTCACCTGTGGCATTTATCGCCAAGACGAGGTTTCGTGGTGGATTTGCGCCTTTTGGGCAGCCCAAGAGGACTTGGGAACCAACTTGCTCTTGCGCGCCCACAGAGTCGAAACTTAGGCGCTTGAGCCCTATCTCCTCTCCCTCATCGAGACGGGGATCGGCGTTACCGGAATCAAAGGGGCTGATAGCAGTCGTGGTTTTTATTACCATCTATTTCAACTGATCGCGCTAGCGGGCCAGAGGCCTTAGCAGGAAGCAACCGGTCGTTTGTTTCACCTTGACGGTGAGATAAATGACTATGCGTTGTGGAACGGTTTATTGCAATTGACCTACTCGCGACCGCTATAGCTGGCTTCCGCCCAGAGCGTGAGCTGGGGGCCTTACGGCACTCCTTCGTAAATCACATAGACTCCGGCGCGCTCAGGCCGAGAATGCCGGTGAGGACGTTAAACAAAACCTGCTGCGTGGCCTGCACCAATTGGATGCGGGCTTGGGCCAAAAGGGGATCCTCTTTCAAGAGCGGCAAAATACGGCAGTTGTCGTAAAACTTGTTGAAATCGGCGGCGATGGCTTCTGCATAGCGGATGATCTTGTGGGGAGCGCGCTCTTCGGCGGCGGCGATCAGCTCATCCGGCAAGGCCAACAAGCGCAGCAGCAGGGCCCGCTCTTCTGGCTCTTTGTAGGGCAGTTTTTGTTGCTCCGTCAAAGGGACTTTGTTGGTCAGTTCAACCTTTTCTTCTTCCTGTAGCCGCCGCAGCAGAGTGCAACAGCGGGCATGGCTGTAGTGAACATACACGACCGGGTTATCGAAAGTTTGCTTGACGGCCAAATCCAAATCGAAGTTGATGGGGCTGTCCATGCTGCTGCTAAGCAAAAACCAGCGGGCTGCATCGACCCCCACGCCAATTTCTGGATCTTCGATCAGGTCATTGAGTGAGACAAAGTTGCCGGTGCGCTTGGACATGCGCACTTCGGTTTTCTCACCGGTTTGCGGGTCGGTTTTGAACAATTTGACAAATTGTCCAATCAAGATTTCCAGCTTGACATCTGGGCTGAAGGCACCCACCGCCGCCTTTAAGCGGCCGATATAGCCATGGTGATCCGAGCCAAGAATGTTGATCAGCCGGTGATATCCCCGCTGCACTTTATCCCGGTGGTAGGCAATATCGGCGGCTAGATAAGTGAACGAACCATCGGCCTTTTGCACCACCCGATCCTTGTCGTCGCCAAATTCTTGGGTTTTGAAATAGACGGCCTCTTCGGCCCCTGGCTTGGGATCCTCACCCCGCGGCGCTTTGGCTTTGTAGAGAAAGCCGCGCTCTTGCAGCTCCTGCAAAGCTTGCTGGATGGCGCTCAGGCCTGTCTGGGGATCGGGGGTATGCAGGCGGCGCTCGCTAAACCAGTGATCAAACTCGGTGCGTAGTTGTTGCAGGGTCTGCTTTTGCCAGGCCAGCATTTCCCCGTAGGCAAAATCGGTGTACTCCTCTAGGGTGGTGGGCAGAGGGCGGATCCCGGCCTTGACCTGACCCAACAGCCGCCGGGCAATATCGACCAAGTAACTGCCATGGTAGGCATCTTCGGGCAGAGCCACCTCTTCCCCCTGCAGTTGCCGCACCCGCACCTCCAGAGACTGGCCCAAGAGCCGCATCTGGTTGCCGGCATCGTTGATGTAAAACTCCCGCTCCACCTGGTGGCCCGTCCAGTGCAGCAAGTTGGCCAACGTAGAGCCAACGGCAGCCCAGCGCCCATGGCCGACGTGCAAAGGCCCCGTCGGGTTGGCGGAGACAAACTCCAGCAGAATGCGCTCAGGATGGGGAATGGCTGTTTTGCCGAAGTTTTCTCCCAGATGCAGCAGCTCTTGCAAGCGCTTGGCCAAAAAGGGATCCCCCAGCCGGAAGTTGAGATACCCTCCTCCCGCCACCTGAGTTTCGATGTCCGGCAGATCCAAGTGTTTTTGCAGGGTTTGGGCGATCTGGGCCGGTGCTAGGCGGCAGAGCTTGGCCATGCCCAGGGGGGTGGGACAGGCGTAATCGCCGTAGCGAGGGTCGCTGGGGATCTGGATCACGGGGGCAATCGCTGTGGCTTGCTGGGGGGCCAGGGATCCCAGTTGCCCCGCCTCTGAGGCCCGTCGAATGCTCTCGGCTACGGCGGCGGTGAGAAACCGAATCAGCGAGGTGGATACGGGTTGAGTGGCCATGGCTGTTCGTGTCGGCAGACGTCGAGAGAGGTTCCAGGGATGCCTGGGGCAGTAAGAGCATCATCATATCGACAGCCAACCGGCTCTGACAAAATCTGACAAAAGAATAGATGCTCCTCCAGCCAAACTTTGCTTTTGCTCGCCTGCTTTGCGAAGATGGCTCTGACAAATTGACGGGACAGAGCTTTAGGCCAAGCTTTTGGGTACAAAGTATCACCGAATACAAAAGTTTAACTCTGCTTTGCTAAGTTGTTTGGCGGTAATGCTCGCCTTCCCGCTTGCGGATTTCTGCTGAGACAGCTGCTGTGGAGTTTACTAGTATGTCCATCCGGAAATCGTCGCGTCGTCAATTCCTTCAATCTGCTGCTGCGGCTGCCTCTTGGGTTGCCGTTGGAGGGCTAAAGGCGAGGGCTCAGAGCCGCGGGCCGCTTCTGGTTTCCCAGGGACTGACGCCCCTGAAGTTTACCCTCTCTTGGTTGCCCTCTTCGATGGATACCCCCCTTGTAACGGCGATCTTGAAGGGCTACTTCGCCGAAGAGGGGCTGGAGGTCACCTACGAGCGCGGCTATGGCTCCGCCGATTCCATCACCAAGATTGCCGCTGGCCAGTACGACCTGGGGGAAGGGGATCCCTACTCCATGATCGAGTTCAATGCCAAAAATCCGGACGTGCCCTTGGTAGCGATCTATGTCCACTTCAATCGCTCTCCCTTTGGCATCTACACCTTGAAAGATAAGGGCATTGGGGAGCCGGCCCAACTGGCGGGCAAGAAGCTAGGAGCACCGGCAGGGGATGCGCCGCGTCGGCTCTGGCCGGTCTTTGCCAAGCAAGTCGGCATCGATCCGGGCTCGGTGGAGTGGGTAACTATGGAGCCGCAGTTGCGCGAACCTTTCCTCATCCAAGGTCGGGTGGATGCCATCAGCGGCTTTATGACCTCAGCCATGCCCAATCTGGTGCGGGGCGGCGTCAGCTTGGAGGACATCACGGCTTTCCTTTACAACGACTATGGCCTTGAGCTGTATGGCAATGCCGTCATCACCCGTGTGCAATTGCTGCGTGAGAAGCCTGAGCAATTCAAAGCTTTCTTGCGGGCCTATGTCAAGGGTTGGCAAGACACTATTCGTGATACCGATGGCAATATGTTGGCCCTTCTGGACAAAGCCAAGGCCGACGGACAAGTGCTGGATACGGCAATTGAGAAATTGCGCCTTACCCTGGCAATGCCGCGCCTGTTTGTTACCGATGAGGTGCGACAAATTGGTTTGGGGGATGTAGTGCCTGCTCGTATGGAAACCTCGATTGCTCAGGTGGTGGATGGCTTTGGCTTGCCCACTAAGCCCTCTCTAGAGCAAGTGTTTGATGGAAGTCTGCTCCCACCCAAGTCTGAGCGGATGATTGGATAATCTGGGTTAGGCCAGCAACGATTTTGAAGCCTCTGTCTATTGGCTTGCCGGTGCAGGCCAACTTATCCTGCTTGCTGGGAGGCTATTTCTGGCTGCAGGTGCAGTCTGCGTCCTTATTGGATCCCTCATCCGCGAAGTATCCCCAAAGCTTTTCGTGGCAGGGATCCCAGGCTGCTCCTGAAAGAGGCCGACGGGAGACCTGTTCGCGTTGGTGGATGGGAGACCGGAAGCGGCATGGAGCAGTAGGGGAGTGTCTCGAACTTTGTTTAGGGTTACCCAAGAACGCCGTAAGGCCCCTGCCTTTGGGCATGGGGAGCATGTCAATGAAATCAAACCTGAGAAACAGATGTATTGGGAAGAGTAGCTTAGGGGTGCTTGAAGTCGAGATAGCTTTTCCGATCCCGAAAAAAAGCTGAATAAGTTTGTGGTGCTCAGGGATCCCTTTTAACCTGGAGGGGATCACTAGGGAGTTTAGGCCCTTGGAAACTTTTGTTCTGATTAAGCAAGTTCCTGATCAAAACGCCAAGGCCGGCATCAACAGTGACGGCACGATCGATCGCGCCAAGGCCAAGCGGATGTTAAACCCTTTTGATCGCTATGCACTGGAAGCAGCTCTGCAAACCAAACGGCAACACGGGGCGAGAGTAACGGCAATTACAATGGGGCCACCCCCGGCCATTGAGGTGCTCTACGAGGCCATTGCCCACGGGGTGGATCGGGGCATTTTGATGACCGACCGCCGCTTGGCCGCTTCCGATACCCTAGCCACTGCCTATACTCTGGCCCAGACGGTTCGCTATGCTGGCCGGCCCGATGTGATCTTCTGCGGGCTCCAGACCACCGACGGCGATACGGCCCAGGTGGGGCCGCAGTTGGCGGAGCGGTTGGGGATCCCTCAGGTCACCTATTGCGAAGCCTTCGAGATTCGGGATGGGATCCTGGTGGCGCGGCGGGCCATCGAAGGGGGATCCCAAATCGTAATGGTGCCCCTGCCGGTTTTGATTACGGTGGCCAATTCCGCTCGGCGTTTGGCCTACCCCACTCTACGGGGTGTGCAGCGGGTGCAGCGGCTAATGCGGGATGAAATGGCACGGGCCGAGGCAATCCAGATCCTCAACTTGGACGATGTGGGGGCAGACCCGGAGCGCTGCGGTCTCAAGGGATCCCCAACCATCGTGGCTGCCACCGAAAAAGTGGGGGAAATTGGCGGCAACTGTCAGATCTTTCAAGGACAATCCGTCCCCCAACTGGTCAACCAACTGACCCAGGCCGTTGACCTCTTCCGCTACGCCGCAACCTCCTAGATCTTCTGCCTTGCATCCCTCTGGCCAATTCTTATCTCCATCACCTTTCAATCCTCATCGTCTCATCTATCGATCCCAGGGTGGCTAGCCGGCGAAAGCTCCCGGTTTTGGGCAGTGAAAAGTTAACTCAGAAAGACTCTGCTGACATCGTCGCAACCCCAACCCGATTCAATCCCGATCTCAACCCAGGAGTCACAGTTTTATGGATCGCAAGCGGATAGTGGTCTTCGCCGAGCAGGTGAACGGGGAACTGCAGCCCATTGGCTTAGAGTTGTTGGGGGCCGGGCGGCGGCTGGCCGATAAGCTGGGAGCCACCCTGAGTGCCCTTGTTCTTGGACACAACATTGCCCACTTGCCCCCAATTCTGATCGGCCACGGGGCAGATCAAGTCTTCATCGCCGATCACCCCGAGTTGGCCGAATACCGCACCCTGCCCTACCGCCGGGTGATCACAGACTTGATCAAAAGCTGGCCCCAACCACCCCACACCATCCTGCTGGGATCCACCACCACCGGGCGAGATCTGGCCCCCCGCTTGGCCGCCCACCTGGAGACCGGCCTGACGGCAGACTGCACCGAGCTGGACATTGGCCCCTTCGAGTACACCAATAGCAAAGATCCGAGCAAGTCTGGCCTCTTCCCCGACTGCCTCTACGCCATCCGGCCCAGCTTTGGCGAATCTCTCAAGGCCCGCATCCTCGGCCCGTGGAAAAACCCCCAAATGGCCACGGTGCGCCCAGGGGTGATGGTGCCTCTGCCCTGGGATGGATCCCGCCAGGGGGACGTGATCCCGGTGCCGGTCAACTTGGATCCCGGCGACCTGAGCCTGCAGATTGTGGAAACGGTGCGCAACCTGTCCCAGGCGGTGGATCTCACCCGCGCCAAGGTGATCGTTTCCGGCGGCTACGGGCTGGGATCCCCAGAGGGATTTGAGCTGTTGAGGGAGTTGGCCGCTTGTTTTCCCAACAGCGCTGTCGGCTCCTCCCGCAAGGCCGTGGATTCTGGGTGGATCCCCTATGCCCACCAGGTGGGCCAAACCGGCAAGACCGTCCGCCCCCAGCTCTACATCGCCTGCGGCATTTCTGGGGCCATTCAACATCGCGTGGGCATGGACAAATCCCAGACGATCATTGCCATCAACAAAGACAGCGCCGCTCCTATCTTCAAATTTGCCCACTACGGCATTGTCGGGGATCTCTACCAGGTGGTGCCGGAGCTGATCCGGCAACTGCGACAGAGACAGGAGGAGCTCCGAGAAGGCGCCGAGGGCCAGCCTTTCCAGAGCCTCGGCGAGCGGATCCCAATTTTGCAGAGTCGATGAGAGATGGTTGGCAAAAACGCTCTCAGTGCAGGGCCATTGTCAGCAGCCCCTGCTGCCCCAGCAACACCTCCCGCAACAGGGTAACCAGGCCCACCCAAACCACAGGGGCCATGTCCACACCTCCCAGAGGCGGGATCAGGCGACGGGTCGGGCGCAACAGAAACTCCGTCAGGCCGACCACCAACGAGTAGGGCAACCGAGAAGTATCCAGTTGCGGATACCACGACAGAAAGATGCGCAGCACAAACAGGAGGGTGTAGAGCGCCAACAGTGGGCCAAGCACCCAAGAGGTGAGAATTGGCAGCATAGGTTACTCAAAGAACAGGTTTACTGGTGGCAGTTCTCTCCATTTTGCTCTAATTGGGAGGGTCTGCTGGAGTCCAGAGATACCTCGGGGAATGCAGGCGCTCGGCCCAAGTCAAACCCCAACTTTTTTAAACTTTAACCCTCTTCCCGAAAATGGCCTTACCGGCGGGGCAGCAACAGTTAAAGACTAGCGTCATAATAGACGTATCTTGCTGGACTGCAGGCAGGGATCCCATGCAGGGAAAACTACAAGAGATCGATATCCGCAGCATCCTTCAGCTCATCGAGCTGGGCCAGCGCACCGGTGAGCTTTTCGTAGAGGCCAGCCCCTCTGCCTACTGGTTTGTCTTTTTCCTGAATGGACGAATCATCTACGCCTCTGAAGCAGAAGGGAACATCGCCCGCCTCAAAGACTACTTGCGCCGGTTCAAGGTGGAAGCTGCCCTTGAGGAAATTCAAATTCCCCACAAAGCTGCAGTCAACGCTCCCGAATACAACCGCCTCTGGTCTTTGCTGGAAAACCACAAGCTCAACCCCAACCAAGGCAAGCAAATCCTGCTGGGCATGGTGCGGGAAGTCCTCTTCGACCTGCTTAGCCTCCACCACGGCTCCTTCATTTTCGAGGCTGGATCCCCCCTGGCCCCCCAGTTGACCACCTTCCCCGTCACCCCCCTGCTCACCGAGATCGTAGCCCAAGTGCAGGAGTGGAAAAAACTGCACCCCTACATCCAAGCTCCCAACCAAGCTCCCACCATTCTCAACCCCATTCCTCTGCAGCAACACTTGCCGGCCCCCGTCTTCAAGGCCCTAAGCGAATGGTCGGATGGCAAAACCAGCATTCGCCAGATGAGCCGCTACTTGGGCCGAGATACCCTCACAGTGGCCAAGGCCATCTATCCCTACGTCCGCCAAGGGGTCATTCAACTGTCCGAGCCCGTCTTGATCGTGGAGCCCAAGCCCAGCCGTCCCCTCAAACCCAGCGATAAGCCCAGCCACATCCTTTGCATCGACGATTCTATGGCCATCCAAAAAACCGTAGAGTTCATCCTGCAAAACGAGGGCTACCAGGTCACCACCATCGGCAATCCTCTCAAAGCCTTGGGACAGGTGTTTCTCCTCAACCCAGATATGATCCTCTGTGATGTGGCCATGCCCAAATTGGATGGGTATGAGCTGTGCGCCATGTTGCGCAAGTCCAGCCAGTTTCGCGAAACCCCCATGATCATGCTGACCGGCAAGGATGGCTTCACCGATCGGATTAAGGCCCGCATGGCCGGAGCCAACGAGTTTTTGAGCAAACCCTTTGCGGAAAAGGAGTTGTTGACCATTGTTGAATCCTACGTAGGCCCTCCCCCCAAACGGGGCGGTGGCGAATAGGCGTTGGGGCAGCCAAAATGTTGGCACAGAGGACTGTGGGCGGGGTACTGGACAGAAGAGTGGCCTCACCGAAACAATAGGGGTAGCATGGCCGACTTGGAGCCATGGAGCCGGGTGAGGTTAGAAGGCGAAATCTCAGTCAAAGCAGCCCGACGGTTGCGCGGGAGTGCAAAAGGAGCAAGACGGCGATGAGCAAAGTGCTGGTGGTGGATGACAACCGTACCTACCTGGAGACCATTTCCAGCTTGCTTTCCGAGAACGGTTTGGAAGTCTCCACAGCAACAGACGGCGTAGAGGCGATGGAGCTCATTCGTCAGCAAAAGCCTGATGTGGTGGTGCTGGATATTGTCATGCCGCGCATGAACGGCTATGAGGTGTGCCGGGAAGTGAAGGGGGATGAGAGCACCAAGCACATTCGCATCGTCGTGTGTTCCACCAAAGACCAGACCTTTGATATCGAGTGGGCCAGGCGCAATCAGGCGGATGCCTATGTAACCAAGCCCTTCAAGCCCCAAGAGCTCCTGGCGACCATCAAACATCAATTGCGGGAGATGAATCGGAAATGAGTCGCGTTTTGGTGGTGGAAGACAGCCAATCCCAGCGGGAGATGATCAGCAAGCTGCTGCAGGAGAACGGCTTGGAGGTGACGGTGGTGGGGGATGGCGTGGAAGCCATCGAAGCCGTGAAGCAGAGCAAACCCGATCTGATCGTGCTGGATATTGTCATGCCGCGCATGAATGGGTATGAGGTGTGCCGCCTTCTGAAAGCCGATCCCCTCACCCAGAAAACCCCGATCGTCATGTGTTCCTCCAAGGGCGAAGAATTTGACCGCTACTGGGGGATCCGCCAGGGAGCGGATGCCTACATTGCCAAACCTTTCCAGCCCCAGGAACTGGTGGGTACGATTAAGCAATTACTGAGAGGCTGAGAGCTGCCCCTTCTGCTTCCACGCCTTTCGGTAGGTCCTGAAAACGACTCTGCGTTTTAAGCAGGGAGGGGGGCGGGATCAACAGTCCACAAGACTATCCATGCGGGGGAGCATCATGCTGGGGGATCTGGATTTATTGATGGGGGATGAGACCCAAGAGTTGCGGGAGATGGAGGCTCCCGAAGGTGAGCTATTCCTAAAGTTCAAGATTGCCACCGGGGAGGAATTTGCGCTGCCAGCGGTATCGGTTGTGGAGGTGATGAGCATTGGCCCAGAGAAAATCACCCCCATGCCCAATGTGGCCCCAGTTTTGCTGGGCACGCTGAATTTGCGGGGCGAGATCATCTGGGTTGCAGACCTGGGGCAATTTTTGGGGATCAGCCCGCCCCTGAACATCGACCGAGCCGAGATTCCTGTGGTGGCCGTGATGGATCAACAGGATTTGCTCATGGGCTTGGCTGTGGATTTAATTGTAGGCATGGAGTGGCTGAAGACTGAATTGGTGCGGCCTGCCCTCACGGCTCCTGAGTCCATGGCTCCTTTTTTGCGAGGGGAATGGGTGGTGCCCGGAACGGGATCGCGCTTGCCATTGCTGGATCAGTCGGCCATCCTGCGATCCAATCGTTGGGGTTGACAGACGGCCCCCTGGGAGCTCAGCGGGAGGAAAGTGTATAGTTCCTATCAAAGATCCAAGCTAACTCCAGCCACAATGGGGAAAGTTGGACCAAATCTATCCCCTACCGATGCGTGTCGAGGCTGTTGAGGGTAAGCCCTGAGACGGCGGCAGAAAGGCCCACTCTTGCTTGACTGAATGTGGAAAAGGGGGGATAGCCTGCATCCATGGGGTTTTGAGGTGTTGGGGGCGTTCCGTTTGCATCTGTGTTGACGCGTGAACAGAGGTAGGCAAGCAGTGAAGGGAGGATCCATGGTTCCGAGCGCGAACAGTCAGAGAGACTACACCGATGCGATGGCCGCCTTTTGGCAGGGAGACTACGTCCGGGCGGTGCGGTTGTTCAACCAAGTGGCCGCTGCTGAACCGCAAGATACTGCTGTCAAGCTGCTGCTGGCTTTGGCACAAAAACAAGCTGGGCAGTTGTTGGAAGCTCGCCAAACCTACAACACCATTTTACAAACAGCCAGTGATCCCGATGAGCTGGAGTCGGCCCGGAAGGGTCTAGAAGAGCTGTTGCAAATGGCACCGGAGCTGGCGGATCTTCCCGATTCCCCAGAAGCGGACGAGTTTCGCTCTCCAGATGAGTTTGCACCTGGGTCGGATGCCTTTTCGGAAGAGGCTTTCTCTGCTCCCGATCCCTTCTTGCAGTTCGAGGAGATGGGGGAAGAGGAGGCGGATCCCTTTGCTCAGAATCCCTTTCCACTGGAGGCAGACAGCCTTGGCAGCGATTTCATGGGGGAAGAGAGATTCAGGGATCCCTTGGAGACCGGGCTGCAAATGCCGGAGGCTGATCCGCTGGGTTTATCTCACCCGATGCCGACCCATCCTCGGGTAACACCACCGGCCCTCTCGCGACGGGTAGGCTCGGAAGAGGGCGGGCCTCAAACCGATCCGGTGGTCGAAGATGACTTTGCCTTCCTCAACGAGTTCGATCGAGAGCATCTGGAAGCCCTAGAAGGCGACTCCGACTCCATTACGCAGTTGGCCGGCGATGCCGATTTTCCCGATGAGATGGGCTTCTCCCTGCCCGGTCTTGAGGAAGAGGAGGGGGGATCCCTGGAAGAAGGCCTGCCGACCGAATTGGCTGCCCCCATGAGTGAGCCGATCCCTGCCCCCGATGAAGATACTGCCAGTCCCGGCTCTGCCCTCTTCGAGCTTGACGAGCTAGACAGCCTGGATCGCGAACTTGCCGGCATGGATGGCGGTGAGCCGGTGGGTGCCTTCCGCCCAGATGAGGGGGCGACCGGGGGGATGAGCCCAATGGCGGAGACCGGTAGCGGAGCGGCCCAAGTTCTGCTGCCCACGGCCTCCCTCCCTATTCCCAGTGTAGGTGAACAAGGGGCAAGAACCTCTGCTGGGATCGCCAACCGACCGATTGGGGATCGGCAATTGGCCATAGCGCTTATCCAAGGAGCTGTGAGTTTGGCTGCCGGCTTGGCGATTGGCCTTGGGATCCCGGCCAATGGGGGAGCTCGCTTGATTGCCGGGGTGATTGGAGGCGGGCTGATCGGCACAGGAGCAGGGGTTATCCTCGGGGCCAGCAGTGCCAAACAAATTCGCTCCACCGCCCAAGAGCTGGCCGGCCACTTTGCCGCCTTGGCCCAGGGGAATTATTCAGTACGAGCCACAGTCAACACCCACGATGAGCTGGGGCGCTTGGCCGACAGCTTTAACCAGATGGCGGCTGCCCTTGAAGCCAACTTCGCCGAACTGAGCCAGCGGGCTGCCGAGCAAGGGCAAGCTAAGGAAGATCTACAGCGCCAGGTGATTCGCCTGCTGGACGACGTGGAAGGGGCTGCCCGTGGAGACCTGACGGTGCGGGCAGAGGTGACTGCCGACGTGCTGGGGGCTGTGGCCGACTCCTTTAACCTGACCATTCGCAGTCTGCGAGACATTGTCAGCCAGGTGAAGCGGGCCGCCGCCGCCGTGAACGATGCCGCCTTGCAGAACGAGGACTTTGCCCGCAGCCTCTCTGCCGACGCCTTGCGCCAGGCGGAGGAGATTTCCAACTCCCTCAACTCCATTCAGGAGATGACGGACTCCATTCAAGAGGTGGCCAGCAACGCCCGCGAAGCGGCCAACGTGACTGCCCAAGCCACAGAAGCAGCCGCTCGGGGTGGAGAAGCTGTGGATCGCACGGTAAGTGGCATCCTGGAAATTCGCGAAACCGTGGCAGAAACCACCCGCAAAGTGAAGCGATTGGCGGAATCCTCGCAGGAAATTTCCAAAATTGTGGCTTTGATCTCTCAAATTGCCTCGCGCACCAACCTGCTTGCCCTCAACGCCAGCATCGAGGCGGCACGAGCCGGGGAATCGGGACGGGGCTTTGCCATCGTGGCCGATGAGGTGCGACAACTGGCCGACCGAGCTGCCAAAGCCTCGAAGGAGATCGAGCAGATCGTGTTGCAGATTCAATCGGAAACCGGCAACGTGATGACGGCTATGGAAGAAGGCACCCAACTGGTGATCGAGGGGACGCGGCGGGCCGAGCAGGCCAAGAACAGCCTGGACGAGATTATCGAGGTCAGTCGCCGGATCGACGAGTTGGTGCGGGCGATCTCTCAGGCCACCGTGCAACAAACGGAAACCTCTCGCTCTGTGGCGCAGGTGATGCAATCGGTGGAGTTGACCGCCAACGAGACCTCTAAGGAGGCGCAGAAGGTGGCAGCTTCGCTCCAACAGTTGGTGAGCATCGCCCGCGAGTTGCAAACTTCTGTCGGTCGCTTCCGGGTTGGGGATGAATGAGCAAATCTGCTGTTTTGAGGGCATTCTAGGGACAAGGATCCCCATGCAGGAGACGTTATCGATCCTTAGCAAATGCCACTGGGATCCCCCTGTTGCAACTGTTGGCCGGACTCTTCGCTCAGGCGAGCCTCACCCTGTCCGGTCTGTTATTACTGAATGAAAACTTGTGGGCTGTAGGAAGGGCCTCCTGCCATGAATGAAGAAGCACAGAAGCGGATCCTCAGTTATTTCATCGAAGAAGCCCGCGACCACTTGGCAACGATTGAACAAGTGCTCCTCAGCCTGCGGGACAGCATGAGCGATCCCGAGCTGATCAACGAGCTGTTCCGAGCTGCTCACTCCATCAAGGGGGGAGCTGCCATGCTGGGCCTCACCAGCATCCAACGGACGGCCCACCGCATGGAAGATTTTTTCAACATCTTTCGCTCCCGTCCAGGCGGAGTGCCTGTCGATCAGCACCTGGAAACCCTGCTGCTGCGGGCTTTTGATGGGCTTTCGATGTTGTTGGAGGAGCTGCAGAGCCCCCGCGGCCTCACCCAAGAAGTCAGCAACACCACCCTGGCGGAATTGGAGCCGGTTTTTCAAGAGACCGAAAGGCACATTCAAAATCTTCTCGGCGAGGGCCCTGTCTCAGCTCCCGTCTCGCCGCCGGCGGTTCGCACCCTACAGCAGGACATGGCGGAGGTGGTGCCGCAGCAGTTGCGCCAGATGCTGGAGCTGTTTAAACAACGGGATCAGCCAGATGTCCGAGAGCGTTTGGTGGCGGCGAACGCCGTTCTCAAGGAGATCGGGCAAGTCCATCATCTGGCGGGCTGGCAACAGTTGACGGAAACTTTCGAGCAAGCTCTGGGCAACCCCGATGCCGACCTGCGTGCTCTGGCTTTGGTCGCCCTGCGGGATTTGAAGCAGGGACAGCAGCTCATCCTAGACGGCAAGGCCGAACAGGTTGCCCCTTCTTCAGAACTGCAACAATTGGCTCGCCCTGCCGCCCCTCCTGCCCCACCGGATCCTCTTGAGGTGGTGGTGCATCAGCAGATCCCGGCCCTGCTGCGCCAGATGCTGGAGCTGTTCAAACGTCCTGACGACCCGGCCACTCGACCGGCTCTGCAAGCTCTGGCCCAATCTTTGCAGGATTTGGGGCAATCTTCGGCTCTGGAACTGGGGGGCTGGACAGATTTGACCCGCTTGATCGGCGAGATTTTGGCGGATCCCAGCCAGGATTTGCGGCAGTTGGCCCTGCCGGTGCTGCGAGATCTGAAGCAAGCCCACCAGGCTCTGGCCAATGGAGCGGCAAACACCATTCAGCCCTCGGCTGAGCTGCTGGCTTTCCGCCCTGTTCCGGCAGCCCCTGAAGAGCCAGAAGTCCCTGAGCCCTTCGACCTTGGCCTTGCTTGGGGGTCTGAGGCAGAGCCGTCATTCCCAGAACCTGGGGGTGCCCCAGAGGATTGGGCTGCGGCTGCTGGGATCCCTGCGGAGGAAGGCGCTACCCCCGATCTGAGCTGGGAAGCTGAGCCGGTGCCAGAGGCGGTAACCCTCGCCGAGACCTCTTTTGATGGAGATGAGCTCGGAGCCGACCGGTTGCCGGAGCAGGAGAGCGCAGAGACAAGCTGGGATCTGGTGGCAGAGCAGACCTCATCCCTTGGGGAAGCGGGCACTGCTGAGGACTCCGTCCCGCTGGCGGGAACAGATTCAGAGCACCGATCTGCTCCCGCGGAAGAGGGGGATCTGGATCTGAGTTGGCCAGGGATCCGAGCCGAAGCGGCTTGGGAGGAAGACTGGAGGACAGCTGCCGTGCCGGCAGAAAGCCCAGAAGAGGACGGGCAGGGAGCTGACTTGGCCTCTGTTGCGGACGACTTCGGTCGCGTTAGCGGAGCGGAGCTCTATGCCACTCCCTTGGATCTGGAGGAAGAAGCCACCTCGGCCTTTGACGAGCTGTTTGCCAACGCAGAAGCGCTATCCGATATTGAAGAATTCCCAACGGAGCTGATCCCCTCCTCTCCTGAGCCCCTCTTGCAGACCTTTGAGGATCTGAGCCCAAGGTTGGATGAGGAGAGAGCCGAGGCCGATCTGGCGGAGCTGTTTGCCGAAGTGGTGGGTGAAGGGGCAGAGGGGTTTGTCTCTGCTGAGCCTGCCTGGGATGCTGAACAGGAGCCGACTGCCCAGAGCGTTGCTGCGGAAATGGGCGAGGGATCCGGCTTTGTCCCAGACGAAGCCGCAAGTGCCGGGGTAGAGGCCCTATTTGAGCTGGAGGAACTTCCCGTAGAGAGTGCTTTCCGGCAGGAAGGGTCTCAGCTTCCGGACTTGGAGGCCGTTCCCGCTGGTGAGCCGGAGGCCGATCCTTGGGCGGCTGAACCGTCCCCACCCCTTCAGGAAGCCCTTGAGGACGGGGAAATCGCAGCAGACCTTTGGGCTGAATTTCCCGCAGATATCCAGCTAGAGGATTTTTCCATCCCAGCAGATTATCTGGCAGAGTCGGGATCCGACGAGGTGGGATCCTCAGAGTTCGCCGACTCTGCTGCCTTCGATACTGCCGAAGACAGCCTGGAGAGCTTTTTTTCCACCCCTGCGGCAGAAGCCGATCCGGCTTGGTCGATGCCGGAAGCAAGTGAACCTTCCGTATTTTTGGATCCCTCTTTTGGCCCATCCCTGGACATCGCTGAGGCTGATGCTGCCGAAGCTGAGCAACTGGGGGATCTCTTTATCGGCGAACCCTTCCCCACGTCGCCCGACATGGCCAATGAGCCGAGGGAATCGCCAATTCCAGACTTCGGAGCCGAGCTGAGCCTAGGGGATCTCTTTGCCGGTGAGACCCTCGAGGAGGCGTCCGATGGGGACTCCATCCCCCTGACCCAATCAGCAGCTGGGGACACAGCAGAAGCCCAGGAGTGGGCGCTTCTGGAGGATCTGTTCCCGGTCCAGGAGGAGTCTTTCGCAGACCTGCAACCCACGGCTGAGGAGGCAGTCGCCCCTTCCCCCGAGCTCTCCTTCGACCGTCTCGATGCCCTATTCACCCAGGAATCCGACCCAGAAGAACTGAGCCTGGGGGCCAGGGGATCCCTCTCGGCCATGGATAGCGACAGCCAGGTGGATCTGGATGAGTTGAGCCAGTTCTTTGCAGAAGGGGAAGCGCCCCAAGAAGAACCCCCCTTGGATCTTGCCACCTTCCTGGAGGACACAGAAGCTTTGCAAGCGAGCAGCCTGGCGGAAGTGCCCGTGTCTGAGCCAGAGCCGCCGGTTGCCGCACTGGAGGAAGAAAATGCCCTCCAGCCTGCGGAGGACGATCTGGAAAGCCAGTTGGCCAGCCTGTTTGCAGAGGATGAATCCTTAGCCGTTCCTGTTGGCGAGGCCGAGACCCCAGAGGAAGAGGCGCTGGAAGCTGCTCCGGCTCCCCGTTTGGACGATTTGGCCGCCCTCTTCGACGCTGCCGAGCCGGCGGTAACCCCTGAGCTAGAAAAGGCTATCGCCCCCCTTGTGGGATCCCCTGCAGCCGCGAGCGGCGAGGCTGCTGACGACTTTGCAGCCCAGCTGGAATCGCTCCTGGGCGATCTCGAGGTTCCTGCCCAAGCACCTGCCGCTGCTCCTACACCTTCACCATCTGTTGCTGCTCCCGCTCCGGCGGCAACTGGGCCGACTTCACGGCGAACTGCTGCCCTCAGCAACCCTGTGATGCGGGTGGAGGTGCGCCACCTCGACTCCATCAACAACCTGGTGGGAGAGTTGGTGGTCATCCGCAACAGCATGGAGCAAAACCAAACCCGTCTGCGCCAGTTTCTGGATGGCCTGTTGGGCCGTGTGCAACAGCTAGGGGATCTGGGCCAGCGCATGCGGGATCAGTATGACCGCTCCTTGCTGGAATCGGCTTTGTTCTCCAGCCGCAGCAGCTCAGCCTATGGCGGCACGGTAACGGTGGGCTTCGGTCGAAATGGGGAGGGGTCCAGCCGAGGAAGGCGGAGTCATTCCTCCGGCCAAGAGTTCGACAAGCTGGAGATGGATCAGTTTACGGCCTTCCACGCTCTGGCCCAGGAGATCATTGAGCTCATCGTGCGGGTGCGCGAGTCCTCCTCCGACATCGAGTTTGCCGTGGATGAGGCCGAGCAGATCACCCGCCAATTCCGGCAGGTAACCACCCAACTGCAAGAGGGCCTGAACCGGGCGCGCATGGTGCCCTTCTCGCAAGTTGCCGATCGGTTGCCCCGCGCCATTCGGGATCTCTCCATCAAAACGGGCAAGCAGGCCAGCCTGGTGGTGGAAGGCCGTGACACGCTCATCGACAAGGCCATCCTGGAGGAGCTCTATGACCCCATGACCCACTTGGTGAACAACGCCCTGGTACACGGGATCGAGACCCCTGAGGAGCGGCGGCGGGCGGGCAAGCCCCCTGAGGGCAAGATCACCGTCAAGGCCTTCTATCAGGGCAACCAAACCATCATCATCGTCTCGGACGATGGCGCCGGGATCCCGGTGGAGAAGGTCAAGGCCAAGGCCCAAAGGCTGGGGCTGCTGTCGGAGCAAGCCGACGAGGACGAAGTGTTCAACGTTCTCTTCCACCCCGGCTTCAGCGTTCGCGAGGCCAGCGAAGTGGACGATCTGGCCGGTCGGGGGGTTGGCTTGGATGTGGTGCGCCGCAACATCACCGATCTGCGCGGCAGTATCCAAGTGGATTCTGTGCGGGGCAAAGGAACCACCTTCACCATCCGTCTCCCCCTCACCCTGAGCATTTCCAAGGCCATGGTGTGTGTCAGCGACAAAGCCCTGATCGCCTTCCCCCTGGATGGCGTGGAGGAGATGCTGGATGTTCCTGCCGACGAAGTTCAGCCGGATGAGCAGGGGCGGCCCTCGATTCTCTGGCGGGATCAGCGTCTTCACTTCCAGCCCCTCTCAAATCTGCTGGCCTACAGCCGCAGCCACAGCCGCAGCCGTTCCGAGGTGTACAGCATCACCCAGGATGAGGGCATTATTCCCATTGTCATCCTGCAAAGTGCCGGCCAGTATGTTGCCCTGCAGGTGGACAGCTTCGTGGAAGAGCAGGAAATCGTGATCAAGCAACTGCGCGGGCCTGTGCCCAAGCCACTGGGCATTTCTGGGGCAACGGTGTTGGGGAACGGGCGGGTCCTGCCGATTGCCGACATCATCGAGCTGGTGGACATAGCCCACGGTCGCCGTCGGGATCTCAACCGCTTCTGGCTGGATCACCGGGATGAGGAGCCAACCCCAGAAGAGGTGCGCCAGACCACGGTGCTGATCGTGGACGACTCGATCACCGTTCGGGAGCTGCTCTCGATGTCTTTCCAGAAGGTGGGCTACCGGGTGGAACAGGCGCGGGATGGCCAGGATGCCTGGGAAAAGCTGCGCGGCGGCCTGCCCTGCGACCTCATCTTCTGCGACATCGAGATGCCGCGGATGGACGGCCTAGAACTGCTCACCCGCCTGCGGGAAGACAGCAACTTCAAGCATCTCCCGGTTGCCATGCTCACCTCGCGGGGGGCAGAACGGCACCGGCAAACAGCACGGGAGCTGGGAGCAACTGCCTACTTCACCAAGCCCTATCTGGAAGAGGAGCTGCTCAGCGCTGCTGCCCGCATGTTGAGGGGGGAACAGTTGTTGGCGCCCAACCCAACTTCCTAATCGCGACAGCGGTGCGGTTCCCGTTCAGTGTGGCGCAGCAACATAGGGTGCTGTAGGCATGGCACTCTCCCATCAGCGGGTGCCGAACAGGCGATCCCCTGCATCTCCTAGGCCGGGGAGGATGTAGCCGTGCTCGTCTAGGCCATCGTCTACAGCAGCGGTATAGATTGGCACATCTGGGTTCTGTTCGTGGAAATACCGGATCCCTTCTGGGGCGGCCACCAGGCAGATGAAGCGGATCGACTTGGGTCGGGTTTGGCGTAGGCGCGCTACAGCCGCTGCTGCCGAATGGCCGGTGGCCAACATTGGATCCACCACCAGCACCTCACGATCTTCGATATCGGTGGGCACCTTGAAGTAGTACTCGATGGGGATCAGGGTATGGGGATCCCGATATAGGCCGATATGCCCCACCCGTGCTGATGGGATCAGCTCCAGCATGCCGTCGAGGAGCCCTTGGCCGGCCCGCAGGATGGAGACAAGCACCAACTTTTTCTCTGCCGCCAACATCGGCGCCAACATTGGGGCCATCGGGGTTTGAATGGGCTGTAGCTTGAGGGGCAGATCGCGGGTCACCTCGTAGGCCATCAAGAGGCTGATCTCCCGCATCAGCGCTCGGAAGTCGGCGGTTGTAGTTTCAACACGGCGCATGAGGCTGAGCTTGTGCTGCACCAGAGGGTGATCGATGGTAATCACCTGGGCCACCATGCTGTGCTCCTGAGATAATCGGGATCCCGTGATGGATGCCAGAATAGCAGAAGCGCTTGTCCCCCCGGTGGGCCGAAGGCTCTATCTGCTTGCTGTTGTCAAGGGGAGTAATCCGTGCAGATCCGCTTTGCTGTGGTGAGCGATCCCCACGTCGCCCTCCCTTCCACCCTTTGGGATCACCCCAGCCGATTTCACCTGGTAGAGGTGAGCATTCCGGCTCTGGAACAGGTTTTGCAGCATCTGGTGCAGTTGCCTCTGGATTTTCTGCTGTTGCCGGGGGATCTGACCCAGCATGGGGAGCCGGAAAACCATGCATGGCTGGCAGAGCGGCTGGCTCGGCTGCCCTTTCCGGCTTTTGTGGTGCCCGGCAACCACGATGTGCCCCAGCCCAAGGCCAGCGGGCGCTCTATTGGTTTGGCGGATTTTCCCCGCTACTACCGAGCTTTTGGCTACGAGGATGGGCAGTCTTTGGATTACAGCCGGGTTCTGCGGCCAGGGATCCGTTTGATCGGCCTCAATTCCAACCATTTTGATGCTCAGGGTCAATTGGTGGGGTGTCTAACCCCAGAACAACTGACCTGGCTGGAGAAAGAATTGGCGGCAGCCGAGGAAGAGCTGGTGCTGCTGATGGTGCACCATAATGTGGTCGAGCATCTGCGCGGCCAGTCTCTCCATCCCTGGGGGCGTCGCTACATGCTGGAGAATGCCTCTCAGTTGCGGCGGCTGCTGCAAGCTCATGGGGTGCAACTGGTGTTCACCGGACATCTGCACATCCAGCACATCGCCCGACGAGGGGGGGTTTACGACATTACCACCGGCTCTTTGGTCAGCTTTCCCCACCCCTACCGCCTTGTCGAGATCCGGTCGGATCGAGAGACCGGAATCCAAGTCCATATCCAGAGCTACCGGGTGGGATCCCTGCCCGACTGGCCCGATTTGCAAGCGTTCTCCCGGGAGTGGATGGCCCAGCGCAGCGAACCAGCGGTGGTTAAGTTTTTAACCTCCGCACCGCTGAATCTGCCTCTGGAACAGGCACAAGCCTTGGCCCCACAATTGCGCTACTTTTGGGCAGCGGTGGCTGCCGGGGATCCAGACCTCACTTTCCCAGACTTTCCCCAGCCAGCAGGCCGATTTCTGGAGCGTTTCAGCCGTTGTTTTCGCTGCCCGCCTGATAACCAGGCCCAGTTTCGTTTGATTTCGATTTTCTCTTTTCCAGTTTCTAAGGATCCCCCCCAAGGGGGAACCCTCAACTTGAGTTCAAGGGAAAACGCCAGATCTCAAGCTGTTTCCAATTTCTAGGGATCCCCCCGAAGGGGGAACGAAGATTTGAACAGGGCTGTGGCGGAGGTTTTTGGCCGTTTCCAATTTCTAGGGATCCCCCCGAAGGGGGAACCTGACTTTCGTTGATAGGGATGAATACCTCCTAAACTGGTTTCCAATTTCTAGGGATCCCCCCGAAGGGGGAACTTTTGCTTCGCACATTTCTCTAATTTGTCGCCAGCCTACTGTTTCCAATTTCTAGGGATCCCCCCGAAGGGGGAACGATCGTTTCCGTCGAGATAGGGTTCGAAAAAGACCCGTTTCCAATTTCTAGGGATCCCCCCGAAGGGGGAACCATTCCTGGCCAAGCCCTTAGGCAGTGGGATGTGGGAGTTTCCAATTTCTAGGGATCCCCCCGAAGGGGGAACAAGATGCAGTGATTGTCTGGGGCCGAGGAAAGTGGACGGTTTCCAATTTCTAGGGATCCCCCCGAAGGGGGAACAAGAAGTTCTCTCCATCCTGGAAGAAGAGGGTAGCGTGTTTCCAATTTCTAGGGATCCCCCCGAAGGGGGAACTTGGGAATTTAGTGTAACCTTGGCCGGATAGTATCCACCCAGTTTCCAATTTCTAGGGATCCCCCCGAAGGGGGAACGTTCACGAAGTCCGACCTGATCCGCTATGCGTATGTGTTTCCAATTTCTAGGGATCCCCCCGAAGGGGGAACTGGAAGCGTCTAACACGACGCTGCCCCTACCTCTAGTTTCCAATTTCTAGGGATCCCCCCGAAGGGGGAACAGTCTCCATGTTTTCCTGCAGTGGTCTATCTACAGCTGTTTCCAATTTCTAGGGATCCCCCCGAAGGGGGAACTTTACGCAGAAGGGAGTCCGCTTAACTTACAACGACTGGGTTTCCAATTTCTAGGGATCCCCCCGAAGGGGGAACCCCGGCAATTTGCCGGATTACCAGAGGCTTGGGTTCGAGTTTCCAATTTCTAGGGATCCCCCCGAAGGGGGAACAAGTTGAATTAAACATAATCCAACTCTCGCAATTCATGTTTCCAATTTCTAGGGATCCCCCCGAAGGGGGAACTCGAAGAGAATTCAATTCATCAAGAACGGCGTCCGGTTTCCAATTTCTAGAGATCCCCCCGAAGGGGGAACACTCTCCCTTCCGACGTCGGAAGGCAGAGCTAACACCGAGTTTCCAATTTCTAGGGATCCCCCCGAAGGGGGAACAACTAGGTCCTCCCCCACCAAGACACCCAGGTATGAAGTTTCCAATTTCTAGGGATCCCCCCGAAGGGGGAACCTCATGAATGCATCGGATGTCACCCAAATGGGTGGCGATGTTTCCAATTTCTAGGGATCCCCCCGAAGGGGGAACCCGCCCATCACCTGCCAGTCGGCTGCGTTGATGTAAAGTTTCCAATTTCTAGGGATCCCCCCGAAGGGGGAACAAGTTCGAAGAAGTGCTCAAAGAGCTGGGCTTCACAGGTGCGGGTTTCCAATTTCTAGGGATCCCCCCGAAGGGGGAACGTTCTTTTAGCCCTGCAAAGGGAGGCTACCATGGAGCGTTTCCAATTTCTAGGGATCCCCCCGAAGGGGGAACAACACCGGACAGTCTTAAGTCTCTTCGTATCGAAGAAGTTTCCAATTTCTAGGGATCCCCCCGAAGGGGGAACACACCCAGGTATGAACCTGGGTGTTCTTTCTATCCCGTAGTTTCCAATTTCTAGGGATCCCCCCGAAGGGGGAACTTGAACGACAACCAAGTCGAACTTGCCAAAACCTGGTTGTTGTTTCCAATTTCTAGGGATCCCCCCGAAGGGGGAACCAGAGGTAGGTGTTCTTGACCAATGGACCACGCCTTACTGGTTTCCAATTTCTAGGGATCCCCCCGAAGGGGGAACCGAGTCTCCTAGACACCAAGGAAGGAACACGAAAAGCAGTTTCCAATTTCTAGGGATCCCCCCGAAGGGGGAACGGGCAGTCAAGGATCGGAAATGTTATTTGGCTCCTCAAGTTTCCAATTTCTAGGGATCCCCCCGAAGGGGGAACTCCGGGGAGCTCGAGGTTCACACCGAGAGCTTAAAGAGCCGGATGTTTCCAATTTCTAGGGATCCCCCCGAAGGGGGAACAGTACACTGATCGGGGGGTTCGCTACCTTTATGGTGATGTTTCCAATTTCTAGGGATCCCCCCGAAGGGGGAACAGCCCCGAGGTGGCAGCGATGGTACCCGCCATGTTCGCGGGTTTCCAATTTCTAGGGATCCCCCCGAAGGGGGAACTGGAAAAAACAGATCGAGGACGTAATCGCCGCAAAGGCGGTTTCCAATTTCTAGGGATCCCCCCGAAGGGGGAACGGTCTAGTCTAACCTCCCCCACTAAAGCACCCAGGAGATGTTTCCAATTTCTAGGGATCCCCCCGAAGGGGGAACTCCACCCCTATTAAAGCCAAGCAGGGCAAGGGATGCAAGACCCGTTTGCGAGGGATCCGGAAAAAAGGGGGCAAAAAGAGTTTCGGCGAGGGGGTTTTGGGGCCGGAAAGCCTTGTGGCACAAGGCGTCGAGGGATCCGACGAAAGAATGGGCTTTTCCGAGATTTTGAGGGACGCTCGCAGAGGCGTTGATACCGTTTTGGTGTTCTTTTGGAAACATCAGGATTCCTGAGGTTTGGCTAGGCTATCTGTTGGCAGGTGGCAAGCTCTCGCTAGGGTTGTTCGATATGGGAGCGGGGCTCCAGGTGGATGAGGATCCGCGCCGGCCCGTAGCGCCCTTGCAGGAGGTGTTCGACTTCCTCAGTGAGGCGGTGGGCGGACTCAATGTCCTGTGGCTCCACCACCAGGTGCATCTCGATAAAGACCATTTCCCCGGGGATGCCGCGGGAAGTGATGTCATGACAGTCAAGCACGCCTGGCACGCTCAGGATGAGATCCCGCAGGGCCTCGGCAGGGATCGCCACCCGGTCGGTGAGGTAGGGAAGATTCTCCTGCAGCACTTCCCAGCCGCTTCGGAGCACCAGCAGCGCCACCGGCAAAGCCAGGGCTTGATCCAACCAAGGGATCCCCCAATAATGCATGCCGGCCAACCCCAGCAACACCGTCAGCGTCACCCCAACGTCGCTGAGGGTATGGCGCGCATCGGCCAACAGCAGCGAGCTGGACAGAGCTTTGCCCCAGCGGTGCTCGTAGAGGGTGACAAAGACATTAATGCCCAGCACGCCCACCATCATCCCCAAGGTCAGCTCATCGATCTGCAGGTGGGGCTGGGGCTCCCAAAACCGCTCCACGGCTGTGCGCAGGATCTCCAGGCTGGCCATCCCCAAAAAGGCGGCGATCCCCAGCGCTCCAATGGCTTCAAACTTGCGATGGCCGTAGGGATGGTCGTCATCGGGCTCTGGCGAAGAAAAGCGCATGGCCACCAAGCCCAAAATGTTGCTGGCGCTGTCGGTGGAGCTGTGCAGGGCATCGGCAATTAGGCTTAGGGATCCCGTCGTCAGCCCCAGGATTAACTTGATCAGAAACACCAGGACATTTAGCCCTAGCGTGACGTACAGCACCCTCTGCACTTGGCGCTGACGGCGGCTGGCTATGGCAGCAGAATCCAGAAAGCTCACTGCAGCTTGGGCGGGGATCCACAGATATCCTGCTTTATTCTGTCACCGACCTCAATAGGGGTAAGGGAGGGTACCCTAAAAGCAAGCTGCTAAGGCTTAGTCAAGTGGCCGCCGATTGGGGAGCGAACTCTGAGTATGCACGTTGCTGTGGTAGGCGCTGGCTATGTGGGCCTGGTAACAGGGGCTTGCCTGGCTCACCTAGGAAATAGCGTTATCTGTGTGGACAACAACCCCGCCAAGATTGAAGGGCTGCAGCGGGGTCGCCTGCCCATCTACGAGCCCGGCCTGGAAGAGCTGGTGCGGGAGGGAACTGCGGCGGGTCGGCTGCACTTTAGCACCGATCTGGGCTCTGGGATCCAGGCCAGCGAGGTGGTGTTTATTGCCGTGGGCACCCCGGCCCTGCCCAGCGGGGATCCCGATCTGCGCTACGTGGAAGCAGTGGCGCGGGAAATTGGCCAGCATCTGGACGAGCACTATCGAGTCATTGTCAACAAATCCACTGTGCCCATTGGCTCTGGGGACTGGGTGCGCATGCTCATTTTGGACGGGGCCGCCGAAGCCGCCAAGCAGCGGCTGAGCAGCCGAGAAGTGGGGAGAGATCCAGAGGCCAGATCCCTGACCTTGGAGCTCTCGCCTTGGACGCCGCAGTTTGACGTGGTGAGCAACCCCGAGTTCCTACGGGAGGGCAGTGCCATCCAAGATACCTTCTACCCGGATCGCATTGTGATTGGCTCCAACAGCCCCCGCGCCATTGAAATCATGCGGCAGCTGTATGAACCCATCCTCAGTCGCCAGCAGGGTCTGGGCGGGGATCCCGTGCCTTTGCTGGTGACCGACCTGGCTTCTGCCGAAATGATCAAGTATGCCGCCAACGCCTTCCTGGCCACCAAGATTAGCTTCATCAACGAAATGGCCAACATCTGCGAGCGCACCGGCGCCGACATCACCCAGGTGGCAGAAGGGATCGGCCTAGATAGGCGCATTGGCCGCGCCTTTCTCAACGCCGGCATAGGGTGGGGCGGAAGCTGCTTCCCCAAAGATCTGGCGGCTCTCATTCAAACCGCTGCTGACTATGGCTATGAGGCCAAGCTGTTGCGGGCCACGGTGGAGGTCAACCGAGAACAGCGGCAACGTTTGGTGGAAAAGCTGCAGCAAGCCCTCAAGGTGCTCAAGGGAAAAACCATTGGCCTACTGGGTCTGACGTTTAAACCCCACACCGACGACCTGCGGGATGCCCCTTCCCTGACCTTAATCGAGCAGCTCCACCGCCTTGGGGCAAAGGTGAAGGCGTATGATCCCGTTGTGTCCGCTTCAGGGATGCGGGAGGGGTTGGCCCATGTGGTGGTGGAAACGGATGTGTTTCGCCTGGCCCAAGATTGCGATGCCCTGGTGCTGGTGACGGAGTGGCCGGAGTTTTTGTCGCTGGATTACCGACGGATTGCAGAGCTGATGCGGCGGCCCTTGCTCATCGATGGCCGTAACTGTCTGGATCGGGAGGCGGTGCGGCAGGCGGACATAACCCTCATTGGAGTGGGCTGGTAGGTGCTGGGGAAATCAGGGGAAATCATGAAGATCCTGGTTACGGGTGGCCTCGGATTTATCGGATCCCACTTGGTAACCCGCCTTCTGCAAGAAGGCCACTGGGTCATTTGTCTAGATAACGGCTACACGGGCCGGCAGCTGAATGTCCAAGCTCATCTGGACAACCCAGCCTTTCAGTTCATTTGGCACGACGTTGCCGAGCCCCTGCCGCCCGCTTTGGCAGAGGCCGGGATCCAGCAGATCTACCACCTGGCCTGCCCCGCTTCCCCCCCCCACTACCAAGCGGATCCCATCCGCACCATCCGCACCAGCGTCTGGGGCACCTATCACCTGCTGCAACTGGCCCAGAAAACAGGGGCTAGGTTCCTGCTGGCCTCGACTTCAGAAGTGTACGGGGATCCCCAAGTGCATCCCCAACCGGAAGACTACTGGGGCCACGTCAACCCCATCGGCCCGCGGGCCTGCTACGACGAATCCAAGCGCTTGGCAGAAACCCTCACCTTCGACTGGCAGCGGCAATACCAGACGGAGATCCGGGTGGCCCGCATCTTCAACACCTACGGCCCCGCCATGCGGGAGGACGATGGCCGCGTGGTGAGCAACTTTATCGTCCAGGCCCTGCGCGGGGATCCCTTAACAGTTTATGGGGATGGATCCCAGACCCGCAGCTTTTGCTACATCTCCGACCTGGTGGAAGGCTTGATCCGGCTGATGAACAGCCCCTACCCCGGACCCTTTAACTTGGGCAACCCAGAGGAGTTCACGATCCTGGAGCTGGCCCAGCAGGTGCTCGCCCTCACCGGCAGCCCTTCTCCCATCGTTTACCGGCCTCTGCCGACGGACGATCCCAGACAACGGCAGCCGGATATTGGCAAAGCCCGCGCCCTCTTGGGTTGGGAGCCTCGGATCCCGCTGCAAGTTGGGCTGCAACAGACCATCCCTTACTTTCGTCGGCGGCTGGGGCTGGAATAACCTTCGGGTGCTCGCGAAATCCCAACCTACTTGAGAACCCTTTCCGCCTCAGCTCGGTTGACCTGGGTGAATGGCTGCCAGCGGCTCCAGTTGGCGGGCTTGCTGTTGCAGCCGACTCACCAACTGCCGACATACCATTTCACACAGCTCAAAGCACATGGGATCCGCAATTTGGTAATAAACACTCACCCCCTTGGGCTGACGGCTGACGATCCCTGCCTGGGTCAGGATCTTGAGGTGCTTGGAAACATTGGCCTGGCCCATACCCGTAGCTTCCAAGATTTGGGTGACGTTCTTGGGCCCCGAGCGCAACTGACACAGGATCTGCAGGCGGTTGGGTTCCGCCAAAACCTTGAAGTACTCTGCCACGCTGTCGAGAACCTGCGGCGTCAGGATTGTGCGACACTCATTCACATCCGCTCTGCTCACCGACTTTTCCCCAATCAACAAACCTGCTTGCGCCGTCCATGCAACTTGATTTTAACACTAGATAGTTATATAGTGTTCCTAGAAAGTCCAAGTTCACGTCGGGCTTTCGATACCAGACAGGAGGGCACTATGCTATTTCGCCAACTGTTCGACGCAGAAACAAGCACCTACACCTATTTAATCGCGGATCCGACAACTCGCGAGGCCGCCCTGGTGGATCCAGTGCTGGAGCAGGTGGAGCGGGATTTGAAGCTGATTCGGGAATTGGGTCTAACCTTGAAGTACTGCCTGGAAACCCACGTTCACGCGGATCACATCACGGGAACCGGGAAGCTGCGGGAACTGACCGGTTGCCAAGGGGTGGTGCCAGTACAGGCCAAGGCTCAATGTGCAGATCGTTTCATCGGTCATGGGGAAACGCTGCAAGTGGGATCCGTCGTCATTGAAGCCATCGCTACCCTGGGCCACACCGACAGCCACATGACCTACCGCGTGAATGGGGATCGCGTCCTTACCGGAGATGCCCTGCTGATCCGCGGCTGTGGGCGCACGGATTTCCAAAGCGGGGATCCCGGCCTGATGTACGACCATGTTACCCAGTACTTGTTTACGCTGCCCGATGAGACGCTGGTCTATCCTGGCCACGACTATCGCGGGCACACCGTCTCCACCATTGGCGAGGAGAAGCGCTGGAACCCGCGCTTTGTGGATCCGGAAACGGGCAACCTGCGTTCCCGTGAGAGCTTCATTGCCCTGATGAACAGCCTCAACCTGCCCCAGCCGAAGAAGATCCAGGAAGCGGTGCCGGCCAACGAGCAGTGCGGCCAAGTGGCAGCAGCGGTTTAATTCCTTCTGGGCAGCGAGGTGCAGGGTAAGCCCCCGCCGGCTGGGGAGCCCATGTGAAACTCCGATGGTGAGGGCCCGCTGCTCTGGGTAACCTTCTCTCAATTGGCTTGCCAGAAATGGAGAGTTTGAGCGTGGATCGAGAAAGTCTCTATGAGAGCGATTTCTACGCTTGGATCCAGCAACAAGCTCAATTTCTGCGGGATCGGGCCTGGGAGAAGCTGGATCTGCCCAATTTAGTCGAGGAGATTGAATCGTTGGGCAGGCAACAGCGGCAGGAACTGCGAAACCGACTTGCAGTTTTGGTTGGGCATCTCCTCAAGTGGGAGTACCAGCCAGAGGGGAGATCCGCAAGCTGGCTCCTCACCCTCCAGCTGCAGCGGCAGGAAGTTCTGGAGCTTCTTGAAGAAAGCCCAAGTCTCAAGCCCTATTTGCCAGAGGCCATCTCCAAGTCTTACTTGGGGGCGCTGAAGCTGGCCCTGGAGGAGACCAAGCTGCCCAGAAAGATTTTCCCCAAAACCTGCCCTTATTCCTCAGAGCAAATCCTGGATAGCCGGTTTTACCCCGGTGAGCCCAGTCATTTGCTTGAGGAGGGGGATTAATCCCAAAAATCGCTGCATTTTGCATTTTAGACAACGCTGGAAGCAAGGAGACAACCATGACCGTAACCCAACAAAACCCTATCCCTTCCGCTTCGCAAGAACGGGATCCCCGTCTCAAGGAGATCGATGCCCTGACCTTAAAACAGTGGCTGGATCAGGGGCGAGTCCAGCTCATTGATGTGCGGGAGCCGGGAGAATATGCCGATGAGCGGATCCCGGGGGCCATCAACATGCCCCTATCTACCTTTGACCCGGCCAAAGTGCCCGCCTCTACGCCAGAAAAGCCAGTGGTGTTGCAGTGCCGCATGGGCAGCCGCTCCATCCGCGCCGGTTGCCAGTTGCTAGACCGCGGTTGGCCGGAGGTGATTAGCCTTAAGGGAGGGATCGAGGCTTGGAAAGCGGCCAAGCTGCCCGTTACCCGCACCCAAAATGCGCCCATCTCCATCATGCGGCAGGTGCAGATTGCAGCGGGATCCCTGGTGCTCACCGGAACCCTTCTGGGGGCCTTTGTCAACCCCTGGTGGCTGCTGCTGAGTGGCTTTGTGGGCGCTGGGCTGGTGTTTGCGGGTGTAACCAACACCTGTGGCATGGCTCTGCTCTTGGCTCGCATGCCCTGGAACCGAGGTCAGGCGCTATGAGTGGGATCCCTTCTGCTTCCTCTTCGGGGCAAGGGATCCTGGCACGGTACCTGCCCTTTGCTAAGGAGTCCCTTTGGGTCTTCCACTATCAGCGATCGGATTTGCCGGGAGATCTGATCGCTGGCCTTGTGGTGGCTATTCTGCTGGTGCCTCAGAGCATGGCCTATGCCCTGTTGGCGGGGTTGCCTCCCCAGGTGGGCCTATACGCCAGCATTTTGCCAGTGATCGTCTATGGGCTACTGGGATCCAGCCGTGCCCTGGCGGTAGGGCCAGTGGCCATCATCTCCCTCTTGGTGGCGGCAGGGTTAGAGCCGCTGGCCGGTCGCGTCAGCGGGACGGAGTCCTTGCCGGGCAGCCCGGAGTATGGACAGTTGGCTTTGGGGCTGGCCTTGGAGGTGGGTCTGGTCCAGGGGGCTATGGGACTGCTGCGGCTGGGATTTTTGGCTAACTTTCTCAGCCATGCAGTGGTGACTGCCTTTGGCAGCGCGGCGGCCTTGATCATCGGCTTCAGCCAGCTCCGCCACCTCCTGGGGGTCAAGATCGCCAATACGGAGTCCTTCTTGCTGTTGGTGCAGCGGCTGTGGCAGAGCCTGGATAAGGTAAACTGGGTAACCTTTGGCTTGGGGCTGCTGGCCGTATCCCTGCTGGTGTACGCTCAGCGAAAGTTGCCCCACCAACTGCGGCGTTGGGGTGTGCCTCCAGGTTGGGCCTTGATTTTGACCAAGGGGGCACCGCTAGCGGCTGTGCTCGTGACCAGCCTGTTGGTCTGGGGCCTAAACCTCTCGGAGAGGGCAGGGGTATCCGTTGTTGGCTCCATTCCTTCCGGGTTGCCCCCCTTGGGCTTTCCCTCGTTGAGCTGGGGACAGTGGACAGCGCTTCTGCCCACCGCCTTGGCCATCAGCTTGGTGGGCTTCACGGAGAGCTATGCCGTGGGGCAGTCCTTGGCCAGCCAGCGGCGGCAGAAGGTGGATCCCAACCAAGATCTGGTGGCTTTGGGGGCAGCCAACTTGGCAGCAGCCTGCAGTGGCGGCTATCCGGTAACGGGCGGCATTAGCCGGTCGGTGGTGAACTTTCAAGCGGGAGCCAACAGCGGCCTGGCCTCCCTAATCACCGGCCTGTTGGTGGCTTTGACGGTCATCTGGCTGATGCCCCTGTTCACCTTCTTGCCCCAGACCACCCTGGCGGCCATCGTTCTGGTAGCAGTGCTGGCACTGGTGGATTTTCACCCCCTGCTGCAAAGCTGGCGCTACGACCGCGGCGATGCCCTGGTTTGGTTGGTAACCTTTGCCAGTGTGCTGGGGATCGGAGTGGAGCAGGGGATCGGAATAGGGGTGTTAGTCTCCATCCTGCTCTTTCTTTGGCGGGCTAGCCGTCCTCACATTGCCATCGTGGGTCAGGTGCCCGGTACGGAGCACTACCGCAACGTGCAGCGCCATGAGGTGATTACCGATCCCCGTATCTTGGCAGTGCGGGTGGACGAGAGCCTGTTTTTTGCCAACGCAGCCTACTTGCAGGAGTATCTGCTGCGAGAGGTGGCGGCGCGACCCACAGTGGAGCAGGTGCTGCTCGTTGCCAGCGCCATCAACTTCATCGACGGCAGCGCTTTGGAAGTGCTGACCCAGTTGGTGGAACGTTTGCAGCAGGCAGGGGTGGGCTTTGCCATGGCCGAGGTGAAGGGGCCGGTAATGGATCGCCTCCAAAAGGCTGGGTTTGTGGAGAAAGTGGGCGCTGAGCGCTTCTTCCTCTCCACTCACCAGGCGATGCAAGCCCTCGGATCCCAGCAGAGCCTCAGTCAGGTGTCATCTTCCTGATCAGCACAAGGGGGGTTTGTTCAGCGGCATTGCCGGCGGGGTTCTTGCCCAGGGCTTGCTCCACCAGCTCCCGCTCTACGCCGGGGCTGGCTGCCAGGATCTTGACCTGCCCCAGATCGTTGGCATCCACGATGGCCACTTCGTAGCCCGTCTGCCGATGCAGATCCCCCACCAACTTGGCCGGATCCCGCGGCCCCAGCACGATGAACTGGTCATAGGGAGGCAGGGTGCCAGTAACGTCGTCGATGAGATCGGCCTGCTCCCCCGCCAGGACATAAAAGACCCCCGGGATCCCCAGCAGTTTGGCCAGGGATCCCACCACAAAAGCCCACACCACCCGCCAGGCCCCGGAGCAGTCAATCAAAGTCTGCATCCCGTAGCAGCTTGAAAGACTGGTCTTGGAGGGGAAGAAGTAGCACAGGGTGCGGGCCAGCCAGCCGGGCTGCACCTGCAGGGGATGGCGGAAGTTGCCCTGCACAATGGCCACGGCACTCTCGGAAATAGCCACCACATCCCCAGGCTGGACGTGAGGGCTCACGTACCGCTGCAGCACCTCGGCCAAGTCATCGCTGGGGGTCAGCAGATGGGTGGGAACGGCGGCCCAAAGGAGGGATCCCTGCTTCTGCCAGTTCAGCTCCGGCAAGGGCTCCACCTCCTGCAACGGCAGGATGAGATGGCTGGTCTTGAGGGTGCGCCGCTGCCGCCCGTACTGGATGTAGTCCAACTCCAGCCAGGCCGAGCGCAAATGGGCCAGCCCTTCCCCCTTCAGCTCGATCTCAACCTCTAGGCCAGTCTGGTTCTGGGGGGTGATGATGTAGGCCTGCCAGTAGTTGTCTTGGCGGGGGGGAAGATCCGGATGGCGAGAGCGCAGGCGTAGGCGGGTGTGAATGCCTTCTAGGGATCCGGCGCTGAGCAAATGCAGTCGCGGCTGCACCTGGGCCAAGGTGACCTCAAAGAGGGGGTTGAGGTTGCGAGCCACAAACTCCGCTTGAATGACCCAGTGCTCGGGGGTGTGGCGGCTGATGCGCCAGCCTTGGGGCTCCACCACCAGGTGATCGGCGGGGCGGGTCTTGAGCCAGTAGAGCAAGCTGCCCAAACTCAGCAGCAACCCGGCCACTACCTGAGCCCAGCCCCAGGGATCCCACAGCCAACGCCAAGCCCCCCATAGGCTGAGTCCTACCCCGGCCAGCACTGTGGCCAACACGCCACGATTCACCATGCTGCTGCTTGTTGCCATCGGGATCCCACTCCTCCAAGTCCTTAAACCCTGCTAAAGTCTGCCCCTTTGTCCACCACAACACCCTAGACTACGGGTACGCTCTAGCTCTTCTCCTGAACCCTAGCCATCCTACCGGGAAACCGAAGCAGGCTGCGGCGAGATCTCCACACCAATTTTTAATCTCAAACAGTTAGCTTACAAATAGATTTCATCTCAGGCTTTTCAGAACACCCTTGGAGTTTCCTATGGCGCACAAACAGCAATTCAAAAGCTTTGACGACATGATTCAGGGATCCAAAACCCCCATCCTGGTGGATTTTTACGCCACTTGGTGTGGTCCCTGTCAGGTGATGGCCCAGGTGCTGGAGCAGGTGAAGCCGCAGGTGGGTGACGCCATCTCTTTCGTAAAGATTGACACAGAAAAGTACCCCAATATTGCTGCCCGCTGGGGTATCTACGCCGTGCCAACCCTCATTCTGTTCAAAGATGGGAAGCCGATTGACCGCATTGAGGGGCTGTTGCAGCCGCGGGCCCTGTTGGAGCGGTTGCGGGCGCAGGTCAACCTGCCGGTAGGCTAGGTGGACGTTGCTGGGATGGGGTCTTTTGGTCATCTTCTGGTGGCACAGCGAGCTCTCCAGCAAAACCGCCTTTGAGATGTCCTCGCAGGTGTTTGAGCGCTCTTTGGGATCTCCGCCTCTGGAGGTTCACCTGGCGGGAGAGGTGCCCTATCGCACCGCTTGGGCTTGGCAGCAAGCCAGGGTGGCTCGCCTGATCTGCAATCCGCAGCTGCCAGATGGGCTCCTACTGCTCACCCACCCGCCGGTCTACACCCTGGGGGCAGGGGCGGATCCCAAGTTCCTCAAGAGCTTGGCTGGACAGATAGGATCCCCAGCTGCCCGCCCAGAATTCCTCTCTGGACAAGGGCCAGAAATCCTGCGGGTAGAGCGCGGCGGCGAAGTCACTTACCACGGGCCAGGCCAGTGGGTTGGTTATGCGATCCTCAACCTCAGGCGCCACCGTCTGGATCTCCACTGGTACCTGCGCCAACTGGAGCAGGTGCTTATTGAAACTGTGGCCCACTTTGGCCTGCGGGGGGAGCGGATCCCTGGCCTCACAGGGGTTTGGGTGGAGGGGCGCAAAGTGGCGGCCATCGGCATCAAGGTCTCCCGCTGGGTGACCTACCACGGCTTTGCCCTCAACGTCTGCCCGGATCTAGCTGCCTTCGAGGCCATCGTGCCCTGTGGGATCCCTGATCGCCCGGTGGGATCCCTGGTGCACTTTTGTCCGGAGGTAACGATGGCTGCCGTAGCTCCGGTGCTGGTGGAGTCGTTCTGTCAGGTCTTTGGGCTGCAGGCTCAGGCAGTTTCCCTGGCCGAGTGGTTGGGAGAGCCTCGGCTTTCTGACAAGTTGCTGGGAGAATCAACCGCTCAGACGCCTAAGCGCAAGTGAGGGGAAAGACCAGACAGGTTACCCAACTTCGAGGTGGCCCTAGGTTTAATCCAAGGGCGGCTACTCCACCCCCAACTGGCGCAGCAGTTGCTGCAGGATGGCCTGGTTGGCAAAGTTGCCACTCTTGGAGAAGAGAGCCAACGCCTGGCGAAAGTCGGCCATCGCCGCTTCTCGATCCCCCAACTGAAGATAGGCCACCCCGCGGCTAAAGTAGGCTTCTGGGATCCCTGCATTCAACTGAATGGCCCGCTCCGCATCGGCCAGAGCTTCTTCCGGCTGGCGCAACTGGTTGTAGACGTAGCTGCGGTTCACATAGGCCGGCGCATAGGTGGGATCCAACTGCACCGCCCGATCCAGATCCGACAGGGCAGCCACGGGATCCCCCCGCAGCAACTTGAGGGATCCCTGCCAGTTGAGCTCGGAAGCGGTGTTTGGGGCCGAGGTCTTCTCAGGAGGAGGTGGGAAGGCAGGCAAAGAGATGGCAGGGGCAGGAGCGAGGAATGCTGCCAAGAAACCTATCAGAGCTATCCTTCCCCATCGACACTTGATTGTGCTCCGCACCGCTAATGACGTCCTCTTCGGATCCCGAACTAGTTCAATATAGACCGTCGGCGAGAGGGGCAACCCCCTGCACTTAACTTGCAAGGGGTGCGGGGAGCTACAAGTTCCGCGCTCTGGCGGGAAAGTCAGGGTCGAGATACCGACTCCTCTGCCAAGTCGTTCTGTGACGCGGGGCAGGAATGCCCAATGGCAAGGTTGGGAGGCCCAAGCTCTATTGGCTAGAGTGAGGGCGGGGGGATGTTACAAGGAAAGCTTCTGGAATAGATGAGCCACCGGCAGGGCAAATCCTGGAATAACCTCTTCACCTTCTAGAAGATCAACCGATTTCAGGAGGCAGTCAGGCTCTTGAGAGCTGCGATACACCAGGACGTAGTGCTCGCTGGGGTGAACCAGCCAAACCAGGCGGCTGCCATTTTCAAAGTACTCCACCAGCTTGTCATGAATTTCTTCAACCGTATTGCGGGGGGAAAGCACTTCAACAGCCAGATCTGGAGCGCCTTCCAAAAATCCTGTGGGCAGTTCAGCCATGCCCTGCAAGCGTTCTTTAGCAAAAAAAGAGATGTCAGGGGAGCGCCAATTTCCACTCTTCATCTTAAAAGCAGTGCTGGAATCTAAAACGATCCCCAGCTTGTTGGACAAAACGTAGGGGGTCAAAGCTGCCAATAGGAGGCTGCAGACATAACCATGGAGTGCCCCCGCGCTTCCCATATCAATTGGCTTCCCATCAACAATCTCGTAGCGATGTCCCTCCCTGGACAACGCCATGAATTCTTCGGCTGTCCAAGCTCTTTTTCCCTGAGTTGGCACAGCTCCGACGGTCATCTGCAAACTCCTTGCTGCTCCTTCGACACCGCAAGCCAAGCCCGCAGGGATCCCCCAGCGGCTTTTCCTCGAGGGGGGACGCCAAAGGCTAAAATAGCCTAGCTCATCCTACTGTACCGACGGAAAAGGCACCTTGATCGAGCGCTACACTCTGCCCGAAATGGGCCAGATTTGGTCCACTGCCCACAAGCTCCAGACCTGGCTGCAGGTGGAGCTGGCTGTCTGTGAAGCGCAAGCGGAGCTGGGGCGGATCCCGCAAGAAGCCCTGCAGGAGATCAGAGCCAAAGCCGCCTTTGACCCGGCGCGGGTTTTGGAAATTGAGGCGGAAGTGAAGCACGATGTTATTGCCTTCTTAACCAACCTCAACGAGCACGTGGGCGAGGCAGGGCGCTACATCCACCTGGGCCTGACCAGCTCGGACGTGTTGGATACCGCTCTGGCCGTGCAGCTTGTGGCCTCGGTGGAGATCTTGCAAGCCCGCCTGGCCGACCTCATCGCTGCTATCCGCGACCAAGCTCGGCAGTACCGCTACACCCTCATGATCGGCCGCACCCACGGTGTTCACGCCGAGCCGATTACCTTTGGCTTTAAGCTGGCAGGGTGGCTGGCCGAGTGCCTGCGCCACCAAGAGCGCCTAGCTCGCCTGCGGGAAGTGGTGGCGGTGGGCAAGATCTCTGGCGCCGTGGGCACCTACGCCAACGTGCCTCCCCAGGTGGAGCAGTTGGCCTGCGCTCGCCTGGGCCTGAAGCCCGATACAGCCTCGACACAGGTAATCTCGCGGGATCGCCATGCGGAATATGTGCAGACTTTGGCTTTGATTGGCTCTTCGCTGGAGCGCTTTGCTACCGAGATCCGCAATCTGCAGCGGACGGACGTGCTGGAGGTGGAAGAATACTTTGCCCCCAGCCAAAAGGGATCCTCTGCCATGCCCCACAAGCGCAACCCCATCAAATCTGAACAGCTAACCGGGATTTCCCGCCTCCTGCGGGGGTATGCCCTTCCGGCTCTGGAAAACATCCCCCTTTGGCATGAGCGAGACATCTCCCACAGCTCGGTGGAGCGGGTTATCCTGCCCGATGCCTCCATTCTCTGCCACTATCTGTTGGTCAACATGGCCGACCTGGTGCGCCACCTGCAGGTTCACACCGGCAACATGGAGCGCAACCTCAACCTCTACGGCGGCGTCATCTTCAGCCAGCAGGTGCTGCTGGCTTTGGTGGAGAAGGGCCTTAGCCGCGAGGAAGCCTACCGCCTGGTGCAGGAAAATGCTCACCGCGCCTGGAACCAGCCGCAGGGGGACTTTCGCGCCAATCTGCTGGCGGATCCCCGAGTGATGGCTCACCTGAGCGAGGCAGAACTGCAGGCTTGTTTTGATCCCCAGCGCCACCTAACCCATTTGGACGAGATCTTTGCCCGCCTGGGCATTTGAGGATCCCCTATGGTTTGGCAGCGGCAGCACGTCTTGGGCTTGGCGGATTTTACTCCCGAAGAATACCAGATGGTTTTGCAGACCAGCGCCAGTTTCCAGGAGGTGTTGACGCGGCGGTTGCCCAAGGTGCCCACCTTGCAGGGGAAGGTGGTGGTGACGCTGTTCTTCGAGCCTTCCACCCGCACTCGTTCCAGTTTTGAGCTGGCGGCCAAGCGCCTTTCGGCCGATGTGCTTAACTTTTCCCCTGGCACTTCTTCCTTGGGCAAGGGGGAGACGCTTTTGGATACGGCCCGCACCTTTCTGGCCATGGGATCCGATCTCTTAATCGTTCGCCATGCCCAGGCAGGAGTGCCCCAACAATTAGCTGCCGAGATCGACCGCCGCGGATCCCCTGTGGGCGTTCTCAATGCCGGGGATGGACTGCACGAACATCCCACCCAAGGTTTGCTGGATTTGTTTACCCTCTGCAGCCATCTGGATCCCCGGCGTCCCCGTCTGGAGTTGCTGCAAGGGATCAAAATTGCCATTGTCGGCGATATTCTCCACTCGCGGGTGGCCCGCTCCGATATCTATGCCTTGGTGGCTGCCGGAGCTGAGGTTCACTTAGCCGGCCCTCCCACCCTGTTGCCCAAGGATTTTGCCCAGTTTGTACCCGGCCATACGCTCCCTGTCCATTGGCAGCTAGAGCCTGCCCTCGAAGGGTCGCGTTTTGTTATCACCCTACGCCTGCAGCAGGAGCGCATGGGCGAGTTCCTTCTCCCCAGCTTGCAGGAGTACCATCACTTCTTCGGCCTCACGCGGCAGCGGCTGCGCCTGTGCCACCCGGATGTCAAGCTTCTGCACCCCGGCCCGGTCAATCGCGGTGTGGAACTCAGCTCCGAGGTGATGGAGGATCCCGGCTTGAACCTGATTGAGCAGCAGGTCACCCACGGCGTGGCGGTGCGCATGGCCCTGCTGTACCTCATGGGGGGCGGGCGGATCCCAGCTTAGAGCCCAGATCTTTCTCTGCTCGGGGAACATGTAGAGCTGCCCCACGTCTAGAAGGTTGGAGTCTATCTTCTAACCAATTCTCTCTGCCAAAAGCCGAAAGAATCTCTGGGCGGGGCTTTTCCCGCCCTGCTGAAATCATGTCCAAGCTTGCCGAGAGGTGAGCAACATCTTTGTCTCAAATTTTACACATCTTGGATCTGGATCGAGTTTTTTTGCAGCCGTCTAAGCTTAGCTCTTATTCAAGTTGTGTCCGTTTGATTGGTTGTCAAATGAGATAGAAGTTCAGCAGTATAAGCCTTTTCGCGGATCCTGGGCTCCAGGATCCTGATTTTGCTGAAATCCAAACTGGCCAAAACCACCAGATGGAAAATCGAGGTTTGGAAACGAGCCAGCACACTCAAAAATATCGATTTTTCTCTTGACTTAACCCAAAGTTAACCTTTAGATATCCCTCCGTTAACTTTGAGGTTATAGGGTTGAAGATGTTGATTTGCCACAGATATTACCTATGCGAACCCTGCTTTCTGCTTTCTCCCTCACCGCTCTAACAGTAGGATTTCTAACAGCGACCTCGGCTCAAGCCCAAACCGTGCAAATCTCCGGGGCGGGCGCGACCTTTGCGGCTCCTTTGCTGCAACGTTGGTTTGACGCCTACAACCGCACCGTAGACCCCACTGTGCAAGTCAGCTATCAGTCTGTCGGTAGTGGTGCTGGCCTAGAGCAGGTGATCAATGGCACTGTGGACTTCGGCGCTTCCGAGGCGCCTTTCTCCGGTGCTCGCCTGGAAAGCTTCCGAGCTAAATACGGCTATGATCCCCTACAGTTGCCTCTGGCGGGAGGGGCCATCGAGTTTGCCTATAACCTGCCCGGCATTGAAGACGGAGAGCTCATCCTGAAGCGGAAAACCTACTGCGGCATCGTGACCGGCGAGATCACTCGCTGGGACGACATTCGCATCAAGGCCGAGAACCCACGTATAGCAAACAAGCTGCCACCCCTGGACATCACCTGGGTACACCGCTCTGATGGTTCTGGGACTACCTTTGTGTTCACCAACCACATCAGAACTGTCTGCCCTAATTGGACAGCCGGTGCTGGTACTTCTGTCGAGTGGCCTGTTGGCATTGGAGCCCAAGGGAATGAGGGCGTAGCCGCCACCATCAAGCAGGAGCCAGGGGCAATTGGCTACGTGAACCAGTCCTATGCCAAGCTGGAAAAGATGACCACTGCTCGCATGGAAAACAAAGCGGGCAACATTGTTGAGTTCTCGACTGAGGCAGCTACCTCGGCGCTGAATGCTCCCATTCCTGATAACTTTGCGCTGTTGGTGCCCGACCCTGAAGGGCCAAATGACTACCCAATCGTGGGCTTGTTCTGGGTGATGCTGTACCGCGAGTATCCCGATCAGCAGAAGCTGACCAAGCTGGTGGAGGCTCTGAAGTGGACCCAGGGGCCAGAGGGTCAAGCCATCACCAAGGAGCTGGACTACATCCCTATGCCTGAGGCGGCTATCCAGCGGATCTTTGCAGAGCTGGATGCCATCACCGTTAACCCCAAGGCGGTGCGATGACTGGGTTGCAGCCTGAACTCCACTAGAGTGGAGCTGGTGGCCGGCTGAGGAGGCAGATGAGGCTTTCTCGGTCGGCTGCTGGGCTTACCTTGCACGGTGGGATTTTTAGGAAAGTTTTGAACCGAAGATGATCATGGGAGAGAGGCTATGACTTCAGCGGCTACGGGTTATGGTTCACCACCAAACCCGGATATCGATGTTGACATTGAGAAAAAGGCGAGCCTGTCTCGGGCTGTTGATGTGGGCTTTGTCCGCCTGACGCTGGCCTTGGCAGGGTTTGCCGGCATTATCCTCATCTGGGTGATTCTTCAAACCACCGAAGCGGCTCTGCCGGCGATTCAGCAGTTTGGCTTGGGCTTCCTGGTTACTGCCCGCTGGAACCCGGTGGAAAACATCTACGGGGTGCTACCACAGATTTATGGCAGTTTGGTGACCTCTCTGGTGGCTTTGATTTTTGCCATCCCTCTGGGCATTGGCACTGCCATCTTCCTGACGGAAGGTTTTGCCCCCAAGTGGGTAACGGAGCCGATTAGCTTTGCCATTGAGCTGATCGTGGCCACTCCCAGTGTGGTGCTGGGGCTGTGGGGGATCTTTGTGCTGATTCCAGCAGTGCGGCCCATCTTTCGAGCCATTAACCAGACGCTGGGTTGGATCCCTTTCTTGGGTGGCCCGGCTCCGCGGGGGCCCAGCTTGTTGATAGTGGCTATGGTGCTGGGGATCATGATCTCTCCCATCATCATCTCCATTACCCGCAGTACCCTTGAATCTCTGCCACGCAGCCTAAAAGAGGGCGCTTTGGCTCTGGGGGCAACCCGCTGGGAGACCCTCTTAACGGTGATGATCCCTGCCGGCCTGTCGGGCATTGTCAGCTCGATCATGCTGGCGCTGGGGCGGGCCCTGGGAGAGACCATGGTGGCGGCCATGCTTTCCGGCAACGCCAACCGCATCAATATCTCCCTAATGCAGCCGGGATCCACCATTACTGGCTTGATTGCCTCTCAGTTTGGCGAGGCAGGACGCTTGCAGGTTTCGGCTCTCATGTATGCCGGCGTGGTGCTGATGGTGCTGACGTTATTGGTCAACATTGTTGCCGAGATCATCATCCGCAAGTTTCAAAACTTGGAGCAGTAACTTGGGAAGCAGAAAGAAGATAAAGGAGCACTGTTATCATGTCCGACTCAGCACAGCTTGCCCCTGAGAAGGTTGACATCGACATTACTCGTGCCGCCATTGCCCCTGTCCGCAATTACACAGGCATTGTCCTAACCCTGCTGAGTGGCCTCTTTGTGGCGGTGATCATAGCTTCCCTATCTTGGGTGCTGTGGGATGTGGGCAAGGAAGGCATCCAGCGGATAAATTGGGATGTCCTCACCCAGACCCGCTACCCTGCCCCTGGCCTGGCGGAAGGGGGCTTTGGTCACGCAATTGTCGGCAATTTAATGGTGCTGGCTACGGGGGCGGCTTTGAGCTTTCCCTTCGGCATCTTGGCGGCAGTGTACTTGTCTGAATTCGGTCGCGGCACCCGCTTGGCTTATCTGGTTAAGTTTTCCTGCAATGTGCTCACGGGGGTACCGGCCATTCTCTGCGGCCTGTTTGCCTATGCTGTGGTGGTGAGGGGATCCGGCTTTTCGGCTTTCTCGGGAGGGGTGGCTTTTGGCGTGCTGATGCTGCCGATTGTCATCCGCTCCACCGAGGAGGCGTTGCTGCTGGTTTCGCCCGACATGCGCTTGGCTTCCCTTGGCCTGGGCTCAAATCGCTTTCAGACCACAATGCGCGTTGTTTTGCCGGCAGCGGCACCGGCCATCGTAACCGGGCTAATCCTGGCTTTGGCCCGAGCGGCAGGCGAGGCTGCACCTCTGCTCTTTACCGCCTTCAACAACAATTTCTGGTCTACTGATCTCTTTGGCCCGGTGGCTACCTTGCCGGTGATGGTCTACTTTTTCTCCATCATTCCCTACAGGGTGCAGCAGGAGCTGGCTTGGGCGGGCGCTTTGGTTTTGTTAGCCATTGTTTTGGCGGCCAGCTTGACCGCTCGCTTTTTGGTGTACAAGACCAGGAAATAGCCTGAGGATTCTCAACAAAGTCTTGAATCGAACTCTTCGTCGAACTCTAGCTCTTTTTGTGAGTGCTGCCATGCAAACTCAATCTCTTAACCAGACCTCTTACGTTTTCAGGACCGAGAACCTGAATGTCTACTATGGCTCCAATCTGGCGGTAAAAAATGTTACTCTGGACATCCCAGCCCGACAGATTACTGCGTTTATCGGCCCTTCCGGCTGTGGCAAAAGCACGATCCTACGTTGCTTCAACCGCACCAACGATTTGATCCCCGGTGCTCGTGTAGAGGGCAAGCTCACCTACCACGGCAAGGATCTCTACGCCAAAGAAGTCGATCCGGTGGCGGTGCGGCGGCGTATCGGCATGGTCTTCCAAAAACCCAATCCCTTCCCCAAAAGCATTTACGACAACGTGGCCTACGGCCCGCGGGTGCTGGGGATGAAGGTAGACTTGGACGAGGTGGTGGAAACCTCGCTGAAACGGGCTGCCCTCTGGGATGAAGTCAAAGACAAGTTGAAAGAAAATGGTCAGTCGCTGTCGGGAGGGCAGCAGCAGCGCTTGTGTATTGCCCGCGCTCTGGCGGTACAGCCGGATGTGATTTTGATGGATGAGCCCTGTTCGGCACTGGATCCCATTTCCACCCGCCGTATCGAAGAGCTGATGAAGGAGCTGGAGGAGGAATATACCATCATCATCGTCACCCACAACATGCAGCAGGCCAGCCGCGTCTCGGATATGACGGCTTTCTTCAGCGTGGAGCTGGTGGGATCCAACCGTGTGGGCGAGCTGATTGAATTTGACAGAACTGAAGTCATCTTCAACAGCCCCACCAAGCAAGCCACAAGAGATTATGTGGAGGGCCGCTTCGGCTAATCGACCTGGCCGGACAGGGATCCTTCCCATACTGTTCTCGGCAAACCCTTTTGCAGGCAATTTCTGCCGATGATGGGGTCTGAAGAACCGTTGCACCCAAATACGGATACCTATGATCGTTGCCGCTCCTGACAAGCTGCAGGCTTTGCGTTCTGACTTAGAGGGTATTGAGATCATCACTGATCCGGCTCAGGTGGCCAAGTTGTCGTTGGATTTTTACCACTACAGCCCCGTGCTGAGCCGACAACTGAGCGACAAGCGGGGAGATTTGGTGGTGCGCCCCGCCGATGAGGCCGAGGTGATGCGGGTGGCGGCGGCCTGTGCCAGGCTGCGGATCCCGGTTACGGTGCGCGGTGCCGGTACCGGTAATTACGGCCAATGTATCCCGCTGGCCGGGGGTGTGATCCTGGACATGGGCAAGCTCAACCAGGTGCTTTGGGCAAAGCCGGGCTTGGCGCGGGTGCAGGCGGGGGCCAAGTTGATGGCCATAGACAAACACACCCGGGAGATGGGCTGGGAGATCCGCATGGCTCCTTCCACCTATCGCACGGCCACCATCGGGGGGTTCATTGCTGGCGGCAGTGGTGGCATTGGCTCTGTGACTTACGGCCAACTGCGGGATCGGGGCAACATCTTGGGGCTGCGGGTGGTCACCCTGGAGGAAGAGCCCCGGGTGCTGGAGCTGCGGGGAGATGAGGTATTCAAAGTAAGCCATGCCTGGGGCCTCAATGGGATCATCACCGAGGTGGAGATCCCGCTGGCGCCTGCTTATCCTTGGGCGGAGCTGGTGGTGGCCTTTCCCCCTGAAGTGGGCTTTATGCCCTGTGCCCATTTTGGCCAAGCCCTGGGAGATGCCGATGGGATCCTCAAGAAATTGGTCAGCCTGCACGCTTGGCCGATCCCCAGCTACTTTGCACCGCTGCGGGGTCATTTGCCAGAAGGATCCGCTGTGGCCCTGTTGATGGTGGCCGAATGCAGCCTGGAGCCGCTGTTGGAGCTTGTCCGGGAACATGGGGGCCAAGTGGTTTACAACAAAACTGCCCAGGAGGCCAGCAAAGGGATCTCGCTGGGGGAATTTTCTTGGAACCACACCACTTTGCACTGCCGCGGCGTGGATCCCAGCCTTACCTATTTACAATCGGCTTTTCCCGCCGACCGGGAGCTGAGGCTGGTGCAGCACATGTACGAGTATTTTGGCGACGAAGTGCTGATGCACCTGGAGTGGATTCGCATCAACGGGCAAGCTACCCCCGTCGGCCTGCAAATTGTCCGCTTTACCACCGAAGAGCGTCTAAACGAGATCATGCGCTACCACGAAGAGCAGGGAGTATTTATTGCCAACCCCCACACTTTCATCATCGAAGACGGCGGGCGCAAAGTGATGGATCCGCGCCAGATTCGTTTTAAAGAAGAAGTGGATCCCTATGGCCTGCTCAATCCGGGCAAGATGCGCACCTGGCAGGAGCGCGCCTCTGCTTGAGGAATAGCAACAGTAGCACAGCAATTGGCCTTGGTCTATCTGTATTGCCCATGTTTAATCCCTGATGGATTGTCTGGGCAGGACAACACCAGTCCAAAGCTCTACAGTCAGCTAGAAATCGCAGGAGCCCCGCACTGTACCCGTAGAGTCGGTGTCGGGAGGAATGCGCTTTGATGAAGTACAATGAACTTATGAGCCAAGTCCTGACCATATCCTGCAAGCTCAAGGTGTCCCCGTCGCAAGCCGCCAAATTGGACGCGACGATGGAGGCTTTTGGCCAAGCCTTGAATTGGGTCAACCAGAACACGCCGGAGAAGATCGTCAACGCGGTCAAACTGCAATCCCTTTGCTACTACGAGATTCGAGCCCGGTTTGGCTTGTCCAGTAACTTGGCTCAACAGGTGTGCAGACGGGTAGCGGGTTCCCGCAAAGTGGCTAAGCAGAAAAAGCGTCCCGTCAAGGGGTTTAAGAGCGGCTTTGTTACCTACGACGCTCGCATCTTTTCGTTCCGTCAAAAAGACTGGACGGTGTCGCTGACTACGGTGGAAGGGAGAGAACGCTTTGAACTAGCCATTGGCAACTACCAGCGTGGGATGCTGGCTGGTTCCAACCCCAAATCTGCCACCCTGGTCAAGCGCAAAGATGGCTCCTACTACATCCAGATTTGCGTAGAGAAAAAGCCACCCAAGCAACAAGATACCGACAGGGTGATCGGGGTGGACTTGGGCAGGACGGATATCGCCCATACGTCAGAGGGGGACAATTGGAATGGACAGCAGTTGAACCGAGTCCGCGACCACTACTCCCGGTTGAGGGCGGTACTCCAACGCAAAGCCAGTAAGGGCACCCGCAGTTCGCGGCGCAGATGCAGAGAACTGCTGCAACGGCTGTCTGGCAAGGAGAGACGCTTTCAGACGTGGGTCAATCATCGCATCTCTAAAGCTATTGTCTCTAGGGCAAAGACCACAAACAGCGCTATTGCCCTGGAAGACTTGACAGGGATCCGGGAAAGGGTCAATCAACAACCCCGCAGCAAAACCGAAAGGCGCAGAACCAACAGTTGGGCGTTCTACCAGCTACGCCAGTTTCTGGAATACAAGGCGAGAGTTGCAGGGGTTTCTCTGATTCTTGTTCCGCCCGCCTACACGTCGCAGACCTGTCACAAGTGTTTACACATCCATCCCGATCCTGCGCAATCCTACCGCAGTGGTAAGTCGTTCAAGTGTGGGCACTGTGGATGGGAAGGAGATGCGGACTTGAATGGTGCAAACGTAATTGCGCTCTTGGGGGCTGCCGTAAACCAGCCTGGAGGTCCGGGCTTGTTTTGTTCTCTGGTAGAGCAGAGCAGGCTCAGGGCTACTGAAAGCCCGCTCCGTACCGCTTAGCGGTCGGAGCCGGGTAGTTTACTACTGTGGGAATGCTGTCCACCGTTAAATGCTTTGTGGTGTGGACTGTCAAACTTCCGGCAGCCAGTCCTCTGCAAGCACCAACTCTGGAGAGTAGGGACAGACATCTGGAAATGTCGAGATTTCTATCCCCGTTTGCCTGGCTGCTTGGCGGCGCGCCCGTTGATAACTCTCTTCAAGTTGCTCTACCAGATAACCTTTTAGGCTAGGGCTATCTTCTATGGCCAATCCGATTTGGGTTCGTGCATCTGTAATGGAATCTAGCCAGCTATCTGAACGGCGCTGAGGTTGATATTGCCACTTGAGTAGATGCAGCAGAAGGCGAGTTAATTGACTGGTAATCCCTCGTCGTTCGCTCTTACCCAAATTCTCAACCTCTTCAATTAAGTGTGTTAGGTCAATTTCATGCCAGCGCCTTTCCCGCAATAGCCGGGTTGTTCGGTCAATCCACAAGTTAAAGTCTGTCGAGTATAGATTGCTCATAGCTTTGTCCTGCTGAAAAATAGGGTCGCGATAATTATGAAATCCAGACTACGTCCTTCTTGAGTTTACTACAATAAAACCTGTAACACCTGAGTTCTCAACCGTCTGGGAGCAGAGTCCTCTGGTGACAAACCTTATCCAGGCAACTCTTTCTATAGTCATTTCGATTTAAAGCAGGACACTGCACCCACACTTAAAGTGCACCGAGCCGGAAGGCTTTTCAAGGACTCCGTCCCGCTGGCGCGATCAGGAGCCCAGGCGTCTTACCCTAAACTGAAGCAACTATATTTGACGAATATTTGACGGAGAGTGGATGGAGAGGGTGTCCCTGTGGAGAAAGGTTCAAACAAACGCTTTAACTGCCATAGTAGTTGATGGCTAAAGCTCCCACCAGAGTAAGCTGAAAGACCAAGATCACGAAGTAGAAAATGGCGCGGGGCTTGAACAGAGTGAGCATCAAGCCTATGGCTTTCAAGTCTACTATCGGCCCAAACACCATAAAAGCCAACAGGGATCCCGGCGTAAAGGTGGCCGCAAAGGAGAGGGCGAAAAAGGCATCCACCGTCGAGCAGATGGAGATGATCCCGGCCAGGGCCATCATGATCAGGATTGAGAGCAATGCATCTTGGCCATAATCCAGCACAAACGAACGCGGGATCACCGTTTGAATCAGGGCCGCCATCGCCGAGCCCAAGATGAGCACGGATCCCAATTCGCGGATCTCCCTGGCCCAGGTCTGCAGCAGGAGAACTCCTTTTTGTTCCCTGGAGGGAGAAGGCGCAGCGGCCAGAGCAGAGCGATACACATCTTCAGCCGTTTGTAAAGTGGCCAGGGATCCGCCAGAGGCCCCTTGAGCAGGGCTCTGGGATCCAATCCAGAAGGTGCCCCCCTGCAACAACGGCGAGCGGGAGATGTTCTTCGGATCAGCTTCTTGGGAGCAATTGCGCTGCAGCTCCCGCCAGACTGACGGCTGCAACAGAGGCTGGAAATCCTTTTGCAGGCTGAAGATCAAGCCGACGACAACCGCAATGCCGAAGGAAAAGAGAACTCGGTAGATCACCAGCTCCGGCATGGAGCGAAAGGCAATCCAAGTAGAAAAGATCACCACCGGGTTAAACACCGGCGCCGCCAATAAAAAAGCCACCGCCACGTGGGGTGGGATCCCTTTGATCACCAGTTGACGGGCCACCGGCAGGTTGCCGCACTCGCACACCGGGAAAAAGAATCCTAAAGCGCCACCGGCCACCGCGCTGCCGATTTTGCCTTTGGGCAGGAAACGGGCCAACTGGGATCCCTCGACAAACACCGCCAGCAGCCCCGATAGAAACACCCCCAGCAGCAGAAATGGCATGGCCTGCACCACAAGGCTCAGAAACAGGGTGAATCCGTCTCGCCAAAGGGGAGAGTCCAAGAGGCTCAACACACCACCTCACGCACGACTTGGGCCTTACTGAGTTTGGATCTCGGCCCAGCGCCCTGTCAAACGGCTCTCAACCTCGCTCTTCTATGGGGATATAGCGTTGCTGGCGTTCACCTGTGTACACCTGGGTGGGTCGGAAAAGCCGATTATCGGACAACTGCTCCCGCCAATGGGCCAGCCAACCCGCCGCTCGGGCAATGGCAAACACCGGTGTAAACAAATCTTCTGGGATCCCCAGCTTGGCGTAGACCAACCCTGAGTAGAAGTCCACATTCGGGTAGATCCCCTTCGGCCCTAGCAACTCCTCACACACCCGCTCCACCTCCAGGGCAATGTCGTAGTACTTGTCGTGGCCGTAGCGCTCAAACAGCTCCTCAGCCAGCCGCTGCAGGATAGTGGCCCGCGGATCCTTCACCTTATAAACCCGGTGACCCATGCCCATGATGCGCTGTTTTTTGGCCAGTTTCTCCTCGATAAACGAGCGCACATTTTCCACCGAGCCAATTTGCCGCAGCAGCATCATCACCTGTTGGTTGGCCCCCCCGTGCAACAGCCCCGAAAGGGTACCCACCGCCGTGGCCAGGCTGCTGTAAGGGTTAGCCAGCGTGGAAGCGCTCACCAGAAGGGCAAACGTGGAGGCATTGACTGTGTGCTCGGCGTGCAAGATGAGACAGGTATCGAAAATGCGGGCCAACCAGGGATCCGGCTTCTTGCCCGAGAGCATGTATAGGAAATTGGCAGCATGATCCAGGTTGTCGTCCGGGGGAATGGGATCATTGCCCTGTCGCATCTGGTGGAACATGGCCACCATGGTCGGCAGCTTGGAGAGCAAGCGGGTGACGGTGCCGAATACATAGTCGGGATCCATCTCCCGCAGCGGGTAAAACAGCCCCAAGCCCGCCACACAGGTTTGCAGAGCATCCATCGGGTTGCCCGACTCTGGAAACGACTTGATCATGTCGCGGATGCGGTATTTCACCCGTCGATGACTGCGGATTGCCTGATCAAAGTTGTCCAGCTCCGATTGGGTCGGCAGCTTTCCAAAGATCAGCAAGTAGGCTGTCTCCAGAAAGGTACTGTGGGCGGTCAATTCCTCGATGGGGATGCCCCGATATTCCAGGATCCCCGCCTGGCCATCCACAAAACTAATGTTGGAGCGTGTGGCCGGAACGCCTTCCAAGCCTGGTCTGTATTCGCCATCCGCCATGGTCGGATCCTTAGAGCAAGTATTTCCTAGATAATGATGAATCAAGGGTTGCCAAAGGTGCCTGGAACCCAACCCCTTGTTCCTCTTGGGCAGCACTGACCCCGCTTTGCCCCATTGACATGCTCCCTGCTCTAGAGGGCGAGGATTCCAGTTACTGGTTCCGTGACAGCACTTACCGTAAAGGACTCCGTCTCGCTTTCGCAAGAAGGTTTCCCCTCTACGACAGCGGCGCTTGTCTCCCCAGTGGTTTTCTTTTTCAAGGCGGCTTCCCCCTGCCCTAGGGTGTTGTTGCAGACAACAAAAAACTATTACAAAACTATTTATTTATTATTTGTTTGGGTTTGACCCAGTCGTTAAACCGTTGGGCTTCTGCAGCGGTTGACTACCCTGCCGCTGCCGGCAGCATAGCACAAAGCCGCTCCCTACTGCTCCGCAAGCTGTCGCGACTGCGTCAGCGAGCCGTGAGCCTTGAGGGCCCAGTTTTTGGGTAAAGCAAAGTTTGGATCCCTGCAGCCAAGTGCCGCCCTTGCCATCCTTTACAGAGAGCTGGGCTGGGATCTGCCTTCTATCTTGCAACAGCTCCCGCTGCCCGACGCAAAAATTGTTGCTATGGTGAGAACTGCGCCCGGCTTGAGGGATCTTGGCGCCTGCCGGAGCCGTGAAAGTTCGCTCCCCCGCTTGGAGATCGGCATCGATGTCCGATACTGCTCAAACTCACCTTGGCTCCAGCCCAGTGCAAGGACCGGAGTACGTGGTGCTGGGAGTGGCCACTTGCTTCCAGCAGGATCAGGAAGGTCGCCTGGTAGAGGTTTTGGTGGCCGAGCCGGTGCCTGCTGCCGATTTGGACTGCCTGGCCCAAGAACGCCGCAGCACTTCCTATGTTCTCCTCTACGCCACAACCTACGCCGAGATCGTGAACAACGGGATCCCAACTTTGCCTGCCGAGGTTTTCCCGCCAGGGGTGTTGTTGGGAGAAGACTTCGTGGAACGGGTGCAGGCAGCGGCCCGCACCTATCGCAGCAAGCCCCAGTTTCGCCATATCCCCCTGCACCAAACCTGCACTCCAGAGCGGGGGGTGTTTAAGCTCAATCACAGCGTTGATCCCCGACGGATCCTCAACGCGGTTGTGGAGGTGAAGGATGCCGACAACATCAAACAGCACCCCCACACCCATCAACGGCTCTGACTCACTGGGTTGTACGGGTCAGACGTGCCCTGGAAAGCAGGTTGAACCGCCACTCTGGGCTAGGCTTCGGGATCCCTCTACCCTTCTGGAGCAGGTACGCAGCGGTCAGGTTTGGCTGGTTAAGGGAATGGGATCCCATGGGCTGTTGCTGGAGAAAGCTCATAATTGAGACGGGGGGAGCCCAAGAGAGAAACTCGAGCGCTTGTTTCACCAAAAGACAAGCTGCTGCCGCCTCAACCCCAGCAAAAGGACGGCAAAACACTTGGTCAAAGGAATTGGTGGCTTTCCGGCTGCAACACTATCTCGCTCGGTACAGCACCAGCGGGCGCTGTAAGGGCAAAGCAGATGGCTTCCGCAGCCGTGGCAGGGCTGAGCATCTTGTCTCGTTGCACCTTCAGGCTGATGGGATCCCAGAAGGGTGAGTCGATGCCCCCGAAGTAAAACAGCGTAAATCTGACCCCAAAGCGCTTCAGCTCATCGGCCATGCACTTGCTAAACCCGACCACCCCAAACTTGGCCGCACAGTAAGCAGAGGCCATCGCCATGGGATAACGTCCAAGGACGCCGGGAAAATTGAGGATGTGGCCGGATTTTTGCTCCCGCATGGGGTTGGCAGCCAGTTGGCTGGTGTAGAAGCTGCCCTTCAGGTTGACCGCCAGCATTCGCTCCAGGTCTGCGGGGGTTAGCTGGGGAGCAGGCTTCAGGATCCCGGCCCCGGCCAGGTTAATCAGCACGTCAATGCGCCCATGCTTTTGCACCGTTTGGTTGACCAGGGCCTCTACCTGGGCATAGTCCGTCACATCAGTGGGGATCCCCAATCCAGAGGCAGCCCCCAAAGAGGCTGATTTCTCCACTAGAGCTCGCAGGGGCTCTTCTCGCCGAGCGGCCAACACCAGATGGGATCCGGCCTGAGCCAGCATGGGCACCAGGACGCTGCCGATACCCCCTGTTGCCCCTGTGATCAAAATAACTGCCTGCGATAGCGGAGAAGACACGTTACGTTTCTTAAACTCTTTTTCCCATCATACACAGGGATCCCGACAAGCCAGTCACAGCCCCACTGGATCCCTCGACAGAGGTCATCTGAGCGATGGGGAAGACAGAAAGGGCTGGCACAGCCACAACCCACTGAACCCCAAAGTCAGCAGAGTGAGGGGCAGGCCAAAGCGCAGATGTTCCCCAAACGAGAGCACGTAGCCTTTTTTGGCCGCTGCCTCAACCGTGATCAGATTGGCCACCGCCCCAAATAGAGTCAAATTGCCCGCCAAAGTGGAGCCGGCAGCCAGCAACAGCCAAGCAGTGGTCTCCTGCCGAGGCAGGAACGATTGCAGCAACAGCACCGCCGGCACATTGGAGATGATGTTGGACAAAACGGCCACACTACTCAGCAGGGCAAGAGGGGATCCCGCCAGACTCTCTGCCAAGGATCCCAAGCTCATCCCCCAAGCAGTTACCAGCTCTCCCGTTGCCCGCGTCAGGATAAATAGCCCGGAAAACATCACCAGCAGATTCCAGTCCACCTGCCCCAAAAATCGCTCTGGCTTCAGCCTACGGGTAATCAACAACAGGGCCGCCGCCACCAAAGCCGATTCTGCCAAGGGAAGTCCGGCTACAAAGGCCACAAACAGCCCCCCCGTAATCACCACGCTCTTGCGCAACAGGGGCGGGTAGAGCCGCAGCGGCAGCCAAGGCACCCGAGCAAAGGGTTTCAACGAGCGCACCTCAGGGTAGTACAGCCACAGCAACCCCACTTCCAGCAGCAGCCCCACCACGGCAATGGGGGTCATCTGGGCAGCAAACTCCAGATAGCCGATCCCAGAGAAGGAGCCGATCAGGATATTCTGCGGGTTGCCGCTCAGGGTGGCGACGGATCCCAGGTTGGTGGCTGCCGCCAAGCCCAGCAGATAGGGAATCGGGTTTAACCCCAGCACCGTTGTGACCTGCAAAGTCAGGGGAGTAAACACCAGCGCCAGCGTGTCGTTGAGCAGGAAAGCCGAGAGCAGCCCGCTGCCGAACACCAGCATGATCAACAGACCAAAGGGGCTGCGGCTCACCCGAATCAAGCCCAGCAAAGCCAACTGAAAAGCCCCCCCATAGGACAAGCTGGCATTTACCACCATCATGCTCAGGAGAAACACAATCGTGGTCGGGTCAATGGCTTCCCAAGCCTGCCGTAGCGACAAGGTCCCCAAGCCAATCAACAGGGCGGATCCCACCAGGGCGATGGTGGCCCGGTTCATACGCAACCTAGGCAGGGATCCCAGTCCCAACCCGACATAGCTCAAACCCAACACCAACCAAGACAGCCCCTGCACCCCCCGATCCCTCCCGCACTTCTTTCAGGATCCCTGATGGGTTCAGCCAATGGCAAAGGCTGGAGTTGAAACAGGCCCAACATTCCCGATACTCAATAAGTCACAAATTAAGTCACAAGAACCAATCATGGTCAGAAACCTTTCGGGATAGTCCAAAAGCTCCGCTGGATCAGCGCGTTTGCCTCGGCGAGCTGCAGACCGAGCAGAGGTGGCGAGAATATCCAAGGTCTGGCCATCGTTCGTAGGATAATGGGAGCCCGCAGACATTGAGTTACCCACCGTTCACTGAGGAGTTGTCCCCTTGGTCAAAGAACGCGTAGAGGTCATCGTCCCGGCCACCACCGCCAACTTGGGGCCAGGGTTCGACTGCATCGGTGCAGCCCTAGAGCTCTACAATCACTTCCATTTTCGCGAGATCCCTTCCGGCCTCAGCATCCACTACCGCGGCAGCGACCACATCAGCCAAAGCAAGGACAACCTGGTGTACCGGGCTTTTTGCCGCGCCTTTGAGTTGCTGAGTAAGCCTGTGCCGGGGGTAGAAATCGAAATTACCCTCAACGTGCCCCTGGCGCGGGGGTTGGGCAGTTCTGCCACCGCCATTGTCGGCGGCTTGCTGGGGGCCAATGCCATTGGAGCACTCAACTTAGCTCCCGAAACCCTTCTACAACTGGCTATTGCCTTGGAGGGCCACCCAGACAATGTGGTGCCCGCCCTGCAGGGCAGTTGTCAGCTTTGTGTGCAGGGACAGCAGGGGCAATGGGTGTTCTGTCCGGTGGAGTGGCATGAGAGCATTGGCATCCTGGCCGTAGTGCCCAACTTTAAGCTTTCCACCCAAGCGGCCCGCGAGATCCTGCCCAAATCCGTCAGCTTGGCGGATGCGGTTTTTTCCAGCAGCCATCTGGGCCTGCTCATTCGCAGCTTGCAGTCGGGGCGGGTGGACTGGCTGAAAGTGGCTCTGCAGGATCGGCTGCACCAGCCGGCGCGTATGGAGCTGATCACCGGGTTCAAAACGGTTCAAGCTGCAGCCATGGCTGCCGGAGCCTATGGGGTGGTGATCAGCGGAGCCGGCCCCACTCTTCTGGCCCTCTGTGCTCCCGAGAATCGGGAACGGGTGGGATCCGCGATGGTCAGCGCTTGGGCGCAGTTGGATATTGAAGCGGAGGCCAAACTGCTCAACCTGGACCGGCAGGGAGGACGGGTGGTGATCCACTCCCAGCCGTCTGGATAGGAAACTCCCTCTCCAGTCGGGGAGCTACCCTGCTGCCGGGAAGCCATCTTGCAGCAGCAACACCAAGGGCGGAAGAAATAGCCAAGCCGCCACCATCAAGGACGCCACTGCCGCCATCAACACCGCTGCCGCCGCGCAATCTTTGGCGATCTCGGCCAGGAGATGGTACTTGCTGCCCAGGGTGAGATCCACCACTGCTTCCAGAGCGGTATTCACCAGCTCCAGCGCCATCACCAAACCGCTGGTTAGGCTAATCACGGCCATTTCCAGGGCGCTCAGCTGCAGGCCCAGCCCAAGGCCAAAGGCCATCACCGCCATCACCATGTGAATGCGCAAGTTGCGCTGGGTGCGGATGGCATAGACCAAGCCCTTGCCCGCGTAGTAGAAACTTTTGCCCAAGTTGTCGGCCACTTGCCAAGAGGGGGGGCGTCGCCAGGGATCCCTTCCCAAAGGCTCGGCACTGGCTGCCCGATCCGCCTCAGATGGCTGCGCTGGGTCTCTGGAATGGACGCGCCGCCGGAACACCGCCAGGCGAGAACGCTCCGGCAACCGACTAGGGCTGTTGGCCATGGGCCACCTCCCCATCCAGTTGGATGGCGGCAAGCAACTGTCGCTGTTGCTGCAACATGCGCTGTAGGGACAGTTCATCCGGGTGATCCCACCCCAGCAGATGGAGCAACCCGTGGCTGGCCAACCAGGCCAACTCTTGCGAAAGACGATGCCCCTGCGCCTTGGCTTGTGCGCGGGCGGTGGGCACCGAAATCACAATATCCCCCAGTAGGCGTACCCCCGTTACGTCTTGGATCTCAAAGGGGGCAAACATCTCCTGCGCGGCAAAGGCCAGCACGTCGGTAGGCTCGTCGAGGTGGCGAAACTCGCGGTTGAGCTGGCGGATGTGCTCATCGGAAGTGAGGCAAAGGCTGAGCTCGCATGGCTCCTGGACTCCCAGCTCTTTCAGCCAGATCTCAAACCAATGACGCCAAGTGGCTTCTTCAACCGGGCTGGGGATGTTGAATTGCAGATAGAGATCTAGATCTAGAGATCCATCCATGCGGGCCTCACTCACACCACGCCCCCTATTCTACTAGTTTGCCCGGATTGGGCCAGGTTTTGTTTCTCTGCTCCGCAAGCTGCTGCAGCACCTGTCGCAGTCGATTCTCCAACAGATGGCAGCCTGAGTCCAAATCCTCTGTCGGGAACAGATCCCCGGCAATGCCCACTGCCCAGGCCCCTGCTTGCAGGTATTCCGCTGCCCCGGCCAAGGTGACTCCCCCTGTGGGGATCAACGGCAGGGATCCCAGCACCGATTGTAGATGGCGCAGGTAGCGGGATCCCCCCATGCTCTCCACCGGAAACACCTTTACTGCCGTTGCCCCCGCCTGCCACGCCCTCCAGATCTCGCTGGGGGTGAGGGCACCGGGCACGATGGGCAGCCCCACCTCCCGACCCCAGCGGATAACTTGCTCATCGGTGAAGGGGCAAACGCAAAACTGGGCTCCTGCCTGCCAAGCCTGCTCCGCCACCTGCCGATCGAGAACAGTGCCCACCCCTATCCAACACTGCGGGTGGTCTTGCCGCAGTTGGGCAATCAACTCCAGGTATTGGGGAACTTGCGTGGTGATTTCAATGTGGCGGATCCCGGCCCGGATGGCCAGCATGGATCCCTCTAGGGCCTGGGCTGGGCTGGCACAGAGGCGGATCACGGCAATCAGCGGCTGCTGCCACAGATGGAGTAACCAGGGGTGCTGTGACCCTTTTCTAAAACTGCACTCAGCATCCTCGAATGCCATCTGTAGGAAAATACCCGCTCAGTGTTTTGCAGTTGCTTGGGTTTAGCTTAAGTTTAATTGCAATCCAAAAACGAAAAAGTCAGCCTGCCAATGAAATAATGACAAACCATAAAGCCTAAACGTCTTTTCTTTCAAGGGAAAGCCTAGCAGATGACTCAGGAACAAGCAAAGCCGGTGTTTTATAGGGGCAACTGTTTGCGCGTTCGTGGCCTTTGCCGGAGTGTTTGCTTTTCCCAGCTTTTCACGGCGTTGCTGGTTCCTGCTCTGGCCTTGTTGTCTCCCTAACCGGTGCTGAACTCAGCAGAGAAGAGGAGGAAGATTCCTCAAACCAAAGGTGCCGCAAGGTATCCCGTCTGTATGAGGCAACTTTTTGGTTGGCCTTCTAAGCGTGAGGTTTGCCAGCAGGTGAGCGGCCAGTTTATCGTCATTTCCTAGTTTTTCTAGTCCGTTGAGGTTGCTGCCGCTTGAGTTGCATGCCGTCAGGCCTGTGGGATCCGGAGGTGGAGTCGCTACTGTCTGGCTCTTCTGTTGCTGTTCGGAGTAGCCCTAAATAGCCAGCTCAGGCCCGATTCAGATCCGTGGGGATCTTTGTATCCTTAGGGTCGATGGGTCAGTCGCAGAGGGTGTGAGGAGTGACGAGTCTCAGTCGTGGGGCACACAGGCTAAAAGGGTGGATAGCGCTCGGATTGCTCACCCTCTTGCTGTTGGGGGGACTGGGGGGGGTTGCTCCGTCTCAGGCGCAGAATGTCAACCAATTGCAACAGCGGCAGCAGCAGATCCAGCAACAAATCCAGAGCACTCAGCGCCGCTTGGGAGAACTGCGCCAAGCAGAAGAAGAAGCCCGCCGCCGCATGGGATCCCTGCAGCAAAACATTCGACAGACCGAATCCAGCCTTCGCGACAATCAGTATCGTCTGGAACAAGCTCAGAAAGCGCTGGAGCAAGCTCAAAAGGAGCTACAGGAGCTGGAAGACCGCCTGAGACGGCAGAAACAGGGCACGGCTGCCCGTTTGCGCTACATGCAGCGGCAGGGGGCCGAACATTGGTGGGCTTTGCTGCTCACCAGCCGTGACTTAAACGAGTTTTTTGACCGCCGCCACCAACTGCAACTGTTGATCGAGGCGGATCGGCAGTTGATCCAAGAGCTGCAAGCAATGGCCAAGGAGGTGGATCAACAGCGCATTGCTCTGGAGATGCAGCGCAACGAGATTTCCTTGATTTTGCAGGAGCTGGCCGCCCAGAAGAATCAACTGCAGCAGCAGGCTGCCGCCCAAGAGCAACTGGTGGGCCGCTTGGCCAACGAACGCGCGGCCTATGAAGCAGCCCAACGGCGGCTGGAAGCCGATTCCCAACAGTTGACTCTCCTCATCCAGCAACTGATCGCCCAGCAGGCCCAACAGCAAGGGGGCAGGGATCCCGTTCAAGGGACGGGCCGATTCATCGCTCCGGTGCGCGGGCCGATCACCAGTGGCTTTGGCTGGCGGGTTCACCCCATCTACCGCAGTCGCCGCTTTCATGCGGGGATCGATTTTGGTGTGCCCACCGGCACTGCGGTGAGAGCCTCCGACCGGGGCACCGTCATCTACGCCGGCTGGTACGGCGGCTATGGCTACACGGTGATTGTGAATCACGGGGGCGGCATCACCACCCTGTACGCCCACAACAGCCGCGTTGCCGTTGGGGTAGGCCAGCAGGTACAGCGGGGGCAAGCAATTGCTGCTTCCGGCTCCACCGGCCTCTCCACCGGGCCCCATGTTCACTTTGAAGTGCGCGTCAATGGCCAACCGGTGGATCCCCGCCGCTACCTGTGAAGCAAAGCCTCCGTCGGCAACAGCTTCAGGGATCCCGCCTGCAATGTCCACCGCACATCGGCAATGGAGGACAGCTCCTCCGGGTCGTGGGAAACCACCAACACCGTCCAGGTGGACTTTAGCCGAGCCAACAGCTCGATCAACTGCCGTCGCACCGACCAATCCAATCCTGCCGTCGGCTCATCCAGCAACAGCAAAAACGGGCCACGGATCAACTGGACGGCCAGGGCCAAGCGCCGCTGTTGCCCGCCGCTGAGGCGGTTTGGGGAGGTATGTAGAGGGATCCCTTCCAATCCCACCTGTCTGAGGGCGTTTTCGATCTCTTTTCTCTGTAGCTCTGGATAACCAAAGCGCATTTCCTCCAGCACCGTCAAGCCGCAAAAGTGGCGCTCTGGAAACTGAAACACCAACCCCGCCATGCTGCGCAAGCGGTTGGGGGAAAGTTCTGCCCCTCCCCAGGTAATCCGTCCTTGGGTGGGCCGCGCCAAGCCAGCCAAAATCTCCAGCAGGGTGCTCTTGCCCGCCCCACTTTTGCCCACGATCAGCCCCAACTGGTTCAGGCCCAACTCAAAGGAAAGATCGTTGAGAATGGGCTGGGAAACGCCTGCCGGATGGTAGGAAAGATGCTGAACTTGCAACATGGGGGGCAAAAGAGGGGGATGCTGTCGTTATTTTGGCACCGGAAGATCCCCGCGCGACAGCTATGGCCCTTCTTCAGCGGGAAGGTCGAAGCTTGGGAAACACCTCTATCCGGAGGAGCAGATTAAGCTAGCCTGAAGGTAGGGTAAATTATCGCTCTGGTTATCCTGATGGCGCAGCCTTCTTCTGCAGATTCTCCTTCGGTTGGGGCGGGATCCCCCCCCCAGCTGAGTTACACCCGCCTGGCCATGCGCAACATGGTGCGCAAAGGCAAGACTTCCCTGCTTCACTTCACCCTGACAGCGGTGGGGTTGGTGGCCCTGCTGGTGGGGCTGGCCTACCTGTTTCAGTAAACTACCCGGCTCCGACCGCTAAGCGGTACGGAGCGGGCTTTCAGTAGCCCTGGGCCTGCTCTGCTCTACCAGAGAACAAAACAAGCCCGGACCTCCAGGCTGGTTTACGGCAGCCCCCAAGAGCGCAATCACATTCGCACCATTCAAATCCGCATCCCCTTCCCATCCACAGTGCCCACACTTGAACGACTTACCACTGCGGTAGGATTGCGCAGGATCGGGATGGATGTGCAAACACTTGTGGCAGGTCTGCGACGTGTAGGCAGGCGGCACAAGAACCAGAGAAACCCCTGCAACCCTCGCCTTGTATTCCAGAAACTGGCGTAGTTGGTAGAACGCCCAACTGTTGGCCCTGCGCCGCTCGGCTTTGCTGCGGGGTTGTTGATTGACTCTTTTCCGGATCCCTGTCAGGTCTTCCAGGGCGATAGCGCTGTTGGTAGCTTTTGCCCTAGAGACAATAGCTTTAGAGATGCGATGATTGACCCACGTTTTTGCTACGCAACGCTGACGCGACTGAAAGCGTCTCTCCTTGCCAGACAGCCGTTGCAGCAGTTGACGGCATCTGCGCCGCGAACTGCGTGTGCCCTTACTGGCTTTGCGTTGGAGTACCGCCCTCAACCGGGAGTAGTGGTCTCGGACTCTGTTCAACTGCTGTCCATTCCAATTGTCCCCGTCTGATGTATGGGCAATATCCGTCCTCCCCAAGTCCACCCCCAGCACTCTGCCCGTGCGTTGCGGTGGGGATGGCTCCGCTTCCACACAGATTTGAATGGAGTAGGAGCCGTCTTTACGCTTGACCAGAGTGGCAGATTTGGGATTGGAGCCCGCCAGCCGTTCTCTCTGGTAGCGGCCAATCGCCAGCCCAAAGCGCTCCCGACCCTCCACCGTGGTCAGCGACACCGTCCAGTCTTTCTCGCGGAACGAAAAGATACGAGCGTCGTAGGTAGCGAAGCCCCCTTTGAACGCTTTGACGGGGCGGTTTTTCTGTCGGGCAACTTTACGGGCACCGGCCAGCCGTCTGCAGACCTGTTGAGCCAAGTTACTGGACAAGCCAAACCGGGCACGGATTTCGCGGTAGCATAGAGACTGGAGCTTAACGGCGTTGACGACTTTCTCCGGCGTGTTCTGGTTCACCCAGTTCAACGCCTGCACAAAGGCATCCAAGGTCGCGTCCAACTTTGCGGCCTGCGACTGGGACACCTTGAGCTTGCAGGAAATGGTCAGGACTTGACTCATAAGTTCATTGTACTTCATCAAAGCGCATTCCTCCCGACACCGACCCTACGGGTACAGTGCGGGGCTCCTGCGATTTCTAGCTGAAAGGTCTTTCTTGTTACACCCCATGTCGCTTCTTAAGCTTTTCCCAAGATTAGGTGTTAGGAAGGAACAAGCAGCAATGGCTCCTACGGTTGGACCTACGGTCCGCTTCCGCGAACGAGCGCACGGCAATCCCGGCTGCTGAAACGCCAACCTTTGGCTTTAATGCTACGCAATGTGCTCCGCACCACTAACGTGAACGCTAACGCGACTGGACTTTGGCCTATGCAGACTTCGCCAGACCTCACCTCCGCTCGTTCTGTCATTCGCCTGCTGTTGTTTGCCAAGAGTCGAGCTGTCGTTGCCGAACTTGAGGAACATCTGCGCCAGCACATCCAGGGGTTGCCCGGCCAATACCCTGCCCAACTGGAAGTGGTGCCGCTGGAGGAGCACCCCTACCTGGCGGAGCATTACAAGCTGGTGGTGACCCCGGCTCTGGTCAAGGCTGAACCCTTGCCTGCTCAGGTTTTGGCAGGCGAAGACTTGGCGACGCAGTTGGAAGTGTGGTGGCCCCGTTGGCAAGGCCAGGCGGCTTTGGCTTCCCATGGACCTACGGTCCGCTTCCGCGAACAAGAGGGGGCAGGACAGGATCCCACCTCCCCTCCAACCACTGAGGCACTGTTGCAAATGTCGGAAGAGGTGTTTTTGCTGCGTCAGGAGCGGGCCCAATTGCGGGAGCAGTTGGACTTCAAAGATCGCGTTCTGGCCATGCTGGTGCATGATTTGCGCAGTCCCCTGACGGCCACGGCTCTGGCGGTCGAAACCCTGCAGCAGGGGCGCGAGGGATCCCTGGACAAAGCGCTGGAACGGCAGTTGTTCGACCATGCCCGCCAGCAACTGCGCAAGATGGACAGCATGATCACCGATATCCTGGAGTCGGCCCGTGGCGCTGCCTCGGAGCTGAGGATTCGAGCCGTAGAAACCCAGTTGCCCGGCTTGTGTCAGGCGGTGATCGAGGAGCTATGGCCGCGCATTCAAGGCAAGCGGCTGCAGTTTCAAGCGGATATTCCCGTGGATCTGCCCTCTGTTCACGTGGATCCCGACAAGATCCGCCAAGTTCTGTTCAACCTGCTGGACAACGCCATCAAGTACACCCCCGCCGGGGGATCCATCCGCCTCGATGTCCTCCATCGCACCAGCCAAAAGGTGCAGGTGACCGTCAGCGATACTGGCCCTGGGATCCCGGAAGCCGACCAAGAGAGCATCTTCTCCGATTCCGTCCGTCTGTCCCGGGATCAACAGCAGGAGGGCTATGGCATCGGCCTTTCCCTCTGCCGACGGATCGTGCGCGCTCACTACGGCCAGATTTGGGTGGAGTCTTCCTTGGGCAAAGGCAGCAGCTTTCATTTCACTTTGCCCGTGTATCGGCTCTGCAAGCGCTAGCCGGGAGCTGGCTCCCCATGGGTGTGAGCCCCCTCAGAGAGAACAGATCTGACGGTTTTCCTGGACTTGGCAAAAGCGCTCTGCGCCGCTTCCGCGACTATTCCCAGCCCCTCTTCCAGAGGGAAAGGAGGGTCACGGATCAACCTAAGTTTTTAAAACGACTCCGAGTGGATGCTCTGGCAACAGGGACTCATCCTGCCTTTGGCGGGGTTGTTGCTAGGCTTCGTGTCGCGAGGACGGTTTGATGGGCGTTTTGCAATCGTAGGTCAGGTTGGTCAATTTGTGGGTTTAATTAAGCCAAGCTCACCGAAGTTGAGTCGGTGAAACGGTCAGCATTGTCTGTTAGGAGCATGGCGTTAGTACTCCGCACCGCTGTCGGGAAAAGGCAATCGTTCTTATGACCAGAGCAAGGGAGAGGAAAGGCACCGATCCATCCGCGCTAGCGGGCCGTAGGCCTTTGCCAGAGAAGTCTCGGGATCCCCGCCGCCCTCCACAACCTGCCAAGAACGCCGTCCCGCCTCCAGAGGGGTCAAAGCCGCAAACAGGTTCTGGTCGCCTGCTTCCTGCCCCTATGGGATCCCTGTCGGTTTCCCCTCCTCAACCGCTGCGTCTTGCTCGCCAGAAAGCCATTGCTCGTCTGCGCCAACGGGCTGCCCGGCCTCGCCGCTTGAGACGTTCTCCATCTCTCGGGCAAGTGTTGCTCAGGGGACTGAGCTTAAGTCTCATCCTGGGCCTGACGATGGCGGGCCTCTCGCAACTGCTGCAATCGACCACCGCTGGCCGGACAGAACAGTCCACGACGCAGCTTGGGGATCCTCCCCCGCCGGCATTGCCAAGTGACATTCTGCGGGGAGAAGCGATCCCGGCTTTGCAGGAGCGCTTGGCCGCTTTGGCCGACCAACCGGGTTTGACGGCAGGAGCCCTGTTTTGGGAGGTGGAAACCGGCGCCTTTGCCGGGGTTAGGCCGGATCAGGCTTTTCCTGCCGCCAGCGTGATCAAGATCCCCATTCTCTTGGCTTTTTTCCAGGCTGTGGAAACCGGGCAGGTGCGGCTGGATGAGAGGCTCACCCTGCGGGAAGATCTCAAGGGAGGGGGGGCAGGCGTGCTGCAAACCCGCCCGCTGGGATCCCAGGTTTCTGCTTTGGAAGCGGCCACCCTGATGATCACCCTCAGCGACAACTTCGCCACCAATCTGATCATCGATCGCCTGGGTGGGCAGGAGGCTCTCAACCAAAAATTTCGCCAGTGGGGGCTACAACACACGCAAATTTCATGGTGGCTACCGGATCTGGAGGGCACCAACACCAGCAGCCCGCGCGACATGGTTTGGTTGCTCAGCCAGGTGGAACAGGGGCGCATGCTCAGCCGCCGCAGCCGCGACCGTTTTCTGGACATTCTCTGGCGCACCCAACGGCCCTCCTATTTCCGGCCCAACTTGGGTCAAGAGGTGCGCATTGCCCACAAAACGGGAACCTTGAGCTCCGTGGTGGGGGATGCCGGGATCCTGGATTTGCCCAACGGTCGGCGCTATGTGGCGGCGGTGTGGGTGAAGCGAGAAACCCCCAACGATCCCAGAGCCGAAGGGCTGATCGCCAGCTTGTCGCAAGCAGCCTATGAGTTCTGGTCTGCTCCTGGATCCGCCCCGCCATCCCGAACAGACACCACCGGCAGCCCGCAACCCTGAGTCCCCCACTCCGCAAATCTTTCCATATTGCTACGCAACGCTTACGCGAACGCAGTAGCAGTGCGGAGCACTATTCCAGGCAGAGCACAAATGCCAGAGTGGAGAAACAGGCGTTGAGGGAAAACGATATTGCTACGCAACGCTTACGCGAAGGGGCACCTGGTCAGCATCAACCCCGCCACCGGAGAGGAATTGGCTCGCTACCCCGTTTTCGACGCTGGGCAGATCCAGAGCTGTATCGCCCAAGCCCACGAGCGGTTTCAGAGCTATCGTCGGATCCCGTTTGCTCAACGATCCGCCTGGCTGAAGCGGGTGGCAGGGATCCTGGAGGGGCGCAAAGCGGAGTTTGGCCGCCTGATCAGCTTGGAGATGGGCAAAACCTTGGCCTCTGCCGTTGCGGAAGTGGAAAAATCCGCTTGGGTTTGTCGCTACTATGCCGAGGAGGCAGAGGGATTCTTGGCCGAGCGCTCCATATTGCTACGCAACGCTTACGCGAACGCCAGCGATGCCAGCCGCAGCGGGATCCGCTACCAGCCGCTGGGGGTGATTTTGGCGGTGATGCCCTGGAACTTTCCCTTTTGGCAGGTGTTTCGCTGTGCCGCCCCGGCCCTGATGGCGGGCAACACCCTCTTGCTGAAACATGCTTCCAACGTGCCCCAATCGGCTTTGACCCTAGAGCAGATCTTTCGGGAGGGGGGATTTCCGCCAGGGGTCTTTCAAACCCTGCTGATCACAGCAGCCCAGGTGGCAGAGGTGGTGGCGGATGAACGGGTGCGGGGGGCCGCCCTCACCGGGAGCGAAGCCGCCGGCTCCAGCCTGGCCCGTTTGGCCGGTCAATATCTGAAAAAAACGGTGTTGGAACTGGGAGGGAGCGATCCCTTCATCGTGCTGCCCAGCGCCGATCTGGAGGCAGCAGTCGCCACAGCGGTCACGGCCCGTCTGATCAACAACGGCCAGTCCTGCATTGCCGCCAAACGATTTATCTTGCACAGGGCTATCGCTGAACCTTTCACGGCTGCCATGACGGAGCGATTTCGCCGGCTCAAGGTAGGGGATCCCTTGGATCCGCAAACGGACGTGGGGCCTCTGGCTACCCCCAGCATCCTGCAAGAGGTGGACGGACAGGTGCAGGCTTTGGTGCAAGCAGGAGCCAAAGTCCATATCGGCGGATCCCCCTTGGGAGGGAATTTTTACCCGCCCACAATCCTGAGCGACATCCCCCCGGATCATCCGGTGGCCCACCAGGAGGTGTTCGGGCCGGTGGCGCTGCTGTTCACCGTCCCGGATGTGTCGGCAGCCATTGAGCTGGCCAACAACACGCCCTTTGGCCTGGGCGCCAGCGCCTGGACAACCGATCCAGAGGAACAAGAGCGCCTGCTGGAGGAGCTGGAGGCGGGATCCGTATTCATCAATGGTCTGGTCAAGTCCGACCCGCGCCTTCCCTTCGGTGGCATCAAACGCTCAGGATATGGACGGGAACTGAGTCGGGAAGGGATCCTGGAATTTGTAAATGTCAAAACCTTTTGGGTGAAGTGATGGCGGAGACTCCTCAAAGGGATCCCCAGCCGGCGACGGATCCTGTAATCAAGCTGGATCAATTCCTCAAGCTGGCGGGGGTTGTTCCCACCGGCGGGCAGGCCAAGCAGCTCATCCAAGCGGGGCAAGTGCGGGTGAATGGTGAGGTGGAAACCCGGCGGGGACGCAAGCTGCGCCCTGGGGATGAAGTGGCCGTGGGAGGTGGAGTTTGGCGGGTGCACCTGGGTGAGGCCCCGAAGTGAAATCAATGCAATGGGATCAAGAAAAGCATGGCCAAAGCCCCGATTCCCCCTGCCACCGCAAACTGCCATTCCAGCCCCCACAGCAGGCAGGCAACTCCGGCCAGGATCTGGATCCCACCGGTCATCCAGTAGGGGAGGCGCGGCGGATCCACCAAGCCGTTGAGCCAGTGACCCAGCCCCATTTGCCACAGCCAAAACACCCCCAGGTATGGGCTCAAAGCTGCCAAAGGGGTACGCCCGACAAAGGGCAGCACCGAGAGGATCATGCCCTGGGCGATCACCAACGTCCACACCAAACCCACAAAGTAGAGGTGGGCCAGTCCGGCTGTTCGAAACTCCGGCAAGCTAGTCTGCCGCACCATGTAGCCCAACCCAATCAGGGAAATCACCAGCCACAGCCAGTTGATGTTGGCCTCTTGGTGAAACTGGGTGGCAGCAAACCCAATCCCCAAAAGGACGGCCCAAACCAGGTACACCCGCCGACAAATGTTCCAGAAGGGAAGAGGGGATCCCAGGGGTTCCATTTGCATGGCCTTCACCTAATCGACGACGACAATGCGGCCCACCATGCTGGGGTGGATATCGCAGAAATAGTCCTGGATCCCAGCTACTTCGAACACCACCGCTTTGCTCTCGTTGCGACTTAGCCGTCCCGTCCCTTGAAACTGCGCTCCCTCCACAGGAGTAGCCGTGTGGGGGGTGGAATCCAGGTTGGTGAAGGTCACCTTGCCCCCCCGCTTGAGGGTAACCTCCGAGGGCAGGTATTGAAACCCCCGAATGATTACCTCTGCTGCCGCCTTTGCTTCGACAGGATCCCGCTCCGCAACGGAGCTGGCTTGTCGCCACCGATCCACGGCCAAGATGGCCCCCACATTGAGCAGGGATCCCAGTCCACTCAGCAACAGCAGCCGCCGCGTCATCGGCATAGGACTTTCTCCACACAGGTTTAGGAAGAGAGCAAAGGCTGAGGCGCTCAGAAGAAGGCGATTGCGACAGCAGTGCAGAGCACTTGGATCTCCAAGCCCCAAGTCCTACAGAGGACGTTGGAAGGCTTTGCAGATCATCGCCTCATCGCCGGCAGGGGTTACCAACAGCTCTACACCTTCAGGATCCAGCGCTCCCGAGTCTCGGCGCTGACAAAGGGGGCAGGCACCACCAGAATGCTGGGATCAAGGCTGTGGAACACGGCCCGGATTGCAGTGGCATGGGCAACTTCGTTGGGGCCAATGGTGCTGGCGGCAGCCACCAGGTCTTTGTTGGAAAGCTGGGTAAACGCGTCGTTGTAAGCCAAGGCTGCATCAAACTCCAGAGCCAGGGCCAGCTTGGCAATGTTGGCATCGGAGTCGAGATTGCCTTCTTTGTTGTCGATGTAGGTGGAAAGGTCGTAGCTATCCCGGGCCCGAGAGGGGATCCCCCCCAGTTGCCGCACGGCGCCCGCCAGCAGATCCCGGTGCTGTTCGTGATCCTTCAGGTTCTTGGTGGCCACTTCCAACACGATCTTGCCCACCTCGGTGTTGCTCAACTTGCCGGCAGCGGTTTTGTAGGCCCAGATTGCCTGCTGTTCCAAGTCAATGGCCGCGTTGAGGATGGCAATATCAGCAGTGTTGGACTGAGCGGCACCGGGCAGGGTGCGCAATCCAATTGCTCCACCTACGCCCGCCAGCAAACCAGCCAACAACAAGCTGCGGCGGGAGGTTGCAGGGCTGGGATCCCATTCGGCGGCCAATTGAGGCAGAGCGAAGGGAGTCTTTGCAGTCTTCATCTCAAGTCTCCTGTCTCGAAAGATGGCAACCAACCTTCAGGGGCTTGCTCTGGGTCGGGCAATTCCCTCTGGCCTGGTCTGATGGAGATACGCCGTGGATGCCGCCGCGGATGCCTGAGGGAAGAGATTTTCGTGGTCAAATAGCCATGAAATGCCTCCTCGAACTCCCCTCTCCCTCTGGGAGAAGGTCCGGGCTATCTTAAAAGCGTGTCCAACGGCTCCAGTGGGGGCCAGCATTCGGTCGGTAGTGTCGTTATCCATCCATGCGATTCTGGGCGTGAACCTGCACCTTGCTCTGCCGGAGGCCAGCCTACAGAGCTACGCCACCTGGATTGAGGCGCGTATTCGGGAGGGTCAGGGCGCTCAGGTGGTTACCTGCAACCCGGAAATGATCATGCAGGCGCAGCGGGATCTGGCCTTTGCCCAGGTGCTGCAAGCGGCGGAGCTGGTGATCCCCGATGGCATTGGGGTGGTGTGGGCCCTGCGGCGGCAGGGGATCCGCGTCCAGCGGGTGCCGGGGATCGAGCTGGCAGAGGCCCTGATCCCGTTGGCGGCAGAACGGGGGTGGCGCTTGGCCCTGGTGGGGGGAAGGCCGGAAGTCAACCGGGCAGCGATTCGATATTGGCAAGCCCAGTGTCCTGCTTTGGCCCTCTGGGGCCACCACGGCTACTTCTCTAGCGAGGAAGAAAAAGAGCTTCTGCAAGCTCTCCAGGAATTTCGACCGCAACTGGTGTGGGTGGGGCTGGGATCCCCGCGGCAGGAGCTGTGGATCCAAAAGTGGCGTCCCCTTTTGCCCCAAGCCATCTGGATGGGGGTGGGGGGCAGCTTGGACATTTGGGCCGGCCAAAAACGGCGAGCGCCCCGTTGGTGGCGTGACCATCACCTGGAATGGTTGTATCGTCTCTATCAGGAACCCTGGCGCTGGCGACGCATGTTAGCTCTGCCCAGCTTTGTCTGGCGAGTGCTGTGGGATCCCTCTTCTCGTTTGCGCCCCTAGTCTGCCGGCGCTCTCTCCCTCCTCTGTCTAGGCGCTTACTATGGTGATCGGTCAGCACATCGGCTATCCTCCTCGCTTACACCGTTGGGCGGGTACGGCTCCGACCCCTCATCCCCCTGCCCCAGCCCATCCAGAGGCCACCCTGGGCTTTTACAGCAGCACCCAATCCGGATCCCTGGAAACCCCGGCCAGCATGGTGTCCTTGCGGGGCGTGAGCAAAGTCTTTCCCAACGGCAACTTAATTTTTCAGGATGTGAACTTGGAGGTGCGCCGCGGCGAGTTCGTGTTCGTAACGGGGGTCTCCGGGGCGGGCAAGTCCACCCTGCTGCGGCTACTCTACGGGGCGGAACAGGCCACCGAGGGCACGGTCATCGTCGATCAAGTCTGTCTCTTTTCTTCTGAAGGGCGGCGGCGACCCTACCGCATCCCACCGCGTCCGCTGGCCATGTTGCGGCGGCGCTTGGGGGTGGTCTTCCAAGACTATCGCCTTTTGGCCAACCGCACCCTGGCAGAAAATGTGGCCTTCGTGCTGCGCGCCCAAGGGCTGTCCCCCGCAGAAATCCGCCGTCGCATCGGGCCGACCCTAAAGATGGTGGGGCTGACCGAAAAGCGAGATCTCTTTCCCCATGAGCTTTCGGGGGGGGAACAGCAGCGCCTCAGCCTGGCCCGTGCCATTGTCAACATGCCGGTGCTGCTGCTGGCGGACGAGCCGACGGGGAATCTGGATCCGGAAAACTCGCTCTTGGTTCTCCAGATTTTGGAGCGGCTCAATTCCTTTGGGGTGACCGTCATCATGACCAGCCATGACCCCTATCTGGTGGAGCGGGCCGGCCACCGGGTGGTGCGCATGGAGGGAGGGCGCCTGTATGATCTGCGCTGAGGGCTGCCGGGATCCCTATTTTGCTCTCCACAGGCTCTGTTGAGCTCCAGGGGGCAAGGGTCTGAGCCCATTGATTGTTGGATGGAGAACAGCATGCAATCTCTCTCCCGACTTCTCAATAAAATTCGCTATCTCCTACAGGAGACTTTTTTGGGGTTGCGGCGGGGGGGCTGGCTGAACTGGGCCGCTGTGAGCACCCTGCTGGTGTTGCTGTTCTTGGTGGGGATCGGCGTTGAGCTGTCCTGGGGCGTGGATGCCACGGTGCAGTCGCTGGGAGGACAACTGGAGATCTCCGTCTACTTGGAGCCGGAACGGCAGGGGGTGGAGCTGCAACCCCAGGTCGCCCAACTGCCTCATGTGGCCGAGGTGAAGGTCATCACCAAAGACCAGGCTTGGCGCAACCTTTTGCTGGAAATGGGGATCCAAGACGAGGCGGCCATGGAAACCCAGTTGGGGGAGAACCCCTTGGTGGATGCTCTGCGGGTTAAGGCGGATTCCACCGAAGCCTTGGGGGAAGTGGCGGAGCAGATTCGCCAACTGGAAGGGGTGGATGAGGTCTACTACGGCGACCGCATTGTGGAGCAACTGGCCCAGCTCCAGGACATGCTACGGCTGGGATCCCTGACCATTACCGGCGTGTTGGCCCTGACAGCGGTGGCGGTCATCACCACCACCATTCGCCTCATCGTCATGGCGCGGCGGCGGGAGATCGAGGTGATGCAATTGGTGGGGGCGACGGCAGCCTGGATTTACTTGCCCTTTATTTTGCAAGGGTGCCTGTTTGGGGTGATCAGCGCAGTGGGAGCTTGGGGATTGATCTTGGGATCCCAGCAGTTGCTGCAGGAGCTGCTGGAGCAGTTGATTGCCTTGCCCTTCCTCAAGGTGATGCAGGCAGATCGCAGCCAACTGGAGTTTTGGCTCTTGCCGTCGATGTTGTTGGGGATGGGGGTTTTTCTGGGCACCACCAGCAGCTTGATCGCGGTGCGCAAGTCGGCAGGGCGATGAGCTGGAGGCGATGCTGAGGAAAGCCCTGGATATTCCAATCTGAGGATCGCCATAGGATAAGATGATGGACTCTACTTCCCTGGCTTTCCAAGATCTGGCCGCCATGAACCCATTGCCTCCTCCCGCCCACCCCTACCAGTTCCGCGCTTTGGGCCTGATTAAGGGATCCCTGAAATCGATCCCCAAGACTTATGCGCAGGCAATTTTGGTTGCCTCTGACGGAGCAGAATATCCGGCTACCCCCGGACGCGCCGAGCTTCTCGGCCCCTTCGAGCACTGCATCAAGAGCGGCCATACCTACTGGTACTACGTGCAGCCGCAGCCGCGTTCAGGGGGGGCTTTGGGCTTGAGCATCATCCGCATCCTGGCCCTGCCGGAAGAGGAGCAAGACCCAGAGTGGGAAGAAGAACCGTTTTTGCCTGCCCCTGAGGACACAGAGGAAGGCTTTAACATCCGCGGCATTGTCGAGCCCCACGATGGCTTTGTTGAGGTGACCGTGCGGCGCAAGCCCCAGGGAACCAAGCAATTTGCTCCTCTGCAATTGCGCTTGGAAGGGTTCTTGCCCGGAGCTGTGGCGGGCGAGTTTTGGGATCTGTTGGCAGAGCGAGAGGGCAACAAACTGCTGTTGGTGGATGGTACCCGCCTGTTGACCGCAGTAGCCTAGCTATCTAGATTGGCCCTGCTTGAGAACCTTAAAATAAAACAAAGAGCTTCCCAACCGATGGTGTCTGCTGCCGGCTTGTCCCAACGGGTCGCCCATCTATCCCCTTCCCCCACGCTATCCATTTCGGCTCTGGCTAAAGCCATGCAGGCAGAGGGGCTGGATGTGTGTAGCTTGAGCGCAGGCGAGCCGGATTTCGATACACCTGACCACATTCGGGCCGCGGCCATCCGTGCTCTGGAAGAGGGCAAAACCCGCTACGGCCCCACCGCTGGGATCCCCGCCCTTCGCCAAGCAGTGGCCGATAAGCTGCGGCAGGAAAACGGCCTGCAGTTCAGCCACGACCAAATCCTGATCAGCAACGGCGGCAAGCAAACCCTGTTTAACCTGGCCATGGTGCTGCTGGATCCCGGCGATGAAGTGATCCTGCCTGTTCCCTACTGGGTCAGCTACCCCGAAATTGCCATTTTGGCAGGGGCAAAGGTTGTGCAGGTGCAGACGGAAGAGGCCCAGGGGTTCAAGCTCACCGCCGCCCAACTGCGCCAGGCCCTCACCCCCCGCAGCAAGCTGCTGATTCTCAACTCGCCGGCCAACCCCACCGGAGCCGTTTACCACCAGCACGAGCTGGCAGCTCTGGCAGAGGTGATCCTCTCCGCCCCCCATCTGTACGTGATCTGCGACGAGATCTACGAAAAGCTGGTTTATGGACAAGCCCGCCACATCAGCCTGGGATCCCTTTGCCCTGACTTGATGCCGCGCCTGATTCTCAGCAGTGGCTTCGCCAAAGCTTACGCCATGACCGGCTGGCGGGTGGGCTACTTGGCCGGGCCCAAGCCCATCATTGAGGCGGCCATCAACCTGCAAAGCCACAGCACCTCCAATGTCTGCACCTTCGCCCAGTACGGTGCTCTGGAAGCCCTGACCAGCCCCCTATCGGCAGCGGCTGTGGAAAAAATGCGCCAAGAATTCTGGCAGCGGCGAGATCTGATGCTGGACGGGATCCGCACCTTGCCGGGGGTGACTTGCCCGGAGCCGGAGGGCGCATTTTATGTGTTTGTCAACATCGGCCAAACCGGGTTAAGTTCGGTGGAGTTTTGCCGGCAGCTGCTCAAGGAACACCACGTGGCTGCTGTGCCGGGGGTAGCCTTTGGGGCAGATTCCTACATTCGCCTTTCCTACGCTGCCGACCGCACCACCCTCGAAAAAGGGCTGCAGCGGCTGCACCGGTTTGTGTCTTCCCTCTGAGAATTCAATCCGAGGATCGAAAAGAACTGAGGAAGCTCAGCTCCCAGCGGATGGATCCCTGTAGGCCATTCCCAGCGGCGGGATCCCTATCTGAAGTGTGAACACTATTGCTTAACCCTAGCTATAGTGTTAGGGGATGGGCTACGAGGGGATAACTCATGTCTGGCAGAACGGCGCTTGTCATCACCGTTGCCTGTTTGAGTGGGGGATCCGGAAAGACCACAGCCGCCCTCAACCTGGCCATCATGTTGGCCGAGCATGGCAAGACGCTGGCCGTTGACTTTGATCCGCAGGGCAACTTAAGCCAGTGGATGGGCTGGACGGATCTGTCGGAGTCGGCCACCATTGCCGAGACGATTTTGCCGGGGGCGGATCGGGTTCACATTCGGGAGATTATCCGTCCGCCGTTGAATGAGGATCGCCAGGAGCGGCTGTGGTTGGCCCCCAGCGATTACAGTCTCTCGCGGGCTATGGATGCGATCGTGATGGAGCCGGGGCGGGAGCTGTTTTTGAAGCGGGCTTTGCGACCGATTTTGCCGGAGTATGACTTTTTGGTCATCGACAGCCCCCCCTCGAAAGGGTTGCTCACCTACAACAGCATTCTCAGTGCCGATCTGCTGGTGGTGCCGACGGAATGTACCCAAAAGGGGGTGATGGGGGCCCTAAGTACCCTGGTGCTGTTGAAAGAATTGGAAGAGCTGGATTTTCATGTGCCCAAGTTTTTGGGGGTGCTCCCCACACGGGAACAGTGGGTGGGCAACAACCGCACCAAAATGTCGCGGGCCGCGGTGGAAGCCTTGGCGGAAATGATGCAAGGGATCCCCATTTTTACGCCGGTGCGGCAAAGTACGGTCGTTCAGCAAACCAACAGCATGGGCTGGTCCTTGGCGGAGGCGGGGGAAGATCTCCTGGCCCAACCTTATCGCGAGATCCTCAAGGCTGTGCTGGAGGCCCGCTAACATGGCTACTGCCAAGAAGCCTCCCAAAAAAAAATTGCCCACCGGCCCCACCAAGGCGGATCTGCTCTCGCGCATGGGGGTGAATAAGCAGCCAGAGCCGATGGAACCTGCACCTACGGCTGCCGATGGCGTTGAGGCTCCGCACCGTCCAGAGGACAACAGGGGAACGGATTCCCTGGATCTGCCTCACCCTGCGGCATTAGATGTTGAGCCCGATCCATCTGCCGCCGCCTCGTCCCCTCTGTGCCAGGTTGCCACAACCCCACCAGAGGCAGGACGGATGCCTCTCCTGGCCAGTGTGCTCTCCACACCTGAAGCTCCTTCTCGGGATGCGGATCCCTTGTCCAACTTGTCGCCCGCTCCGGTCCAGGTGGAAAGGGTTGTCTCCCCACCCCAGGTCAGTCCGGCCAAATGGGCCAATACTTCGCTGCCAACTGAAAAGCCAGCCGAGCTTTTGCCCCCTGCTACTGCTTGCACCGACAATGGGGTTCGCCGCAATGGCACCCCCAATGGGCAGGGTGCCCAGTCGGATCCCCGCGAGGCTCTGGATGCACAACTGGGCCTGCAAAAGCTTACCCTCAAATGGTCTGCCGAGAGGGTAGAAAAGCTGGGATCCCTGGAAAGCGCCACCGGGCTACCGGGCGAGATTTTGCTGGAAGTCCTGCTGGATCATTGGGAACAATTGCCCAAGCCCTTGCAGCAAGATTGCCTCCTGCAAGCCCACCGCATTCGCGTCGAGCGGCTGGTGATCAGCCAAAACTTCACCATTGCCACGATTGAGCAACTGCTCTTCACGTCAGCGTTGCGCAACAACAACGAGCAGCATCTGCTTTGAGTTCTGGCCGGTTGGCCTGGGAAATTCCCCCTCAAGATCTCCGCCAGTATGCCAGACAACAGGGATCCCTGTTCCTGTGCTAGGGTCAAAATGGTTCTGTTGGCTTTTCGCGCTTTTCGGCCTGTGCTCTCTCCCCCTCGCTACCTGGCGGCAACCCAACCTCATTATTCTCAAGCGTATTTCCCACTGATTTTCTATTTTTTCCTTCTCCGTATTTCTCCCATCCTTTAGGGGACAACATCGCGGCGGAATCTTCTTTAAGGCGACCAGGTTGTAGTGGAGCGGCAACAGTTGATGAAAGAACTTGATTTGGCCAAAGCTGTAGAGCAACGGCGCACCTTTGCCATTATTTCCCATCCCGATGCGGGGAAGACCACCCTCACCGAAAAGCTGCTGTTGTACGGGGGGGCCATTCAAGAAGCGGGAGCTGTGAAGGCCCGTCGGGCGCAAAAGCGGGCCACTTCCGACTGGATGGAACTGGAAAAGCAGCGGGGTATTTCCATCACCTCTACCGTCCTGCAATTTGATTACCGCAACATTCGTCTCAATCTGCTGGATACTCCCGGCCACCAGGACTTCAGCGAAGACACCTATCGCACCCTGGCAGCGGCTGACAATGCCGTGATGCTGGAAGATGCCGGCAAAGGGTTGGAAACCCAGACCCGCAAGCTGTTTGAAGTGTGTCAGATGCGGGGGCTGCCGATTTTTACCTTTATCAACAAGATGGATCGCCCAAGTCGGGATCCCTTGGAGCTGATGGATGAAATTGAGACAGAACTGGGCCTCAAGCCCTATCCTGTCAACTGGCCAATTGGCTCAGGCGAGCGGTTTACTGCGCTATTTGACCGCCGAACTCAGGAGTTTCATTTCTTTGAGCGGGTATCTGGGGGGCGGCTAAGAGTTCAAGATACCGTCATTAAACTTGGGGATCCGCAAATTGAGGAGTTGATCGACAAGGACTTGTATTACCAATTCAAGGAAGAGCTGGAACTGCTGGATGGTCTCATGCCCAGCTTGGATCTAAAACAAGTGCATTCCGGCAAACAAACCCCGGTCTTTTTCGGCAGCGCCATGACCAATTTTGGGGTGGAGCTTTTTCTCAATGCGTTTTTGGAGTATTCCTTACCGCCAATGCCTCACGAGAGCACTGCCGGACTGATCCCGCCCGAACATCCTGAGTTTACGGGCTTCGTCTTTAAACTGCAGGCCAACATGGATCCCCGCCATCGGGATCGCGTTGCTTTTGTGCGCATCTGTTCCGGCAAGTTTGAGAAGGATATGGTGGTCAACCATGCCCGCCTCAATCGTCCCATTCGCCTATCTTATCCCCAGAAGTTGTTTGCTCAAGAGCGCATCTCCATCGATGAAGCTTACCCTGGGGATGTGATCGGCCTGAATAATCCCGGCATCTTCACCATTGGGGATACCATCTACACCGGCCCGAAGCTGCGCTACGCCGGGATCCCTAGCTTTTCTCCTGAGCTGTTTGCCTACTTGAAGAATCCCAATCCTTCCAAGTTTAAGCAGTTCCAGAAAGGGGTAGCGGAACTGCGGGAAGAAGGGGCTGTACAAATCATGTACTCTATCGACGATTCCAAACGGGATCCGATTGTGGCAGCGGTGGGCCAGTTGCAGTTTGAGGTTTTGCAGTATCGCCTTGAAAGTGAATACAACGTCGAAACCCGACTGGAGATGTTGCCCTACACACTGGCTCGCTGGGTCGAGAATGGCTGGAAGGCGCTGGAGAATATTCCCAGCTTGTTTAACACCCTAGTTGTTAAAGACATTCAAGACAGGCCCGTTCTTCTGTTTAAGAACGAGTGGACTTTACAGCAATTTGCTGCCAGCAACCCTAAAATCAAGCTCAGCAAAATTGCCCCTCTCTCGGATCTCGGCCCAGAATTGGGTGACGGCCAATAGATCAACCTAAGAGAATCCGTCTCAAAGAGCCTTAGGTTCTGACATTCAGTCGAGATGCCATTGGTCTCCACATCAGCGGTGTTGATAGGTGTTGATATCTTCGGATTTCTGAGCAAACCCTTCATGCAGATCGCAGCAATTCCCCCATCTTTTTCCTGCATCGTCCAGGGACAGAGGGAGTGAACCATGCCTTTCTTCTCCAACCTGGGATCCGATTCTCCCCACTTTGGCGCTGCCCTCAGTGCTTGTGCGCCACTTTGCGAACGCTCCTTGTGGGAACTGGATCCGCAAGCCGTTTTTTTGAATCACGGCTCCTACGGCGCGACCCCGAAAAAGGTGTTGCAAGCCCAGAGTGTATGGCGGGAACGCCTGGAGGCTCAGCCGGTGCAGTTTATGGGAGAGGAACTTCCTCGAGCCTTGCGGGCGGCGGCAGCAGAACTGGCCCATTTCGTCGGGGCCGAACCCGAAAATTTGGTGTTTGTGGAAAATGCCACCAGCGGGGTCAATGCCGTTTTGCGCTCGCTGCGGTTCCGGCCAGAGGATCAGATCGCCTGCACCAATCACGGTTACGGGGCCGTTCGTCAGGCATTGCAGTACATCTATGCCCAGTGGGGAGCCATCCCAGTTGAGGCGCAGATCCCTTTCCCCATTGCGGGGCCAGAGCAGGTTATCGCGGCCTTCGAGGCCATCCTCACTCCCCAAACTCGCCTGGCGGTGTTGGATCACCTCACCTCGCCTACGGCTCTGATCTACCCCCTGCCTGAGCTGATCGGCCTCTGTCGGGAGCGCGGGATCCCGGTTTTGGTGGATGGCGCCCATGCCCCTGGGGTTCTCCCCTTGGAGTTGGAAAAGCTAGGAGCCGATTGGTACACCGGCAATGCCCACAAGTGGCTGTTTGCCCCGAAAGGCTGTGCCTTTTTGTGGGTGGCCCCCTATCGACAGGCCCAAACTCATCCTACGGTGATCTCCCACGGCTATAGGCAAGGGTTCACAGCGGAGTTCGACTGGGTGGGCACACGGGATCCCAGCGCTTGGTTGGCCATTTCAGCAGCCCTGGCGTTTATCCAAGGGGTGGGACTGGACAACATCCGTCAGCACAACCACACTCTGCTGCTGCAGGCGCGGCAGTTGCTCTTGGAGGCTCTTGAGGGGATCCCGCCCGCCCCCGAAAAGATGTTGGGCTTTATGGCCACCCTACCCTTGCCGCCATTTTGGCAGCAGTGGATCCCTGAGCTGCCTCTTGAGGAGCGCGCCCGTCGGCTTCACGATTACCTCTGGTACAAGTACCGCATTGAGGTTCCGATCATCCCCTTCGCCGGGCAGCTTTGGGTACGCATCTCGGCCCAGGTCTACAACCGTTTGGCAGAGTACGAACAGTTGGCGCTGGCCTTGCAGCATCTGCCCTGAGGTTTTGTCGGTTGAGCCGCTTTCACGACATTGCAAGTATAGTTGCTTCGCACATCAGTAAAACGATTCCAGATCTATGGTCAATTCAGTTGAGGATGAGATGACGTTACAGGTAGGATGGCATGCCAGTAGACCTCAGAAAGAAGCCTTGACCTGAGAGAGAGTCGTAGGGCATGTCCAGGAAGGGAGCAGACCCACAGACGTACAAAGCCGGTCATACAGCGGAAGGGAAGGGTATGGGAGTCGGTAAAAGCAGCGCGGAACGCTTGGGGAGCGTCTCAATCTAGTTTGAAGCGACCGCAGTGCTTTCAAGAGGGCAAGGATGCATGCAGATGGAGGAACTTCTGTTGATGAAGTGACAAGGCCTGCTTTTGCGAGTCGGACTATTCTACTGGCCAGTGTCTCATTGCTATTTGAATTGACTATCTGAAAAAGTCAGAAAACGTATCCCGCAGATCCGAAAGCCGATCGTTGAAGCAGGTAAGCCGATCCCCTACAGAGTTCACCAGCGTCAGATCTGCCCGACCGGTTGTCCCTTCAAATCCCAGTAGAGGAACGCTCATGCGGCTGGGATCCGTGGGATTCTGGGAAACGCGGATGACGGCTCGATCGCGGTTAAATTGATAAGCCTCGGCCACATAGCGGATGGGCTCGCTCAAGGTGGGATCCACCGGCAGCCCTGGGGCCGGCAGGAGATCCACCAGCTCGGTGAACGTGCCACTCCGCAGGCCCACCACGGCAGCAGCTCCCAACTGGTTACAAATGGCAATGAGAACCGGCTCTTGGGCAGTGGCGGTGAGGTTGGCCAAGGTAACCGTGACCGTGGCGCGGCTGGCTGCCGGCGGGTAGGTGACCTCAAAGGTGCGGGCAAAGGCATTGCCCAGCTCGTCGCGGGCGCGAAAGCGAAGCTGCCCGGTGTAGGGCAGGATGGAAGAAAAGTAGATGCCAAAGCGGTCGCTGGGGCCCCGTCCGGGGATATTGGCCTGTCCGGGGACATAGGCAAGGGCAGCCCGGCTTTGCCACTGATTGGGCGGGGTGTAGGGCAGCAGCGGGCCACTGGTGAAGTTGGGGGGTTCTTTGGGGGGCAGATCCGGCTGGCCATCTCTGTTCAGATCCAGCCCATTGCCCAAGAAGGCCACCGAGCGCTGTAAGAGAATAGGACGGTTTTGGTTATCCAAAAGGGGATTCCGCCTTTCTGCCAGCCCGGCATTGTCCACATAGACATTAAGGGGGCGATTTAGGATTTGGTTATCCCGCTGCCGCCGCATGTTGAACTGTAGGTAGGGCCCCACTGCGCCCGCTGCCGGGGATCCTCCTGTGATTTCAAAATCATCCGCCCGCAGGAAGACATTTTCCAGGGGGCCCAGAGGAGTTGTTCCCTCGCCGCAACCGACCAAGCCAAGCGCTAAAATGGCCAAGGCTGTATAAGCTACAACAGAGCATCCTTTTTCGATAGGGGAATCCGAGCTCCCACAAGTCGGCAGCAGGGGCCGGCAGGCATGCTTTGGCTTCAGCATTCATCTCCTCTCCACAACAGACACCTTGGCGAGGGTTAAACCCAACCGGACTGAGTTGAGGATGGGCGGGGATCCCTCTGCACTCATCGGATTCGCCTGAACCACTATACCGTGAGCCTCGGTTCAGCTCCCACCATCCCTAGGGGGCTGGCGGCAACGAGCAAGAAATGGTGGCGATCCCTGGCCTCATCTCCCGAACAGGCTTGATAGCCTAGAGGAAGCGAGATGTGGATACCCATGTCAGATACTCCTGCGGTCTTGGTAGAGCAACTTCAAAAGCGCTACGGATCCACAGTGGCCGTGGCGGACGTCTCGTTTCAGGTGGAACCCGGCCAGATCTACGGCATTCTCGGCCCCAATGGAGCGGGCAAGACCACCACTTTGCATTGCCTCTGCACCTTGCTCCGTCCCGACTCAGGCCGGATAGAGGTGTACGGGATCCCAGCCAGCGAAAACCCCAAAGCGGTACGAGAAAAACTGGGGTTTGTTGCCCAAGAGGTGGCTTTGGATAAGGTGCTGACCGGGCGAGAATTGTTGCAGTTGCAGGCCGATCTCCACCACCTGCCTCGCCCCTTGGCTCAAGAGCGAATCGTTGCCGTCCTGGAACTGCTGGGGCTGACCGACCGCGCCGACCAACTCATCGGTACCTACTCCGGCGGGCTGCGCAAACGCTTGGATCTGGCGGCAGGACTGCTCCATCAACCCCAGGTGCTGGTCTTGGACGAGCCCACGGTGGGCCTGGACATTCCCAGTCGGCTGGCCATCTGGGATTTTTTGCGCCAACTCAAGAACACAGGGATCACAGTGGTGCTCAGCAGCCACTACCTGGAGGAGATCGACCTGCTGGCGGATCGGGTGGCCATCATCGACCGGGGCAAGGTGATTGCCGAGGGAACCCCCGAGGAGCTGAAAACCCGCGTCGGCGGCGAGCGCATCACCGTCAAGCTGCAGGAATTTGCCCCGGCGGAACTGGCCCAACGGGGTGCCCAACTGCTGGGATCCCTGCCCTTTGTCCAGAAGGTGGTGATCAACAGCGCCCAGGGCAACGCCCTGAACCTGGTGGTGCAGCGGAATGGGGAGGATCCCCTCAGCCAGATTCGCGCCCACTTGCAGGCTCATGGGCTAGAGGTGTTCAGCAGCACCCAGTCTCGTCCCAGCTTGGATGATGTGTATTTGGCGGCAACCGGGCAAACCCTGATGGATGCGGAGCTGGCCGCTGCCGAGGCCAATCTGGGCAAAAAGAAAAAGTAACTTCATCCCCTCATGCTCGAGCCCCATTGATCCCTGTACAAAGGCACATCGAGGTATTTGGTAGATGGATTTGGAATGGATTGATTGATCGCAACCCTACAGGAGCTTTGGTATGAACTCTGCCTCTTCCTCGGTTCAACCCAACCCGATCCCCCTTTTGACGGCTGACTTTTGGCAGGAGACCTTCGCCCTCACGCGCCGCTTGTTTATCCAACTGAAGCGTCGCCCCACAACCTTGCTGGTTGGCATTATCCAGCCGTTGCTCTGGCTAATTTTGTTTGGGGCTTTGTTTCAGAATGCTCCTGCCGGCATTTTCGGGGCCGGACAAAACTACACCCAGTTTTTGGGGGCGGGAGTCATTGTGTTTACGGCTTTTGGTGGAGCCTTGAATGCTGGGGTGCCGGTGATTTTCGACCGAGAATTTGGCTTTTTGAACCGGCTGTTGGTGGCTCCCCTCACCTCTCGTTTTTCCATTGTTCTCGCCTCTAGCCTGTTCATCGTCAGCTTGGCGCTGCTGCAGACGGCGGTGATTGTGGGGGCAGATTACGCCCTTGGGGCCGGGATCCCCGACGGGCCAGGCTTGGCGGTGGTGGCCTTGATCGTGGGCCTGTTGGTCTTGGGCTTCACGGCCCTGAGCTTGGGCTTGGCCTTTGCCATGCCGGGGCACCAGCAATTGCTGGCTTTCATCTTTTTGGTCAACTTGCCCCTGATCTTTTCCAGCACGGCCTTGGCTCCCCTGAGCTTTATGCCCACCTGGCTGCGTTGGGTGGCCAGCCTCAACCCCCTCACCTTTGCCATCGAGCCCATTCGCCATGTCTACCGCAGCAGCCATTGGAGCTGGGCCGATGTGGTGCTGCAGGCTCCCTGGGGCGATCTCACCCTGGCGGGATCCCTGGGCCTTTTGACGGGGTTTGTGGGGGTGTCGGTTCTACTGGTGCAGGGGGTGTTGCGCAAAAGCTTGGCCTGAGCATCTCTGCCCAGGCTGTGCCGCTCAAAGCCACTGGCGGGAAACGGACTTCTCCATAGCTGCCTGTGCCCGCTGCACCAGAGCCAGGGGGCTGTCCTGGGCTGGGGAAACGCTGAGAGAAGGAGTAAGGCTGCGAGCCTGCAGAGCCATGTGGAGCTGCAGTTCGGTTACGTACTCCCGCAGGCCAAAGTTAGACCCAGAAGAAGAAGGAGCCGCTGAAGAGGGGTGAGACACAGACATCACGGCAAAGAGTCCTTCGCGAAATGGCCACTGTTGCTCTGCTAAGGTATCACGCCCACCCCTTTTCCGAAGCTTCCAAAATGTTAGCTTTGATTAAGATTTGCAACCGTTTGGCCATGGTGGTGCTCAAGGATTGGCAGCGCTCCAAGTTGGATCCCAGCGACGATGCCCTCTTTTACAGCTATCCTCGCTTCGTGACTCATGTGGATTCTGGCTTCATCGGCCAGCTCACCGATCTATACCGCGAGCATTTGCGGCCCCAGACCCGCATTCTCGATCTGATGAGCAGTTGGGTCTCCCATTTGCCACCTGAGATGGAGTTTGCCCATGTGGAGGGGCATGGGATGAACCCTGAGGAACTGGCGGCCAACCCCCGGCTGGATCACTTCTTCATCCAAAACTTGAACCAAAACCCAAGTCTGCCCTTCCCTGATCAATCCTTCGACGCGGTGCTAAACACGGTCTCGGTGCAATATCTGCAGCAGCCAGAGCAGGTGTTTGCAGAGGTGTATCGCATCCTAAAGCCCCAGGGCCTGTTCATCGTCAGCTTCTCCAATCGCATGTTTTTCCAGAAGGCGATCCAGGCTTGGCGGGACAACTCCGAGGCGGGGCGGGTGGAGTTGGTCAGGCGCTATTTTGAGTCAGTGCCGGGGTTTGCGGTGGTGAAAGTGATCCAGCGGCCTGCCCCTATGGGTTGGCTGGGCTTTTGGGCAGGCGGAGGCGGGGATCCCTTCTATGCCCTAATTGGACAGCGGGCGGCGGGGTAGAATTCTCCAGCTTGCCTGTGGCGTGCAGGCGGGATCCTTGGAAATATCCAACAAGACTCCAGCATCCACCAGATCTTGCAGCTGTGTTATCCTCGCTACCCTCAGAGGTCTGTCTTGTTCTCCGGTCTTTCTGACAGTTCTTCCCCACAAAACGGCAATCCTTCCCCCCTACCCATCTCGGCAATTGGGGAGGCAGGGCTGCTGCAGATCGTGCAGCGCTACTGTCCGGCCCAGGTGGTGGGAGACGATGCGGCGGTGTTAGCTGCTCCGGAGGGGCAGTTGGTGGTGACAACCGATGTGTTGGTGGAGGGAGTTCACTTCAGCGATCTGACGACCCCGGCCCATGCGGTGGGCTGGCGCGCGGTGGCCGCCAATCTGTCGGATCTGGCCGCGATGGGATCCCGTCCGCAGGCGTTGGTGGTGGGTTTGGGCTTGCCGGGCTCCACGCCGGTTGCTTGGGTGGAGGAGCTTTATCAAGGGATGCGGGACTGTTGCGCCCGCTGGGAATGCCAACTGGTGGGAGGGGATCTGTGTCGGTCGCCGCATCGATTTGTGGCAATCACGGCCCTGGGATCGGTGCAGCCGGGGCGGGCCATTCAGCGCAGACGGGCTCAACCCGGCGATTGGCTGGTGGTAACAGGGCCCCACGGAGATGCGCGGGCAGGCTTGGAGCTGCTTCTCCATCCTGAACAGGGATCCTCAGCTACGGCGGCCGAGCGCGAGCAGTTGATCAGGGCTCACCAATACCCACGCCCGCGCCTGGATCTGGTGCCCCTCTTGGAAGGGATCCCGGATCCCTTGCGCGTTGCCGGTATGGATACCAGCGACGGTTTGGCAGATGCCCTGGTGCAGGTGTGTCAGGCCAGTGGGGTGGAGGCAAGGATTGCCGTGGAGCGGATCCCGATTTCAAAAGCTTTGCGGCAGGCTTTTCCGGCCCAAGCCTTGGAATGGGCGCTCTATGGAGGCGAAGATTTTGAGCTGCTCCTCAGTGCCGAGGTGTCGGTGGCCAAGCATCTGTTGGAAAGATTGCCGGGGGCCGTTTGGATTGGAGAAGTGACAGGCTGGGATCCGCAGGGAACCGTCTGGCTGAAGGACGGGCAGGCCCTCAGCCGTCAACAAGCCTTCCAGCATTTCTGAGAGAAGTTGTGCTGCAGGATGGCCACCCAAACTGCCAACAGTTGAAGACAAATCTACTTGTGGGGGAAAACAAGCCCTAGGAAGGATTCGGTAACCTAGAAGCGGAGAGAAGTTGAGATAAGGAAGCAAATTGACCTGGAACAGCTTCAGGCAACTGCTGAGAACTCCGCAGAACTTGGATTGGAGAAGCATTGGAGACTCTACTCATGAAAGCTATCTTAACAGCAGCCCTTATTGGCCTGGCCGGGATCCCTGCGTTGGCCCCCTTGCCCAGTTCGGCTCAGCCGCTTTTTGAATTGGGTGCCTACCGCCTTGAGCAGGGGACGATTATCCCGGTCGGCAGCCTGAGTAGCGAAGGGCCGCAATACTTTTATCCCGACACCGTCTATCCCCTGGAAGTGGCCGTTACTCAGAACATTTTTGACAGCCAGGGGCGCTTGGTGATCCCGGCGGGTAGCCGCATTTTTGGACAGATGGAACCTGCACCGGGCGGATCCCGCTTTGTCGGCACTTCCATTGTTCTCGGCGGTCGTACCTACAGCCTGCGGGCTTCCTCCAACATCCTCCACGACGAAAAGGATCCCCGTCAGTATTCGGCTGAGGCCATCGCTCAGGATGCAGCCATTGGGGCAGCCGCGGGAGCCATTTTGGGGGCGATCACGGGCGGAGTCTCGGTGGGCAATGTCCTGGGAGGTGCCGTGACCGGAGTGGTGGTGGGCAATGTTACCGCTCCGCAGGTGGTGGTGCTGCGCCCCGGCCAATCTTTCAATCTAACTTTGGAAGCTCCGCTGACTTTGTGAGGTGCCGTTTGGAGATTCCTCTGGGAGTGTTGAGGGTCGGCAACTTGTGATTCACTGGGGATCAGACTGCGGATCCCTGTTTTCATGGCTACTGAATCTAAGCCCACTTCCCCCCTCTCCTCCACCGAGCACAGGTTTACGGCTGGAGAGGAGAGCTTTACCTACAGAGCGCTGGCCGGTTGGCAGACCCTTTTCCAGCGGGAAAAGCCGGTGGCCGAGATCTTTCACGTCGCCTATCTAAAGCAAGACTCCGCCTCTCAGCACCGCCCTCTCACTTTTGTGTTCAACGGTGGGCCTGGGGCAGCTTCTGCCTACCTGCACATGGGAGCGCTGGGGCCCAAACGGATTTGCTTCGGGCCCAACGGCAGTTTGCCCCCCTCCCCGGTGCGGCTGGTGGACAATGCCGAAAGTTGGTTGCCCTTTTCCGACCTGGTCTTTGTCGATCCGGTGGGGACGGGGTTCAGCCGCGCCCTGCCCAAGGATTCTCAAGACCCCAAAGATTCCCGGGAGAAATCCGATCCGGCATCCAAGCCCCCTCAGCCGGATGCTAAGGCGGAGGAGCCTCCTAAGGAATCGCCCTTCTGGGATGTGGAGCGGGATTTGCAATCCTTGGGAGAATTCATTCAGGGCTTTCTTTCCCGATACAAACGCTGGCTCTCCCCCATTTTCATTGCCGGCGAGAGTTACGGTGGGTTTCGGGTGGCGCGGCTGGCCAAGGAGCTGCAATCCAAGTTTGGCGTGGGCCTGTCGGGGGCCATTCTCATCTCGCCTGCGATTGAGTTTGGGTTGCTGGAGACCAACGATTACAACCTCAGCACCTGGGCAGCCCTTTTCCCTTCCTATGTGGCCACAGCAGCCCATCATGGACGGTGTGGCTGGGGGGAGGATTTGCAGATCCTGCTGCCCAAAGCAGAACACTTTGCCCGACAACGTCTGCTGCCCCTCTTGGCCATGGGGGAGGCAATGCCAGAGGCAGAACGGCAAGCGGTGTATCAGGAAATGGCAGCAGGGATCGGCCTATCTCCAGAATATGTAGCCCACAAAGGCGGGCGGATCGATATCGCCAGTTTTGCCCGCGAGCTGTTGCGGTCGCAGCGACTGGTGCTGGGGCTCTACGATGCTTCTGTAACCACGGTGGATCCCTTTCCGGATCGGCCTACCTTCGAGGGATCCGATCCCACCTTGGATGGGATCGATCGCCTGTTCACGGCAGCCATCAACAGCCACTTGCGAGAGACCTTGCAGGTGGAAACGGAGTTGACCTATCACCTACTGAACCTGGAGGTGTTCAAGTCCTGGCGGTTCACCCCAAAAGGAGAGTTTAAGCAAGGATTCATCGGGGCAATGGACGAGCTGCGCAGCAGCATGGCCCTCAACCCCCACATGCGGGTGAGCATTCATCATGGCTTTTACGACCTGGTCACGCCCTACTTTGCCTCGAATCACCTGGTGGATTTGATGAAGTTGGATCCGCGGTTGAAGGCCAACCTCACCCTACGTCATTATCGCGGCGGACACATGTTCTACACCTGGGATCCCTCGCGATTGGAGTGGTTTACAGAAATGCGTGAGTTTTACTCGAAAACAGCTTCCAGCTCAGAGTCATAACATACTCGCCGGGCGAGGATTCTGGTTCGTGGTTTTGCAGCAGCACTTATAGTCAATTCAAATGGCAATGAGACACTAGCCGGTGCAATAGCTCCGCTAGAAAGTTCCTCTATAGCGTGCATCCTTGCCCTCTTGAAATTTAGGCCAGGACAGTGGCCCACACCCAAAACGTTGCATGCACAGGGCCATAGGGCTTTTCTCAGTAGCTCAAACGACTCTACTCCCTACAACCAGTCGCGTAGCTCTGAGCTGGGGATCTCACGGCGCTCCCCGGTAACCGTGAGAAAAATCGTGAGAAAAATAATGAGCGGTTTTGATTCCTGTCTTTCCCTCTTCTTGAGAGAGAGAACTCAGATGGGATCCCTGGGGCCTAAGAGGCTTGTTGTTGATTTTGAACAGTAGGGATCCGGCGCAAATTCAAAAGCACCATTGCGCTAAGGGGGCGCGTGTTGGCCAGTAGCCCCACGATCAGCAGCAGCCAACTGTTCAAGGTAGTATTGTCCAGCAGCCAACCCATCAACAGAGCCGATCCTGCCCCTTCGGCAACTGCCGCCAAGATCCAAGCCCGGCTACCTTTCCAGCGCTGAGACCACAAGGCCCATTGCAGCCCACCAACGCCGACCCCCACCAGCAAACCGCGCAGCGCATCTCCCATTGCCTGCAAGACATTTTGGAGCCAGGGATCCGTCGGGTTAAAAGCAGAGGTTGCCACCCCCACCTGGGGAGCGAGGAAATCCGCCGCCGCCCAGCCCAAAGCCGTGGCCAGCAAAGTTGCAGCCACCCATCCCACCGAAACCTGCCGCCGCAACACCAGCCACTGCAGCAGCCCCATCAGGAAGCCAAGGCCGGCCCCGGCCACCGCTCCTTGGAGCGAACCCAAAGCAGCCAGCAGGGGAGCTGCCGCCCCCAGCCCCAGATAGCCGATCCCAGCCGCCGCCCAATTGGCCAGGAGCCAGCCCAGGGCCAATCCTTTGCTCTGGCGGGGCTTGCCTGAGGTGGGGAGGGTGGGCTTCTGGTGGGGGCTAACCTGTTCCTGGCCGACCTGCTGTTCGACCTCGCGCAGCCCCTGTTCTGCCGAGGGGTTACCCGGCTCCAGCCGCAGCACTCCTTGATAGTCCATCTGGGCAAGGCCCCAATGGCCCTGCCGCTGGTGGGCCAGGCCGCGGTATAGGTAGTAGCGGGCTTCGTTGGGGGCACTCTGGATCAGCTTGTTAAGCAGGTGGACAGCCATTTTGTATTCGCCTGCCTCGATCAAACGCACCGCCCGCTGCAGCTCTTCTTCCTTAGCTTCCGAAACAGGGGCGGCTCGGCTCTGCTGGGTGGCTTGCTGGCCAAAGCCGGCAGGGATCCGCTGCAGAGGAGCCTTTTGAGGGGGAGGCGGGATCTTGTCCCCATAGACGGCTCGGAGCTGCTGGGCCAGCTCCTCCATGGTGGCCGGGCGAAGGGCAGGGTCTTTCTCCAAGCAACGCAGCACCACCTTTTCTAGGGCCTCAGGGATGGGGTGGGGCAGCGGATGGTCTTGAAAAGGGCGGGGCTTTTGAAAGTTGTGGACGTGGTACCAGCCTTGCAAGGTGTCGGTATCCGGCTCGAAGGGCAACGCACCAGTTAACAGCTCGTACAGCACCACCCCCAGGGAATAGATGTCGGAGCGGCCATCCAGCTTTTCTCCGCGCATTTGCTCGGGCGAGGCATAGACCATCGTGCCCAAAAAATAGCCCGTCTGCGTCAGGCCACGAGAGGTCTCCCCCATGAGCTTGGAAATGCCGAAGTCCAGGATCTTGACCCGCTCTTTCCCATCGGGCCCTTTCTGCACAAAGATGTTGCTGGGTTTAATGTCGCGGTGGATGACGCCGCGAATGGAGTGCTTGCCCAGATCCATCTGAAAGTTGTGGGCGTGGTGCAGGGCAGAGCAAATTTGCAGAGCCAAGTTCACCACTCGCTCTGGGTGCAGGGGGCCTTCCCGAGCCAGCACATAGTCCAACCCCTGGCCGCTGTAGGGTTTGGCATTCAGGTACTCCATCACCAGATAGGGCTGGTTTTGGTACAGGCCGTAAGAGCGCACCTGCACGATGTTGGGGTGCTCGCCCAACAGAGCGCTGACCCTGGCCTCATCCATGAAGCGTTGCTGCAGTTGCTGGTAGTACTCTGGGCCCATGTCCGGGGGCGGCGGGCGCAACAACTTGACGGCCACCAGCTCGTCATTGAGCTGGGTATCCACCGCCTCGAACACATTGCCGTAGCCACCCTCGCTGATGTGGCGGGTCAGCCGGTAGCGGTTGCCAATCAGTTGTCCAATCAGGCGCTGGTTCATGGAGGAGGGTGGCCAGCTGGGGAGTTTACCTATGATTTGATTCTATTCAGCTTATGGGCCTAGAACCTGCTTGTGAGGGATCCGCTGCCATTGCGACCCCTTTTCCACCCCAAAAGCCAGGGATCCCGCTAGGATTGGGGCATGAGTGCTCCTTCTGCAACTGCTGCTCTATCCCCTTTCTGGCTGGAGGTTACCGAGTTTGCCTTGCAGGCTACGGCCAGCGTGGGATCCCAGCTCTTGGCAGACTTTGGCCAGGCCCACCCTACGGTTCGCGCCAGCGGGACGGAGTCCTTAAAAGCCGACGGCAGCTTGGTAACCTCTTCTGACCAGTGGGCGGATCGCGCTTTTCAAGGGGCCATTGCCGCTGCCTACCCCGATCACGGTTATCTGAGCGAGGAATCCAACCACATTTTTCCCGAGAAGGAGTGGTGTTGGGTAGTGGATCCTTTGGATGGCACCACCAATTTTGCCCGTGGGATCCCCATTTGGGGCAGCTCCTTGGCTTTGCTGCATTGGGGCGTGCCGGTGTTTGGCTGTGTCCATCTGCCGCCCATCCGCCAGACTTTTTACGGTTATTGGCCTCGGTTTCCTGGGGATGCAGCAGCAGGAGCTTTTCTCACCCGCCACGACCGGGATCCCGCCTGTCCCCAGCCAATCCGTCCTAGCACCGCCTCACCCGGCCCCAACCAATTGTTCAATTTCTGTTCCCGCAGCAGCCATTGGATTAGCCCGCAATTCCCTTGCAAAGCGCGGATGTTGGGGGGCGCTGCCTACAACCTGCTGGCGGTGGCCGGTGGCAGCCTTTTGGGGGCGGTAGAACGCTCGCCCAAGATCTGGGATGTGGCGGCAGTGTGGGCCATTGTCAAGGGGGCCGGCGCCGTTTGGGAACCCCTGAGCTGTGCCGATCCGGATCCCGGCCAGCCTCTCATTCCCGGCAAGGATTATGGCCGACTCACTTACCCCGCCCTGGTGGCAGCTCAAGCCGAGTGGATCCCCTTATTTCGCGCCTTCATCGCTCTGTAGCCTTCGTAAACGGCCTGCACGTTGTACCAGTTGAGGAAAAAAATCCGGCACAGCTCCAAGGCCAACTGCGAGCGGCCATGCCGGATCAACCAGCGCAGCAGCGGTTCCACCCGCTTCTCGTTCAGCCAGCCCCCCAGGGATAAAAGGCCCCACAGGAATTGGTGCAGGGGCGTCAGTTGGATCATCAGGCGCACGGCCCAGGTGGGGTGTTTTTGGTAAAAGAGAATGCCCATGCGGCCCCGCTGCCGTTCCCGCTCAATCAATCCTGGGATCTGCTGCAGCTCAAAGGGCGGATGCCAGTGGTAGCCGGTGGCCTGGGGGCACTTGACCAGGCGCAGGCCCAAACGTTTTAGCCGCACCCCCAGCTCCAGGTCTTCCCAGCCGTAGAGGTGAAACCGCTCGTCAAAGGGGCCGGCGGGGGTTTCGCAGGCCAGCTCCAACCAATGGCGGGCAATGGCCACGTTGCCGGTGGCGAAAAAGGCTGCCGAAAAATCGGTGGGCTTGAAGGGTTCGGAGCGGGGATCCTGAAAATTGCTCGTGTTGATCACCCGCCCGTAGGTGAAGACCTTGGCCTCATGGGGGGAGCGGGGATCCCCTGTAACGCCGTGCCGCCGCAGCATCTGGGCGTGGCTGGCCAAGAAGTGATCCACCACCACCAGGTCGCTGTCGATAAAGACGATGAGGGATCCCTGGGCGTGGCGAAACCCCAGGTTGCGGGCAGCGGCGGGGCCGCGGTGCTCCTGCTGCAACAGTTTCCACTGGGGCAAGCCAACGGGGTTGTTCTGCAGCCATTCCACTGTGCCATCGGTGGAGCCATCGTCCACCACCACCACCTCGTAGCCCTCGTAGGGGCCGGGCTGCTGCTGCGCCAGGGCCCGCAGACACTGCTCCAAAATGGGACGGCGGTTGTAGGTGGGAATGATGACGCTGATGTACACCGGGGATCCCTAGGGATGGCTGTACAGCCCTTGAGCAAAAACACCTCAGGGAAGAGGGGTTCCCACTGCCTGTTGGGCTAGAGGGCTTTTAGGAGCTCTGCCGACTGGCGCACCGTCTCGAAAAAGTAATGGACATTGGCCTCTGGAGTGCTTTGGTGAATGCCGTGGCCCAGGTTCATGATATGCCCACGGGATCCGGCTTTTCGAATCACCTCTAGGGTGCGCTGCCGGATGAACTCCGGGGATCCCAGCAACACCATCGGATCCAGATTGCCCTGCACCGCCAGGGATCCCAGGCGGGCCCTGGCCTCTGCCATATCGCTCATCCAATCGAGGCTGAACACGTCGATGCCGGCTTTGCCCACTCGCTCCAGCAAAGCGGCGCTGCCGTTGATGTAGAGGATCAGCGGCACCTGCGGATACCGAGCTTTCACCTGATCCACAATTTGCTTTTGGTAGGGCAAGGCCCAACACTCGTAATCGGCTGGGCTGAGCTGGCCGGCCCAAGTATCGAACAACTGCACCACCTGGGCGCCGCACTCGATCTGGTAGATCACGTAGCGGGCAATGCTGTCGGCCAGCTTACTCAGCAACTGATGCAGCAATGGCGGCTGTGTAAAGGCCAAGCTCTTGATGTGGGCGTAATCTTTGGAGCTGCGCCCTTCCACGGCATAGCAGGCCAGAGTCCAGGGGGAGCCGACAAATCCCAGCAGCGTTGCTTTTCCTTCCACCTCGCGGCGCAGGGTGCTGAGAATGGTCTTGATAAAGGGCAGACTTTCTTCCGGTTCCAGGAGGCGGATGCGTTCAATTTGGGCTTGGGAACGAATCGGCGGGTCGATGATTGGCCCCTGATGCTCCACCAGCTCAAAGGGGATGCCCATGCCCTCAAGGGGGGTGAGGATATCGCTGAACAGGATCACCCCATCAGGGGCAAAGGCCCGAAACGGTTGCAACGAGATCTCGACGGCCAGCTCCGGGATCTCGCAACGCTGCTTAAAGGTGTACTTGCTTTGCAGCTCGCGGTAGGCCGCCATGTAGCGACCCGCCTGGCGCATCATCCAAACTGGAGGGCGATCCAGCACTTCCCCTCGGGCCGCCCGCAGCAAACGGTCACCCAAGTGCTCCGCACCGCTGGCGGTGGAGGAGGTGGCGCTGAGCTGAACAGGCGAGTGGGACATAGGAGGGCAATCCGGCTAAAGATCCTTATGAATCCTGACATTGTGGCGACAGCAACCGCAAGTTGGCGGCTCAGGATCCCTGCAGTTTCTTCATCGGCTGCAACTTGCTGTTACTTCTTACCCTTTTGGCCTCTGGGCTGGGATCCCCAATTAAAGTGGACATGAGATAATGACACCTGACAAGTCTGTTGAAGAACGGCTCGACAAGGATCCCCCCATTGCCGAGTTGAGAGGAAACCCCGCTTGGTTGCCCAAACCTTTAACCTGAAAGCCTACCTGAGCCAGCGTCAGCAACAGGTGGAAGAAGCTCTCTCTGCAGCTTTGGTTCCCGCCTATCCGGAGCGCATTTACGAGGCGATGCGCTACAGCCTATTGGCAGGGGGGAAGCGCCTCAGGCCCATCCTCTGTCTGGCTGCTTGCGAGTTGGCCGGCGGCACTGTGGAGCAGGCTCTGCCTACCGCCTGTGCCCTGGAAATGATCCACACCATGTCGCTGATCCATGACGATCTGCCGGCCATGGACAATGACGACTTTCGCCGCGGCAAACCCACCAACCACAAGGTGTTCGGCGAAGACATTGCCATCTTGGCGGGAGATGCTCTGCTGGCTTTTGCCTTTGAGCACATTGCTAGCCAAACTCAGGGGGTACCGCCGCAGTTGGTGTTACAGGTGATCGCCCGCATTGGCCATGCTGTGGCGGCAACCGGTTTGGTGGGGGGACAGGTGGTGGATCTGGAGTCGGAGGGCAAAGCCATTTCCCTGGAAACTCTGGAGTACATTCACAGCCACAAGACCGGCGCTCTATTGGAAGTCTCGGTGGTTTCGGGAGGGATCCTGGCGGGGGGAGATGAGGAGCTGCTGGACCGCCTGAGCCGCTACGCCCGCGATATTGGCTTGGCCTTTCAGATTGTGGACGACATTTTGGACATCACCGCCACCAGCGAGCAACTGGGCAAAACGGCAGGAAAGGATCAAGCTGCCGCCAAAGCCACCTATCCCAGCTTGTTGGGCCTAGAGGCCTCCCGGCAAAAAGCCGAGGAGCTGATTCAATCGGCCAAGGAAACGTTGCGCCCCTATGGATCGCGGGCAGAGCCGCTGTTGGCCCTGGCAGATTTCATCACTCGCCGTCAGCATTAGGACAGGACAAGGGGACAAGATCAGATGGGATCCCTGGAGACCCTGCTCGCATGTCTGTGCTGGAGAGCCGTATGCTGCAACAGTTGATGGCCAATCATGTCCTCTGGGTTGCTTTGCTGGCCAGTGTGTTGGCCCAAGCCATCAAGCTGATCCTTTCCTATGTGCGGTCAGGCAAGGTTAACCTGCGAGTCTTGGTGGAAACCGGGGGAATGCCCAGCTCCCACGCAGCGTTGGTGACGGCTTTGTCCATTGGGGTGGGGATGCAGGAAGGCTGGGACAGCCTGCTGTTTGCCGCGACGGTGGTTTTCGCATTGGTGGTGATGTACGATGCCGCGGGGATCCGCCAAGCCGCTGGAAAACAGGCGCAGGTGCTGAATCGCCTCCTGGAAGAATGGTTTGAAGAAAAGGGCGCCGACCGTTTTCCAGAACCCTACCTGAAAGAATTGCTGGGGCACACTCCCGTTCAGGTCATGGCCGGCGCGGCTTTGGGGGCAGCCTGTATTACATTGTCGTTTGCCCTGGGAGTAAACTGAGAGCCATTGGGGCATGCTAAGGCAGAAGTACCGCGGGGTGGTCATGGCTTCCAGTTCTCAACCTCGTCCGATCCAACGTTGCCCTTCCTGTGGCAAGCCGATCCCAGCCTACCGGTTCAAGTCTCCCTACTGCGACCACTGCGGTTGGCGGGCGGCTCCGGCAGCGCAAACCCCTCAAAAAGGTGGATCCCTGGGCCAGAAAATTGCAGCTCAGGTAAACGGGATCGGATCCCAAGGTCAACGCCTCAAGGTGCCCCCTCTGCTACAGCCGCTGCTGAACTTCAACTTTTACCTCTATCTGCTCTGGGGGATCAGCCCTCTGTTTCCGCTGGTGGTGGATCGACCCCTGCTGGCCGAATCCAACTATCTGCTCCTAATCCCGCTTTTGTTGAGCTGGGGGCTGCTTTATTTGGCGGTGCGAGATCTGCCGCTGCCGGACAATTTGCGGCTGCCGCGCCTGTTGTTGGATGTATCGTTCATCCTGCTGCCCTTCTTCCAGAAAATTAATGTGTCCAAAGCCCCCAACCGACCCTATTGGAATGCTCTGCTGATTTGGGTGATCGGGATCCTGCTGCTTGCCGCTTTGCGGCTTTGGAGCTTTAGCCTGCTCCTGACGGCGGTGACCTTGCTGTTGACCAGCTTTTGCACGCTGCTGTTCTAACCGAGATCCTTGCAAAGAACCTCAATATTTAATATTTAACATTTCATGAGCATTCCTGCTGCCCGTCAACGCTTTGCCCTTGAAATCCAATCGGAGCCCATCGATCTGAGTCGGGCGGCCCTCTGGATTGCCCAAGAAGCCTATCCCGATCTGGAGGTGGAAGAGTATGTGGCCGCTCTGGATGAGATGGCCGCAGAGGTGCAAGAGCGCCTTCCCCCGGAGCGTTATCCCCTGCGGGTCATCAAGATCTTGAATCACTATCTCTTTGAGGATCTGGGCTTTCGTGGCAATCGCGAAGATTATTACGACCCACGCAACAGCTTTTTGAACGAAGTGATCGATCGGCGCACCGGGATCCCGATTACGCTGTCGCTGATCTATCTAGAGCTGGCGCGGCGGATCGATTTTCCCATGGCAGGAGTGGGCATGCCCGGCCACTTTTTAATCCGGCCCCTGTTTGCAGGCGCCGAGATTTTTGTGGATCCCTTTCAGCAGGGGGAGATTTTATTTCCAGAAGATTGTCAAGAGCTTTTGTCGCAAATCTACGGGCCTGGGATCCCTTTCCAAGAACACCACCTACGCCCCACCCCTCCCCGCCTGATCTTGGTACGCTTGCTCAACAACCTCAAGCAAATTTATCTGAGCCGCGCCGAACTGGAACCCGCTTTGGCAGCAGCGGAACGGATCTTGTTGTTGATCCCTGAATCCTTGCCCCACCTAAGGGATCGCGGGCTGTTGTATTATCAGTTGGGCCGTTGGCAGCAAGCCTGCCAGGATCTCAAGCGCTACTTAAAACAGGCGCCTTTCCACCCCGAGATCAATCGCTCTGATGAGCATTTAATCCGGGAAATTATCGAGAGATTGGAATCTCATCCCGACTCATGCTAGGGGCATGCACAATTGCTCTCAGTTGTGCGTTGTGTAAGTGTGTAAGTTTTGAGCAAGATCTGCCGTCGTTTGCAAGCAAGGCTAGGTTTCTAGCAGGGATCGGAAGCAGCCCTTACCTCTTGGCGCAAAATGGCTTCCACCAGCTTATCCAAAGCCTCTAGATCAGATAGATCATAGTTTTTTTCCCAGAGGATTTGGTTAATGCTGGACTCCTGCTGCAGAGTTAAAACCGAAGATTGTAAAACCTCATCGATGATCTGGCGAATGCTCATCTTAACCTCGCAATCGTGAGAAGAATTGATGGCTTTGGCTCATAAGCCTAGAATGCTGGAAACGCTCTGCGATAGCCATCGTGAGGATCACGTATTTTGACATCAGAATCTGGGGCGACTCATCCAAACCCTTTCGGGGAAATCGCCAATAGTACTTTTACGGACTTGAGCTATGGATGGCGCTGAAGTCTGCGAACTTCTCAGGATCTTCTGAGACAGACCTGCTCCCCATTGAGGGCAGCTTGGGCCTCATCATCTGTTGCGAAGGCGGTGCGAATGATGCGCTCACCGGGATGGCGATCCCCTGCCGAAAGGCCGAGATCCCGCACCACAAATGAGCGCTGGATCCAGCGGTCGAAGCCATCGTAGCGGGGAGAGAAGGCAGTCCGTCCGTGGACGGTGCGGCGATTGTCAATACAGAGCAGATCCCCTGTTTCCAGCTTGATGCCTCGGTAGACAGCGTGGATTCCCTTCCTAAGGGCTTCTAGAGCCAGACTGGCTTCGGGGGTGAGCCCCACCATCAGGTCTTCGTCGTAGTTCCAGAAGGGATCCTCTCGACGGCCATACAGCACCGGCAAAATGGGTCCATTGATCAGGGCTTGCCGGTTGCCGAAGGAGTAGTCGATGCCAGTGCGATACAGGGGTTCAAACAGCAGCTCCCGCTCTCGCTCTCCTAGCAGAGGCAGGACATGACGGATGCTGGCGTAGGTGGTTTCCGCCACACGATCATGGTCGGGGCGCAGGCAAAACAGCAGCAAAAACTCCGGTGAGTGGGGATGAAAAACCGTCTCGCGGTGAAACTGTAGCCGAGTGCGGGATCCCTCAGAAGATTGCACTTCTTCGCTGCCGGGAGTAGGCACCAAGTTTTGAAACAAATCCCCGTTTTTTTCTTGGATGTAGGAGACCAAATGCCCCAAGCGGCTGCCGATCATTGCCAAGCAGCGTTCGCTGACAAAAGTGGTTTTCTCCTCAGAGCGCTGCGCCAGAGCCGGTGTGCGGGTATGGTCTAGTCCGGGATCCACGGGCAAACCCCGCAGCAGCAGGATCCCTTCCGAATTGGAATACAACTGAAACTCCAGCAAGGCCCGCCGCAGATAACGGGGCAGCTCATCTGCCCGCATCTCGCAGTCCAGGAGAAATTCTTCTGTTTCCCGATAGGGATCGGGCCCAGGTGCCAAAAACAGGTTTATCGTCTTTTCATCAAAGCCCCGACAATCGATCAGCAGGCATCCTTTTGCAAGCTGTGAAGTCTTCATCACGATCCCTCACCACCCACTGCCCTAGTCATAGCAGCCACAGCAACTTTTGAGCAGGGATCCTACACTCAAAACCCAATCTCGGCGAGTGTAGCGCACTACCCTTCGGTGCTAGAACCTCAGTCTGAGGCGGGGCAGAGTTTTGCCTGCTGCATCAGAAGTTAACTGGGGATCCCCATGTCTGGGCAAGATGTCCATTAGGATGAGTTCCAGGGGCTGGCCAGCGCGGGGAACCGGCGTGAGGTGGGCAAGTGGGATCTGCCGAGCGCTGGGTTATGGGGAAAGCTTCAACAAACTCGCAGGCGAGGTTGCAACACCATGGCACCAACTTGGCAAACCGATGGGCATACTTGGTTCCTTCTGCCCCCTCAACCCCGCGCCGTCGTTCACTTTCTGGGTGGAGCTTTTGTGGGAGCTGCCCCGCAAGTGTTCTACAGCCGCCTGCTGGAAGAACTGGCCCGTATGGGCATGGCCGTTGTTGCCACCCCCTACACCACCGATATCGATCACGCCCAACTGGCGCTCAACGCAGCCCAATCTTTGCACAGAAGCCTGCAAAGCAAGGGTTTGCTGGAGTTGCCCCTGTTTGGTTTGGGTCATAGCCTGGGCTGTAAGTTGCAGATCCTCTCTTGTCTAGCCGTTCCTTCTCTGGGATCCCAGCGGCGAGGCAATATTTTCCTGGCCTACAGCAATGCCGGGCTAGATCGGGCTTTGCCATTGCTGCGGCTGTTGGCTCAAGCTTGGCCTCAACAACAGCTTGCCGATCTGTGGCGGATGTGGATGGGATCCTCCTCGCCACCTGTGAATCTGTGGTTAGAGTTCGAGCCTTCCCCGACAGAAACCAACCGCTTAATTGAGGAGCAGTATCCGGTTAGACACAACCTGCTTGTGGAATTTCGACAGGATGATATTGACGACATTCCTCTGCTCTACCAACAGCTTTGCCGCAAGTATCAAGGCCACACCGAGTGGCAGCATCTCGAGGGGGATCACCTCACTCCACTGGGTTTTAGCTACCCTTTCCAAGTCGGGGAGGAGTTCAGCCCCATCGATGCTTTTGGACAGTTGATCTACCAGAACCTACTGGCCCCCAACCACCAAATGATCCGAAGCATCCGAGCCTGGCTGGCAACCCAATTGGCCCATTGACATTCTTCCCACGGCTCAAGTCAACGGATTTTTTCACAGCTTGCAGGATTTCTCCCGCTCACTGTTGGCAAGCGGGCGGCAGGTCTTGCTACTCCATCCTTGCGGATGCAGGAGGATGCCATAACCCCAGATACTTTGGCCTTCCATTTCAAACTAGATTGAAACACTCCCTAAGCGTTCTCCGCTGCCGCCCTACCCCCAGCAAGAGAGGGGAGCTAGATGGAAATGTTTCATTCCGGCTTAAAACGACTATAAAAGCTGCGTCACAACCTCGCTAGCGGAGCTACTGCATTGGTGTAGCTCAGGTGTAGCTCATGACCGCCCATTTACTGATCAAGCCAGCTCAAATCGGAGAGCAGATCTTGAGAGTAGGAAGAGGGGGACTGCGCTTGCAGATGAAACAACATCTGAAGGGTATCGCTCATCAGAAAGTAACAGGTCAAGACGCCGCCGGCAGCCACAGCCACCAGTGTCCCTGCCAACATGCGCGAGAACTCCTGACTCTGAAAAGCCTGCTCCATCAAGCGCAGCGCCCAGAATCCCAGGAGGACAACAATGGCAAGGATGATCAACATATCGTAATTTATTGTAACAAGCCTGCTGCTCAACGGCCATTGACAGAATTGAATAAGAACATAAGGACTCCCCTTGTCCCTCATGCTCCATGACTCTGAGTCAGTGTACAGAAGGGCTTGGCGTGCCTGGATTTGCAGCCCTTTTCGGTTGCCCTTGCTGCAGGCCATGAGCACAAAAGGGATCCCGCCGGCAAAGATTGCAGGTTGGGCGGGCGTTCAAGCGGGCTACACCCGGCGTCCTTTATCGGAAATGCGGGCGGATCAGGAGCTGATGTGGCTGATTCAGGTGGGGCTGTTGCGGCGGGAAGTGGATGGGCAGGGGATCACGGATCGGTATCGTCTGGCACCTCTGGGTCGGCAGTTGCTGCAAGATCTGGAGAGGGATGAAGCTTTTGCCGGGATCTCGGCAAGCTGGGCAGACCGCCTGCGCAATAGGCTGACCCGCTGGCGGCTGCTCCCCTGAGGATCCCCTACACTGGATCCAACGTTCAACGCCGCTCTCGAGGGGGGATATGGTACGGCCAAGGTTGATGCGTGTGCCCGGATCCCTGGCACTCCAACGTCCACTCCAAACCTCTTTGCAGCGGCGCAGCCAAGCAATTAACCGGCGCAGCAAGTCTATCTACCGCAAAACCCGCTCCCTCTACCGACGCAACTTGCCCCTTTATCTGCGTAATTTGCTTTTGCAATACCGCACCAGCCTTATCTACAACCTCAAAGTCAGGCCCATATGCAGAACTCGTCGAGGATAGCAAGCCCCCCTCTGGATCCCAGCACAACAGTCTTCACCCCGTCGGAGTTGGTGATGGAGATTGTCCACCCCCAAGCCTGTGTAACCCCGTAGGAGGGGTACTTCTTGCAGGAGACTATTGGATTGTGAAGCGGCCAACTCCCACCTTCTCGCCGTTGACATGAATCTCGACGCGGTAGCGGCCGGTGTAGGGCTGGCTGAAGCTCAGAAAGCCTCGCACGGTATCGGCCAAGGGATCCCAGGGAACATCGAGCTTGCGGATTAGTTGCTCGCCCCCAGCTTCTCCGCCCTCGTAGTACCAGAGCATCTCCACCTTGGCGTTGACAGGAAGGTTGCCCACCGGCAAGATGGCCCAGATCAACGTGTCGGTGGTCTTGAACTCGGTTGTGGCCTCGCCAGGGCTGCCGTCCCCCCGACCTCGGTACAGGCCGATTGTCCTTAGCCCCGCCTCTTTGGGGGTTCCTTGGCTGTAGGCACGGGCATCCGCCTGCGCTTCCTGACCTAGGCGATCCAGCTCGGCCAGCAAATCTTCCTGCTGCTTCAGGGCATCGGTTGCTTCCTGCAGCCACTGGGCGATCTGCCGCTCTGAGGTTGGGACTTCTGAAGCCGGGGAAGAAGGCTGTGCAGCCGCCCCGCTGAGGTTGCGAATGGGAAAACCCTGAGCTGTCCCCACCTCGCTGCCCAGTAAGTTCAGCCAGCGGCTTCGCACTTCGGACGTCATCTCTGGCTTTGCGGCATAGGCAATGCGCACACTGCCGCTTGGGCCTCGGGTGATCCGGCCAATCTCATGTTCCTCAACTCCACTCACCGTCCCACGGCAACCAGCACTGCGGAACTCGTAGAGCACATCTTCTTCGCTCTCCCGATGAAACTCCCAAGTCGTTTGGGGGCAGCTAGCCAGGATGTTGTCCCGCATGTGGTTGGCGAGAAAGCGCGGCGATCCCTGGACATGAACGTCCATGACGGAGAGCATTTCTCTCCAAGAGGCCAAGCTCTCTCCAGGCCGTATGAGAAGGGTTAGAGTAAGCCCTTCTAGGACTTGATGATCGGCGAAAACCCATTCCCCCGAATCCCCTTCGATAACAACGTTTCCCGAGGGGCTGATGAAAGCGGATGCAAACAGCAGGCCGGCAAAAAGATTCAACACAATGCCCTTCCTTATCCTGGGATTTGCACCTGAAAACGGGACAGGAGAGCTTTCAAACTGCTCACTGGGCAAGCAAAGAAGGGCTGAACAAGGTCGTTGCCGTTTACAAGGCTCACCTCAGAAGAATCTTGATAGATCCCTACAGCTTGATTTTGCTGACCTTACCAAAACGTCAATTGACCCCCCCAAAACATTGACCAGCCTAGCACAATTGAGCTCAATTCTGAACCCCACTTTGCAGAAATGCCGTGTTTTTCTGATGAGTATATCCATTTACATTGAACAGATATCAGCCTGTTCGTTCAGAAACCTGAAGCTCCCTGTATGGCAATCGAAAGCTGGTCACTTTAGTAGGTTACTGTGGCCAACTGAAGAGGAGATCTTTCCGATGATCAACCAGTTATCCCCCAAGGTCTCCAGCCGGGGCTCCACCAGTTGCCAGCTCTGGTTTACATCAGGGATCCCCTCGCCTGCTACCGGGGTTGGCGCAGCGGCTCCGCCTAGGATCTTGGGAGCGATGAAGGCGGCTACTTTCTGGATCGCCCCATCTTTGAGGGCTGCCCAGGCCAGCGTGCCCCCGCATTCCCAGAGGGCACTCAGACACCCCCGCTGAAAGAGCACCTGTGCCGCCCGCGAGGGGGTTACTTGGGGCAGATGCAGCAGCTCCACCCCCTGCTTGGCCAGGGATCCCCACAAAGGATGGGTTGCCACAGCTTCTGTGATCACCAACGTCGGCGCTTCTTCCACCTGCCACAGATGGGCGACGGGAGGTAGGTTCAGGGAACGGCTGAGGACCACCCGCAACGGCTGGGATCCCTGCAACTCCGCCAGACGACAGGTGAGGCGCGGATTATCCTGCCAAACGGTTCGGGATCCAACGATGACGGCATCATGCCAGGCCCGCTGTTGGTGTACCCACTGCCGCGCCGGAGAGTTGCTGATCCAGCGGCTGTGGCCGGTGGCGGCGGCGCTCTTGCCATCCAGGGTCATGGCGTATTTCAGCAGGCCGAAACACTGTTGCCGCACAATGGCGAAGGCAAACCCCTCGTTCAGCTCCTGGCACTCCCGCTCCAGCACTCCCACCGTCACGTCGATCCCCGCCTCCTGCAGGCGGCGGATCCCTTTGCCAGCCACCAAGGGATTGGGATCCTGCATCCCCACCACAACCCGCCGGATCCCGGCAGCTAGGATGGCCTCGGTACAGGGAGGGGTACGGCCATAGTGGTTGCAGGGCTCCAGGTTGACGTAGAGCGTTGCCCCTCTGGCCAGGGATCCCGCCTGTTGCAGAGCCAACACCTCCGCATGGGGCTGCCCTGCCCCCGGATGAACGCCTTCCCCCACCACCCGATCCCCCTGCACGATCACGCAGCCCACCCGTGGATTGGGAGAGGGACGCTGAGGTGTGGAACGGGCCAGGGATAGACACCGTTCCATCCACTGCTGATCCGAAATCATAAAATGGGCATCCGCTCCAGAGCGGCTCAAGCCGGTGACAAGGCTGCCAACTTGCGGTTGAAAGCTGCAATTGCCTTGGATTCTAGCTCTGCCACCTGCAATGCGTAGTCGCGGGCACGGGCCTTTTGTTCGTCGCTGACAATCTCTCCCGAACGCAGGCGATCCAACAAATCGAAGGGATCCAACACCTCATCCATCGGGAAGCGGCCCAGATGAATCATGATCGGCAGGCATATTCTTCGCCAAGAATCAGAGCGGAAGTGAGCGTGGGTGATTCCCTCTCTCCCAGCTTGAGGGTGGGACGAGCCTTGCGGCCAACCACCACCTGGCGATGGGTCTCGATCACTGCTCTGGCCCGATCCAGATCTTGATTTTTCCAATCCACAGCCAACCTGAGGCGGTGGGCGATGAAATCCGCAGTGGCGATGTAGAGGAGAGAGGGATCGATGAAAGCATAAGCCCGCGTCTGGGCAGTTGACACCACCGTTGCACAAAACGCCGGGAAGGTGATCCCCGCCTCCACCACCGTGGTCACCCCTGAGCGGATCCCCACCTCATCCGCAGGCAAACAAAAATCCCCCACCGACGTGAAAACCCAGTTGCCCGATTTTGTCCAATCCCTGGTCGGGATCCAGCAGATGTGCGTTGATAAACAGGGTGGCAGCCACCAGAACTCCTGTCAACAAGGCGTTAGACCGGTATTGCGGCAAGGTAAAACACTTTTTTCTTGCAATTTGTAGGCTCAACTACAAAATCCGACGCGGAGAAGACCGCAATCTGAGCGTGATACCTGCTACATCTGCCGTTTCGACAAACAGGCTCTAATATTGGGATGGTTATTCTAGGAGCTGCCTTCATGACCTCTTCCCCCCACCTGACCGCTGCAGAGGGGGCAGCGGGTTCTGCCAACGGGCTGAAGGAGGCATCCCTGTTTGGGGAACGGGATCCCTTGGCCCATTCCCTTCAAGTCAACGAAGCCTTCAACCGCAGGAACAACCTGTTGAACCGTCGCCTGCAATTGGTGGAAGAACTCTGGGAATCGGTGATCCTGCAGGAGTGCGGTCAGTCTCTGGTGGATCTGTTGCAGCGACTGCGTTCCATGTGTTCCCCAGAAGGACAAGCCCTGGAGTACCCGATCCCAGAGGTACTACAAATTATCGAGTACCTCAGCCTCGACGCCACCATCCAAACGGCACGGGCCTTTGCCCTCTTCTTCCAGTTGATCAACATTGTTGAACAGCACTACGAACGGGCAGAAGACTCGGACATGCGCATGGTGGATAGCCAACAACGTACCGTGCGAGAAAACGAAAAATTTGAACGGCTGTTCCCTTACCTGCGGGCTCAAGGGGTGCCGCCGGGCCTACTGCGCAGATTGCTGGAGCAGTTGCACATTCGCATGGTCTTTACCGCCCACCCCACCGAGATCGTCCGCCACACCATCCGCGAGAAGCAACGGGCCTTCTCTCGCCTGCTCAGCCAACTGGATTGGGCAGAACAAACCCAGCCTTTGCAGGCCCAGATGATAAAAGAACAGATGGCGGAAGAAGTTTTGCTTTGGTGGCGCACCGACGAGTTGCATCAGTCCAAGCCGACTGTTTTGAACGAAGTCGATTACACCTTGCACTATTTTGAAGAGGTGTTGTTTCAGGCCATCCCCCTGCTGCACGAGTACCTCAGCCGCAGCTTGAAAAAGGCTTTTCCCAGCGTCGAGCCGCCGCCGGCAGGATTTTGCAACTTCGGCTCATGGGTAGGCGGGGATCGGGATGGCAACCCTTCCGTTACCGCCGATGTGACTTGGCAAACGGCCCGCTATCAGCGCAACCTCATCCTGGGCAAGTACATCGAATCGGTGAAGGCTCTCACCAAAACCTTGAGCATTTCCCTGCATTGGGGGGATGTGGACAGCCAACTGCTGGATGCCCTTGAGCAGGATCACCGCCTCATGCCCGAGGTTTACGAATCGTTTTCGCTGCAATATCGCCAGGAGCCTTACCGCCTCAAGCTCAGCTACATTCAGCGGCGGCTGGAGTTAACGCGGGAGCGCAATCGCAACTTGGCCGACTCCGCTTGTTTGCCCACCCCTCCCCCCGTGGACAACGCCTATGCCAACGCAGAAGAATTTCTGGCCGACTTGCAGCTTATCCAGAAAAGCTTGAAAAACAGCGGCCTTTCCTGCCGTCAGTTGGATCATCTCATTCAACAGGTACAGGTGTTTGGCTTTCACCTGGCCCATCTGGATATCCGCCAAGACAGCAGCTACCACGAAGCCGCTCTCACGGAGATTTTCGAGTACTTGCGCATTTTGCCGCGCCCCTACAGCGAGATGACGGAAGAGGAAAAAACCGCCTTTCTCCTGCAGGAGCTGCAAACCCGTCGGCCTCTGATACCGCTGGAGATCGCCTTTTCCGAGAAAACGGCAGAGCTGATCGCCACCTTTCGCACCCTGCGCCGCATGCAGCAGGAATTCGGCTTGGCCATTTGCCAAACCTATGTGATCAGCATGAGCCGCCAGTTGAGCGACCTGTTGGAGGTGCTGCTGATGGCCAAGGAGGTGGGGCTCTACGATCCCATCAGTGGTCGCGGATCCCTGGCGGTGGTGCCGCTGTTCGAGACCGTCGAAGACCTGAAGCGGGCCCCGGAAGTTTTGCGGCAGTTGCTGGAGATCCCTTTCTATCGCCAGTACTTGGCTCAGCAGGGGAATCTACAGGAGGTGATGCTGGGCTACTCCGATAGCAACAAAGATTCCGGCTTTTTGAGCAGCAACTGGGAGATTTACAAGGCTCAACAACGCCTGCAGACGGTGGCCGAATCCTACGGGGTGAAGCTGCAGATCTTCCATGGCCGGGGCGGTTCGGTGGGCCGTGGAGGGGGCCCGGCTTACGAGGCCATCTTGGCTCAGCCAGGGCGCAGTGTGGGGGGCCGCATCAAAATTACCGAACAGGGAGAGGTGTTGGCCTCCAAGTATTCCCTCCAGGATCTGGCCATTTTTAACCTGGAAACCGTCACCAGCGCCGTGATCCAGGCCAGCCTACTGCGCACCTACCCCAACGATCTGCACGAGTGGTCGCGCCTGATGGAATCCTTGGCGGAGCGCTCCCGGCAGGTGTACCGTAACCTGGTCTACGAGCAGGAGGGCTTTGTGGAGTTTTTCCACGAGGTCACCCCCATTGAAGAGATCAGCCAACTGCAGATCAGCTCCCGTCCCGCCCGCCGCAGCGGTAGCCAAAAAGACATCGGATCCCTGCGGGCCATTCCCTGGGTATTCAGTTGGACGCAAAGCCGCTTTCTCTTGCCGGCCTGGTATGGGGTTGGCACCGCCCTACAAGAATACGTGGCCAGGGGCGAGCACAACCTCAACCACCTGCAGCACCTGTATCGCGAATGGCCTTTCTTCCGCATGGTGATCTCCAAAGTGGAGATGACTCTGGCCAAAGTGGATCTGCAAATAGCGCGTCACTACGTGCGGGAGATGAGCTCTCCAGAGCGTCTAGAGCGGGCGATGGAGCTGTTTGAGTGTATTGCCCAAGAAATGCACCGTACTCGCACAATAGTGTTGCAGATTACGGGCCACAGGGAACTGTTGGAGAACGACCCTTATTTGAAGCGCTCGGTGCAGTTGCGCAACCGCTCTATTGTGCCCTTGGGCTTTATTCAAGTCTCTCTCCTCAAGCGCCTGCGGGAGCGTCAGGGATCCCGCACCGGACGAACACGCTACGACCGAGCTGAACTTCTGCGTGGAGCTTTACTTACCATTAACGGCATTGCCGCCGGGATGCGCAACACAGGCTGAGGGATCCGACTAATTGACCCTGGCGCTGCTTCTATCAAGTTCAGATCGGCATTGAGAGCCTATCAGAACAGATCGTCATCATACTCTTCTGGCTCCACCTCTACTGGCTCTACTTCGACAACGCGGCGGGAAGGACGGCGGGGGGGTTCATCTGCGTAGCTTTCCCCTTGGTCTTGGGGCAACCGTGGGGGACGGCGACGAGTAGCTGTACCTGTGCTGCGCTCTTCCTGCACATCCACATCCTCTGGATACTCTTCGGTGGCAGGACGACGGGGGCGGCGGGCCTCTGGCGGCGGTGCTGGTTCATCGTAGTCCGTATCCTGACGCGGGCGGACCCCTGGCTCCTCGTAATACTCATCCCCTTCGGGTCGGCGGCGGGGACGCACACGGGTATCGCTGGTCAGTTGGGGCCGCGGGCGACGGCTCGGCTCTGCGCTGCCTTCGGGAATGGAGCGGGTGGAGGAGGTGTCGCGAATACGGGATCCCTCAGCCCGGGTGGAAACCGTGCGCCCTTGGGCATAGCCGCCCGGTGGATAGGTGCGGACAAAGCCTTGCCGCCGAGTAGTCGGACGAGCCCCGCCCACCTGCCGTGCCTTTTCACTCAAGAGGATGCGCAACCGGAAAGTTTCGAGGGCAAACCAGCCGGCCATCACCGCCAACAGCACCTGGGCAAAGAACAGCAACGGAATGAGCCGCTGACCTTCCAAGAGCAAACAGACGGAATAGATCAGGCCCATCGTGGCAAAAATCACGTCGTACTCAGCGGAGGCCTCGCGCTTGATGAACCGAACCGCGAAGATGGCTCCACTGGCAATCGCCACCAGCGCTGCCATCAAAAAGTAGGGGCTTTGGGTGAGAAACATGCCAGGGATCCCTAAACGATGAAGACGGGAGAGCGTTGAGCCTTATCCATTCCACAGCCGATCCTAGCATTGATCCTCCTGGTGGCACGGACAACAAAACCCAGGTTTGGGTGTAGGGACGGGATCCCTCTTCAATAAAAGGGATCGGTGCTAAAATCGGCAGCATCTTCCTGCATGTTCCATGCTGTATCTGGCACGGGTACACAAAAAAAGTCTCTTCGGCCAGGGGGAGCTGCAGCTCTTGGCCCGGCAGGCCGAGGACGGGGTTTGGATGCCGCTGCGCAAGCCAGAAGGGGTCACCTGCAAAGAGGTTGGCCCTTACAACATTGGGGTGTTGCTGCTGGTTGAGCTTTCGGAAGAGCGGCAGGTACGGCGGGTGGAAGAGGCAGCCATGAAGCTGGTGGAGATGTTGCACAACCTATCCCGAACCCACAGTCTGGTGGATCTGTCGGAGATTGAAAGCTGGCGGCAATCCTTGACTCGGCAAAGCCAAGAGCTGAGCCGTCGCGAAGCAGAGGTGGCCGCTCGCCAAGAGCAACTGCAACAGTGGGAAAACCGTCTGCGAGAAAAGCTGTCTCCTTGAGCTCTCAGATCTACTCTTATCTTAAGTAGAGTCATTTTAAGCTAATTGAGAAGCCCCCCAAGTGCTCTGTGCCGCTGCCATCACCTCATCTCCCAAAAAGAAAGGGGAGCTGGATGGAAATGTTTCATACCTGTTTAAAATGACTGTAAGTCCAAGTAAGTCTATGAGTGAATCTGGATGTTCTGCGCCTTCCCAAATCAGTAGTGATACGACCCGGATCAACTTGAGTTAAGCCATTCTTTTCCCCCAGAATAAGCGGGGCAAATCCGGGATCCATCATGCCCCATGTTGCCCATGGCAACAGACTGTCCCACCTCCAGTGTAGAAATCCCCCGACTTTAGTCGGTGAGAGTGTCAACCCTGTGCTGGTGCTGTATGGATCGATCAAACAGTGCTGAGATCTGGCCTTAACTCGCGGGCACCTCGCAGATAAACATGCTGCATGTCCGCTTGAGCAAGTGGAGTATTCAACTGGATCAAAACACGAATGCAACGGGGTAAGTCGCCGCTCACCTCCATCTGTTGCACATCCAACAGAGGCACCGACTCCCAACCGGGGCGACGACGAGCAAACTGGGCGGGAAAAGCTGCATTTAAATCAGGGGTAACGGAAAAAATAACGCTGACTAGTTCAGCCGGATCGAGGGCGTTGCGGTGCTCTAGCGTATCCAGCAGCTCAGCCACCGCCGCGCCAATGGCCTCGGCACTGTTTGTAGGTACGGTGATGGCTCCCCGAATTGCTCTGACTCGCCACCCCAATGGCCACACCCTCGCGCGCTTGAGCTCGCCTTGCTTCCAGAAAATTATACAGACTCATCCCTGTTGGGATCCCATCCCTCTGGGGAAAACCAGCCCCCATCGCCTAGCTGGGCTGCAGGAGCTTTTCCAGGATCTGCTCGTGGCTGAGGCCGGAGTCCACCCAGGCTTCTCCCTCTTTGAGGCGGGCAGCAGCGGTTACGACAAACAAATTGCTCTTCGCTCCCAAAGCCTCGCTGGCGGTTTGCACGCAGAGCAAATCCTGGCCGGTTAGCTGGCTAAACCAGGTGGCCAACAGCCCTGCCTCCAGAAAGCCCATCGGCCGCTTGAAATGGGGAGGCGTGACGGCAGCGAAGGGGGAATTGCGAATCGACACCACCAGCACTCCTTGATCTTTGTAAGTCCAGTCGATCTCGATCAATCCCCAGCCATGAGTTTTCCAAGCTTGTCTCAGACTTTGCAGGAAAAGGCCCATCTCCAGCTCGGCCAAAGGCTTCTGGTAGTAGTCGGAGAGTTCTTGGGCAAAACGGCGGAAAAACTCCTTGCCCCACATCCGACCACAGTTGCGCAACACCAAACGAGCAGCCTGGCCAGTCTCGTATTCCAGGCCCGTGTAGATGCCCCGCAGCAATGCTTCTGGAAGGGCCAAGAGACGTTCACCGTGGCGACTTTCCAGTAAGCCCGATTCCAAATCGCTTCGCAGATAAGCGCTGGGTGTGTAGTAGTTGGCCAAAACGGGCGTGTAGGGATCAAAGGTGACTGAGCCATTGGAGATAGAGCTAGTGCCGGTCATAAGGGATCCCCTGGTTATCCAATCCAAGTCGTTATTGAGCTTTAAGCATCCAAATAGGAGCAGGGTGCAGTTGACAGTTCGTTGGTTGTTGAGCTGGGAGAACGGTTGTTTACGCTCCAAATCTTATGGCGATCCCTCCAGCAATTGAATACCCCTTGGGCAGATTTACTACAACGCTAACATTAACTCCAACGACACTGAAGTCTCCGGCTAGTTGAGATAGAGCGCTCTAGCACCGAAAAATGCAAAAAGCAAAAAAGTATCTAGCTCTAAAACAGCAAGGCCACCTGTACCTGGGTGATCAAAGGGCGGATAAACTCCAACTCTCCAGGGGCCAGATGGTCTCTCAGCTCCTGCTGGAAAATCCGATAGGCAACCTCATAAACCCTCTGCAGTCCGTACAGGCGCACCTCTTCCTCCATCCACTCGAGCAGCCGCTCTTTCAGGAGGTTTTCGTCCTGCAGCAACATGGCCATAGCGCTGTGACGCAGCAGCAACAGCAGGTGTCGCCGGCACAGATCCAACACTTGGGGAGAAAGGTCGGGCATCTCCTTTTGCAGGGCATCTAGGGTTTTGCTCACCACCTGGCTCTCCCGTTCCCGCAAAACTCGGTACACATGTTGTCGTTTTGGCCAGCCGAGAACATAGGCCTTCAGATGCTCCAGCTCCTCTGGCTTGAGGTAGCGGGCTTCCGACTCGATCAGCATCTGCTCCAAGGGGCTTACCATCTCGCTTCTTCCGGATGTCAGTGGGTGCTAGGAGACTCAAAACAAGCTGAACAGATCTGCCAAGGTGATCTGTTCTTCTGCCGGCTCGGGTTCTGGTGCTGCCGACAGGGATCCCAGAGAATGCGCAGCCAAACTCAGGGGATCCCCCGCCCAGGGGATGGAACCAAAATGCTCCCGCACTTGCAGAAAAGGCATCGGCAGAGAGCGCATCTGTAGGGGGCGGTTATCCCAATTTAGACGGGCAAAAAAGCTCTGCACCGAATCCTCTAAAGTAATCTTCCAGGTCATGCCTTAGCTACTCCCTGACCTGAACGCAATTTTTGGGCAATTTCACCAGCACTGGCCCCTTCGTTCAGCCAGAAGGCAGCCGCATCGATGCGATCTTTGCTGCCGAGCAAAAACTTGCAGTAGCTTTCTCCCATGGAGTAGCACTGGATCTCGATGCAGTTCAGTTGCCGTTCCACCATGGTGCTAAAAAAGCCGGCAAATAATCCGGCGTAAAGATGACAGACAGGTTTACCGACATCCCCCAGGGTGCGGGCCACGGCGGAGTCAAAGAGGTTGATGAAAATAAACCCTTGCCGCCGACTCTCGGTCTCCACCTCCCAGCGCCCCCATCCTTGGGAGGTCAGAGGCCACCACCAGGTTTCCAAGAGAAACATTAGATTACTCTGCTTGGGGTGGCGCCGATATTCCTCCTCAAACCAGCGGGAAAAATGGACAGCATCGTTGCGTCCCCACTCTTGACCGATGGTGTACATCAGAGAAGCTGAGGCATCTCCCACTTCTTCTTCCAGGCCCTGCTGTAAACCCAGGATAAAGTCTTCGCTCACCAAGACATTACGGGCACCCGTCCAGTCCACAAGGGATCCCTGGGAGAGGTCAAAGCGAAAAAAGTCTTCGCGGCTGTAGTGGTTATGCCGTTGGGCGGCAGGCTGAAGAGGTATCTCAATGGGGGCAGTCGTCATGGTTGGGTGAGGAGAGATCAGATTTTTTAACACTCCTTATCATACCCTTCTTAATTGGCATTTTTACCAAAAAACTGGGTCTAAAGCCTCGTCCTTAAGGCCTACGGCCCGCTGACGCAGTTGCAACAGCGTTGCGGAGCAATGGGGGACGGCTTTGGGATAGACTCAGGGCGACGGCAGGGTAGTCAACCGCTCCAAAAACCCAGCAGGAGTGGGTCAACTGGAGAAAACTGCCCTCAGAGGGAGACAGAAAAGCCCTGAGTTGTTGTAAAGATTTATTCAAAAATTGGGAAGAAGAGCTGTACAGGGATCCGGAGCAGTACTTAAGACTGAGGCCTGACCTTGATGAAAGCAATGGCAGACCGCCACAGCAGCGACTCCCGCCCCTCGGCATCGGCTAAACAGAGGCAATCGGGATCCTGCCAGCGCAACTGGCCGACGAAGACATCCCCCGTACTGAGCTTAATTTCGAAGGTTTCTCGATCCTTGATCCCCTTCTGCAGGCGACGCACGCTCGGGATCCCGGTGTTGAAATCGGTCACGACAGCCCTATCAGCCAGCGAGAAACGGTATGTCAGCAAGCCCACTGCCCCCAGTATAGGGGATCCCTGCCGCTTCCCACTGCCCCTCCACCACACTTCCACAACTTGGGCTCAAAACTCGCCCTCATCTTTGCCCATTTTTTCTGCTGGCGAGTACTATGTAGGGGGGATGGCGCTTAGAAAAGCGGTAAACCTTTCGAGTTCGCCGTCTTTTTTAAGCGAATCTACGGGTGTTCTCCCCGAAAAAAGCCAGCACAATAGGGCTAGGGTGATAGAGGGTGCGGCTGTCGCCCTAGGGAAGGTGAATCCTCAGCTGGGATCCCTTCTACATGCCATTTTGCCGCCGAGTTGTCTGTCCTTTTCAACCCTCATCAGTATCAGCAGTATCAGTGCAGGAGAGATCGTTATGGCAGTTGAGAAAGTGAACTCTTCTTCCAGCTTGGCCGAAGTGATCGATCGCATCTTGGACAAAGGTATCGTGGTCGATGCCTGGGTGCGGGTTTCTTTGGTTGGGATCGAGCTGTTGGCCATTGAAGCCCGCGTCGTTGTGGCTTCTGTGGAAACCTACCTGAAGTACGCTGAGGCTGTGGGTCTGACGGCTACTGCTGCTGCTCCTGCCGTCTAAATCTGCCTAACCAAAATCACTCAACCAAGGAAAGTGCCCACAACCCTCTCGCCTTGAGCATCGCAATGGTTGGATGAGTTATGCTCTCTGGGCGGAGGCGTAGGAAGCTAGCCGTCGGAAAGCGAGGCAGGGATCCACCGCCGGTCTCTGCCTTGCTTCTGCGGGTTTTGTTCGAGGATTGAGTCTTGCAGCCGCACTGAGCTACAGGTTGGCAGTGCCATCGAGTTGGGAACAGGCAGAGAAGCTGTATCCACCCAAGCATTGAAAACGACGTGAGGGATTGGAGATCATGAGTTTGCAGGAACAATGGGCCATGGCCCGCAGCCGGCGGGTGGCTCAGAATCGAAGTTTGTTAAGCCGATCCCGGCAGCAGCGCCTAGAGCAGCACCAAGCCCTGATGGTTGAGCTGGGGCAGCGCCGCCAGCAACGACAAGAAGCAATACGGCACCAGACGGAGCAAACCCGCAGCCAATTGCAGAAACTGAGGCAGGAGCGGGCTGTGAGGCGATCCCTGGACGAATGCTCCCGTTCGGAAGCGGCGGCTCAGCGGGCCAAGTCGGTGGCAGAGAGTCTGGCTCGCCTGGAGCAGGAACGAGCTGCTCAATTGGAAGTCAGCCGGCAGCAATTGCAGGCTTTCCGGGCTAACTTGACTGCGGCTGTGGAGCATTTGCTGAGCACCTATACGCAGGCTCGGCAGGCGATGGCCGACAAAACTCAGCAAGCGCGGCAGTCTTTTTGCGCCGATTTGCGGCAGTGGGTACAGGCTCTCCGGCAAATGGCTCGACAGGAGCTGGCTCAGATGGCTCAGGAACAGCAAGCCCAGGCCCAGGCCCTGCGGGGATCCCTGGCCACTTTCCGGGCGGAGTTGCATAAGCAGGTGTGGGGCAATGGGATCCCTGACCTCATCCCAGAACCTGAAGTCTCCACTTCCAGTGCAAGCTCTAACAGTGCCGTTGCGACTGCCGGTGAGACTGCTTCCGACTCAACGCCTGTAGCCGAAGGTCAAACCCCGGTGGAGCCGTCCGCCCCGGTCTCTGTTTCCCAACCCCCAGGGGGTTTGACAACGCTCGAACCCCCTGAAGTTCCGCCTACTGTTGAGAAACAGGTGGATCCCATCCTTGACTATGTCAACAAGTATGTGAGTGATCTACAAGCGCAGGATCCCAACTTGACCCTGCTGCAGGTAATTGGGGATCGGGAACGGGTGCGGGATTTGTTGGCCCGCGGCGCGGTGGATCTGGGGTTGGATCCCTCGGAAATCTTGGCTACGCTGCGGCGCATGGTGTCGGGGACGGTCGCAGTTTAGTTGTGCCGAGCGCAGGAAGAACATCCGGGCTATAGTCAAGGCAAAGGAGTCTAGGGCAGCAAAGAGGTTGAGTATCTCCATGGCCACGGTTCTGCAGGCGCGTCCCCGCCAGTTCGTGAACACCCCCTACATTGAGCGGATTACCCGCCGCGCTTTGCGCTATTTGCAATCGGGCTTTGCGGTGCATTTGCGGGGGCCTTCGGGTACGGGCAAAACCACTTTGGCGATGCATCTGGCCAGCCTGCTGGGCCGCCCCATCATGCTGATCTATGGGGATGACCGCTTCGATTCTTCCGACCTCATCGGGGGGCGCACCGGTTTTACCCATCGGCGGGTGGTGGACAACTTCATTCACTCGGTGGTGAAGACGGAGGAGGATGTGCAGCAGCGCTGGGTGGATGCCCGCCTCACCTTGGCTTGCCGAGAGGGGTTTACCCTCATCTACGACGAGTTCAATCGCTCCCGCCCTGAGGCCAACAATGCTCTCCTGAGTGCTCTGGAGGAGAGGCTGCTGGTGTTGCCGCCGGACAGCAACCGCTCGGAATATCTGCGGGTGCATCCCCAGTTCCGGGCCATTTTTACCTCTAACCCGGAGGAATATACCGGGGTTCACAGGGCCCAAGATGCGCTGCTGGATCGGATGATCACCATCGATATGGGGGAGCCGGACATCGAGACCGAAAAGGAGATTCTCACCTCGCGAATAGGCTTATCCGGCCCCGACGCCCTCAAGATCGTCCACATTGTGCGGGCTTTTCGCCGCAAGTTGGATCTGACGCGCCACCCCAGCCTGCGCAGTTGTTTGATGATCGGGCGCATTGTCAAGGAACATGAGCTGGCAGTTAGCAAAGAGAATGCCGATTTTCGCGCTTTGTGTGCGGATGTGCTGTTGCCCCGGGCTGGCAAGCGCTATGAAGAGGGATCCCAGCTGCTGAATTATCTGCTAGACCAACTGCCTGGCTGAGTCTTTTGCCTGTTGGTACACTTTGGAGGTCGATTAACCCTGTGCCGATTAGCTCTCAACCCTTGACCACGGCTACTCATGGCTCCTCGCTGGCCGATGTGCTGGAGCGGGTGCTGGACAAGGGCATTGTGATCGCCGGAGACATCACCGTTTCGGTGGGCAATGTGGAGTTGCTGAATGTGCGCATTCGCCTGCTGATTTCTTCGGTGGATAAGGCCAAGGAGATCGGCATCAATTGGTGGGAATCGGATCCCTACCTCAACAGCCAGGCGCGGGAGCTGCTGGAAGCCAACCGACAGCTCATGCAGCGGGTTGCCGAATTGGAAAGACAGCTTGCCCAAGCTCTGCCCCAGGGGGGAAAGGGAACGGACCCATAGGCTGCCCCCCGCCATTGTGACCTGGATTGACGGGCTAGACTGGCTGCTGGGGTGGTTTGACGGGTTGATGGGGCATGACTTTGGAGATAACGCTTGACCGGAAGGGTTGGAAGCGGCTGAAGACACTGGGCTGGGCTGTGGGTGTGGTGCTGGCCCTTGGGATCCCGGCCTGGGGTCAAAATCCTCGTGCCATCAGCATCAGCGCCGATGTGCAGGAGGCCAACGCCAACACAGGGGTTTTTACGGCCATCGGCAATGTCACCCTCAGTTTTCCTGCCGAGCGGCTGACGGCCCGTGCCCAAAGAGCTGTGTATTACAGCCAGGAGCAACGCATTGAGCTGGAGGGCCAGGTCATCATCAACCAAGGGGAAAATCAGTTGCAAGCAGAGAAGGTCATCTACCACATCGACAAGGGCACCATCCAAGCAGTGCCATCGGCAGGGCGGCAGGTGGAGTCTATTTACGTTTTGCCGGAACCCAGCTCAAGTCCTTAGCTGATCCCCACACTTTTTTCCAGCAGCACGGACTCAGCCAACACGGCTATACCGTGATTTCGTCACCGATCATCCCAGCCTGCAGGGTTTCCCTCACCCCCAACCCCTCTCTCAAAAGGAGAGGGGAGCCAGGGACAGACATAACAAATCGTTTCATTGCTGTTTGAAATGACTACATTTGAAATGACTACACATGGGGCAGCGCTGGAAACGAGCTCGGGGAATGTCGGCTTAGATCCGTTTAGGATGTAGTAATTCATTTAGGATGTAGTAGTTCGGGCGGCAGACTTTTTCCCTGACTCTGAATCAAAGGATGGCTGATGGATGTTCGGGATCCGAGTTCCTCACCCCTGGCAACGAGAGGCACAGGTCACTCCAGAAGAGATGTTTTTCAGCCGGCGGCAATTTCTAGCGCAACTGGGATCCGTTGGGGTGGGAGCCAGTTTTTCTATTTTTGGGTTTGGCAGCAGGGGAGCTGCTCCCTCGGTAGAACGAGAGCTGAGGGGGATCCCGCTCAACCCCCACTTTTCGGATGTGGGCAGGCCCGTCACCGAGGAGATTGTAGCTGCTCGTTACAACAACTTTTACGAGTTTGGCTCCGGAAAGCGCGTCTGGCGGGCTGCACAGGCTTTGCCCACGGATCCCTGGACTGTCGAGATTACCGGGCTGGTGCGGCATCCTCAGCGGTTGGGCCTGGAAGATCTGTTTAACTTCCCCCTCGAAGAGCGCATCTATCGCTTTCGCTGTGTGGAAGCCTGGGCGATGGTGGTGCCGTGGTTGGGCTTTCCGATGCGGCTGTTGCTGGAACGGGTGGATCCTTTGCCGACGGCTCGATTTGTCCGCTTCACTTCCTTTTACGATCCGGAAATTATGCCTGGCCCAATCTGGCCCCCCAACTTGCCTTGGCCCTACACGGAAGGGTTGCGGATCGAGGAAATGGCCAACGAGTTGGCCTTTTTTGCCCTCGGCATCTATGGCAAGCCGTTGCCCAAACAGCACGGAGCGCCAATTCGCATGGTAGTTCCCTGGAAGTATGGCTTTAAGGGGGGAAAATCCATCGTCAAAATCGAGCTTTTGGCCCGTCAACCCTCCACGTTTTGGAATACCCTCGCCCCTGAGGAGTATGGATTTGAGGCCAATGTGGATCCTAGGGTGCCCCACCCCCGCTGGTCACAGGAGCAGGAAGTCTTGATCGGTTTCGGATCCCGTTCCCAGTGGCAAATCGTTCCCACCTTGCCCTACAACGGGTACGGAGAGTATGTTGCCCACTTATATGGCTGAACTTATATGCCTGAAGACGCCCACGAAAGGATTCGAACCTCCGACACCTGGGACCGGAACCCAGTGCTCTAGTCCACTGAGCTACGTGGGCAATGCAACTGCATTAACCATCATATCTGCTGACTTTCAGTTCTGCCAAGGGGGCAAAGCTGCGGCGGTGCTGCGGGGTGGGCCCCAAGTTCTGCAACGCCAGTCGGTGCTCCCGCGTGCCATAGCCAGCGTTGGTGCGCCAGCCGTAGCCGGGGTACTGCCGATCCCAGCTCTGCATCAAGGCATCTCGCCAGACTTTGGCCACAACTGAAGCAGCGGCAATGGAGAGGCTGATGTGATCCCCCTTGACCAGGGCCGTTTGCCGGGATCCCAGCTCGGCCAGCGGCAATCCATCCAGCAAAATGTGTTCGATTGGATCCAACTTGGCCAAAGCCCGCTGCATGGCTAGCACCGTGGCCTGGCGAATGTTGAGCCGGTCGATCTCAGCAGCAGAGGCACTGCCAACGCCCACAGCCAAAGCCACCTGCCGAATCCGTTCCGCCCATTGAGCGCGTTGCTGCGGACGCAGTTGTTTGGAATCCCTCACTCCCTCCAGTTCTTTGGGATCCATCTGGGCGGGCAAAATCACCGCCGCCGCCACCACTGGCCCAGCCAGGGCTCCCCGCCCCACCTCATCCACCCCCGCCACCCGCAGGATCCCCTGCTGCCAAAGGGATCCCTCCCAGATCAAACTCGGCCTTGCCCGCTCCACCATACTCCCATGCCTGCCCCTGGGCTTGAGAGCAGCGCCTAACTGCTGCGGGAGCGCCGTCGCCTGGAGGCTGCTGGAGATTGCTGGGCAGGGCTGATCCCCAGTTCCGCCGCTGGCTCGGCCAAGCTGCTCTGCACGGCTGACGGGAACGATTCAGCAGAGGAGATTTCGGGTTCCGAGGGTTCGGGTGGAGAAACGGTATCCAGCGGCTCCTTCTCCTGCAAGGCATCCGGTTCGGGCGCCAACTCCTCCGCCTGAGAAGTTGCCTCAGTCTCCACCTCTGGGCTACTTTCCACCTCGAGAGTTCCCGGCAGAACCACCCTAACCGCCGTGTCTCGGCCCCAAGGCGGCGGCTGGTCAAGCAGCAACAGCGGCGACAGCCCCAACTCCGAGTAGACCCGTTGTTGTAACGGGGTCATCTCCACGGTGACGGTTTGCCGTACCGGAGCCGGACGGCCTTCTGAGGACTCCGTCCCGCTGGCGCGAACGGTGCGGGCTGGGGAAGTGTGATCTTTGCGTGAGGCGGATTCTGCCTCTTCCCCAGGGCCAGAACGGCGGGGTTCTTGACGCTTTAGGTCTGCTCCGCCCCCTGGCAGTTGCATCGGCTCTGGGGCTTCCTCTTCTACAGAAGTATCCAGGCTCCGGGCAACGAGGCGCTGGCCAGTGCGGGGATCCCCCCAGTCTTCACGGGGACGCTTGCGTCCCGTTTCAACCCGTGGCTCTTCCTCCAGATCGTCTGAAGTCGTAAAGGGATCCGGGCTGGGGCGTCGTTGTCCGGGGGCAGAGCGCGACCGCCGCAGCAGCGCACGGCTATCGCCTCGAGACAGCCCATCGCTCCCCACTCGCAGGCGTGCCCGTTGGGGGTTGCCATCGCGGGGCAGGATCGGGCCGGCCTCTTCCTCATCCCCTCCTTCCGCCTCGGTGGGTAGCGTTACCGTCAGGCCGCTTTCTATTGTTAACAGATGCCCTGGCTCGGCCCCCGGCAAGCGGGCTAGGATCCCCAGCCCCTCACAGGTGGGGCAAGAATAGCCGAAGATCTCGTAAAGGCTTTGCCCCTGCCGTTTGCGGGTGAGCTCCACCAGCCCCAATTCCGACAGTTGGACCACCTGTGGGCGAGCTTTGTCGCTGGAGAGGGCCTTGTTAAAATGCTCCAAAACCAGCAACTGGTCGCGGCGGGAATCCATATCGATGAAGTCCACCACAATCACACCGGCAATGTTGCGCAGCCTCAATTGGCGGGCAATCTCGGTAGCCGCCTCACAGTTTGTCCACAGCACTGTCTCCCGAGAAGTGGCCGATTGGGTGAAGGAGCCCGAGTTAACATCAATTACCGTCAGGGCCTCGGTGGGCTCGATGATGATGTAGCCGCCAGAGGGCAAATCCACCCGCGGACGCAGCGCCTGACGAATAACCGCGTTGACCCGAAAATACTCCAGAATGGGGGTGGGCTCGCGGTGGGCATCGACAACGACACCGGGGGGCATTTGGCCCTTGTTCCAGCCCTGCAGATAGCTACGGACTCGCTTCGCTCCCGCCGCAGAGTCGGTTACAATGCGGTTCACATCGTCGGAGTAAACATCCCGCAGCACCCGCTGAATAAAGTCGTCATCCCGGTTGAGTAGCCCCGGCCCCCGTGCTGCCTGATACTGCTGTTGAATATCTTCCCAGAGTTTCTTCAATTGCTCCAGGTCGTCGATCATCGCTTCTTCGGACACACCTTCCGCTTCGGTGCGCACCAACAGGCCCATCTGCGGGGGTTTAATCAAAATGGCCAGCGACTTCAAACGGTTGCGTTCTTCTCGATCCTCGATGCGGCGGGACAGATGAACGCCTTTTCCGTAGGGTCGCAACACCAAATACCGCCCTGGAAAGGCCAAATCTCCGGTAAGCCTTGGCCCTTTGTTGCCGGTAGGCTCTTTCATCACCTGTACCAGCACCTTTTGCTGCGGCAAGACCAGCTCAGAAATCGAGGCATGACTTCGCTTGAGGCGCAGCGGGCCCAGGTCGCTGACGTGGATAAACCCATTGCGCTCTGCAGGGCCGATGTTGACGAAAGCGGCATCGATGCTGGGCAGAACGTTCTCGATGATTCCGACGTAAACGTCTCCCACTTGGTGAGCGCCGCTGGCGACGATCAGCTCCTGCACTTGATCTTCGGCGAAGACGGCTGCCACTCGATGTTGCTCGGCAATGACAATCTGCCTGGGCATTAACTTCCCTCCCCGCCCCAAGGGCACGCGGTTACGGGTTGAACCCTCATTCTGGCGAGGTGTTGTCCTTTTGCTGGGATCCGCTTAAGTTTCTTTGACCAGGATTGACTCATCATGGGGCTGTCCATTACCCTCAGCTCTACTTTGACGCTTGGCTTTGTTTCCTCTCCAATGGGTGAGGTGAGTTTAAGTGCATGTGAACTACCCAATGCTGGCTCTGGTGGGTACAGCGGGGGGCTTCTGCTGATTGGAAGGAAAACTCATCGGATGGGATGAATGGATTCGGTGAGGTTTGCATGGAGATTCATGGATGGGCTCAATCGATAGGCTCAGGGAGCAAGACGGCTCCGCCTCGGGAGATCGAACGCTGGCCCATTGCAGAACCCCAGTTGTGCGGCCCAGCCTGTTCGCGAAAGCGTCGCGTAGCGATAGTCCACAACAAGACAGGGTTTGCGCGCGGAAAGAAGCACCTTCTCAGGGTAAAATTTTCTGGTTAGATCTGGGCTAGGTCGAAGAGGCACACTTTTCTGTTGCGCCTATCGACTCGACCCCATCACGCCTGTTACCTGCCCTGGGTACTGAGTTAAGAGTGTCTCCATTCCAAAATCCGGCCCAGCTTTTGCCTGCTGCTCACCCCGCCTTTGGTCAAGTTGATGCCTGGCGAGCCCCACAGCGGCAGGAGCCAGCAATAGCAGCATTATAGCGCTTGTGGGATCCCTCAGCCCAGACAGACCCTTAGCCCTTGGGTTGCTCCCAGAGGAAGTGCTCAATCTGGATCGGCTAGGGGGTTCTCCCACAACAGACGCAGCCGCTTTGCCGTCTGCAATGTCCAGCGGGGCAACCCCAATGACTCGGCCATTTGAACCAGATGGGTGGGCCGCAGGTAGGCACCGTCGTTGCGGCAACTGCCCCGGTAAAGGAGGCAAGCGCTGCCCTCGGGGGTCAGGCCCTGAAACTCTAGGTAGTAAAGCAGGGCGCGGGCATTGAAGGGAGAGGACTTGCCAGACTTGGAGGTTTTTTCAATCCAGATTTCCTGCGCGTCTAGGATCTGGGTGACCCAGGCAGGCCAAGAGGACTCCGTCCCGCTGCCGTGAACGGCTTTGGGCAACTCGCAGCTCACCGTGAGCTGATATTCGGCGGCGTAAACGGCTTCGGTGGCAGAGGGATCCCGAAGGCTAATTTCTTGGACGGCTTGGATGGGGATCTCCGGGGGCAGCTGTTCGCTCAGAAGGGCGCGCAGTTTCTCAGGCGTCAGAGGACCTTCAGGCCGATCCAGCAGCTCCAGATCCAGGATTTCGCCATAGCCTTCCTGGCCGATGGGCAGAGCGTTGGCGTTGGCCAGGCGGGGCATGGGGTGGTAGCCGCCGCTGAAGGCCAGAGGTAACCCCGCTCGCCGACAGGCCCGTTCCCACAGGCGCATGAGATCCAAGTGGCCCAGCCAGCGCAGATCCCCGGTTTTGCCGTAGGTGATGCGGAAACGCTGGGCAGGTGGCTCCGGCTCCAGGGGATCCGGGGTGGGGGTGGGTTTGCTCTGCAGGGGCGGGACGGGCGGAGGGGGAATGACGATGTTGTGGCCGAAGCCGGGGCCGCAGATGCCGCAGGCGGAGCAGCCCTCGAAGGAGCAGTCTTCCACGGTGAGGGCTTCCAGGGCGCGGCGGTAGTCTTTTTGCAGCCATTTTTTGTCGATGCCGGTATCGATGTGATCCCAGGGCAAGGGATCCTCCAGGCCCAATTCCCGGATGGGGAGATGGGCGCAGAGGGCGACCGGATCGGCGGCAGGATCCACCTCTTCGCCGCAGTAGGCCCTCACCCAGGCAGCATAGGCGGTGTCGATGTTTTCCCACCAGGCATCCATGCCGGCACCGGCCCGCCAAGCCCGCTCGATCATGCGGCCTAGGGAACGATCCCCTTTGCCGATAAAGTCTTCCAGGATGCTGAAGCGGATGTCGGTGAAGTGGGCTTTGACGCCCCGCAGCCGCCGCAGCTCTTTCTGCAGCAGGGTTTGCTTGCGCTGCACGTCGGCGTAGTCCACCCGGTGCCACTGGAAGGGGGTGTGGGGCTTGGGGGTGAAGTTGGAGAGGGTGAGGGTAAACTCCACCCGCTTGCGACCCAGGGCTGCACATTCTCGCTGCAGCATCTCGACGGTGCGGGCGATCCCCAGGACATCGGCGTCGGTCTCGCCGGGCAGGCCAATCATGAAATAGAGCTTGATTTTGTCCCAGCCCTCTTGGACGGCGGTGCGAATGCCGCGAATCAAGTCGGCATCGGTGAGGCCCTTGTTGATGATGTCCCGCAGCCGTTGCGTGCCAGCTTCGGGGGCAAAGGTGAGGCCGGAGCGGCGGGATCCCTTCATGATGGCGGCAATTTGCCCATCAAAACGATCCACCCGCTGGCTGGGCAGGGAAAGGGCAATGTGTTCTCTGAGGAGACGGTTGTGCAGCTCCGCTCCCACCGCCGGCAGGGAAAGGTAGTCGGAGCAACTGAGAGAAGAGAGGGAAAATTCGTTGTAACCTGTTCTCCGCAAGCCCTGCACCACAGCCTCCACCACTGCTTCCGGATCCACATCCCGCGCTGGGCGGGTAAGCATTCCCGGCTGGCAAAATCGGCAGCCCCGTGTGCAGCCCCGCCGCACTTCCATCACCAGGCGGTCGTGGACGGTTTCCACCAAAGGCACCAGGCCGACGGAGTATTGGGGTTGAGGCAGGGCCACCCGACGGCGGATGCGCTCCGGCACCCCAGGCACGATGGGCCGCGGTGGGATCCCCTCGTAAAACTGGGGCACGTACACCCCCGGCACCTGGGCCAGCTCCAGCAAGACCTCTCGGCGGGGCTTGGACAGGGATCCGGCCAGCACTTGGCCAATTTCCGGCAGCACCTCTTCCCCATCTCCGAAGACGAAGAAATCGAAAAAGTCGGCAAAAGGCTCTGGGTTGGAGGTGGCGGTTGGCCCGCCGGCAAAGATCAGAGGGCACTCTTCCGGGGTAAAGGGCTGCCGCTCCCACCACTTGAGCGGGATCCCGGCTAGGTCCAGCATCTCCAGGATGTTGGTGCCCCCCAGCTCGTAAGCCAGGCTGAAGCCGATGATGTGAAAGGCGCGCAGAGGACGGCGGGATTCCACGGCAAACAGCGGGATCCCCAACTGCCGCAGGCGGGCCGCCAGATCCGGGCCTGGCAAGTAGGTGCGGTCACACAGTTGATCCGGCTGGGCGTTGAGGATGTTGTAAAGGATGAGGTGGCCTAGGTTGGAAGCTCCCACCTCGTACAACTCTGGATAGCTCAGCACCCAACGCACCCGTGCCGAATCCCAAGGACGGTGGACGGCGCCAAACTCTTTGCCCAAGTAGCGGGCCGGCCGCTGAATCTCAGGGGTGAGCAGGCGATCCAGATCGATGGGACTCAGATCAGTTTGCGCGGTAGCTGGAGAAAGCATTGAGATCCGCCGAGACGTTGACACAGTCACTGATCTGACTCTAGCCGAACTTTTCCAGCAACCCAAACGAAGGGAGAAGTACTTTGCCCCTCTGAGCCCCTAGGTTACAGCCATATCCATTTTGAATGAGCCCGAGGAATGCTCCTCAACCCCTATTCTCGCAGCCAACGGGTGGTGCCATCTTTTTGATCGATGAGGGTGATGCCCAGGGCTTTCAACTGATCCCGAATGCGATCGGCTTCGGCAAAGTTTTTGGCCTTGCGGGCTGCCGAGCGCTGCGCGATCAGCTCCTCGATTTTTTTAAAGTTAAGTTCCCCATTTGTAGCTGCTTCTTTGGATCCCTCGAATTCAGAGAATGAGGGCCAACAGAATCCCAAAGTAGCCAAAATCTCCAGCAAGGCAGCGCTTTTTTGTTTGAGGGCCTGGGGCTCCAGATGGGTTTGGCCTTGATGGGTGAACAGGTTGTGTTCGCGGGTGAGTTCTTTGGCCAATTCAAAGGCGATAGCCAGCGCTTCAGGGGTGCCAAAATCATTGTCCATAGCAGCTTGAAAGGCTTGCATGGCCTCAGCATCAGGGGATCCCTTTTCTTCTTTGCAGAAGTGCTGGGCACAGTGGATCCCTTTCTGGAGGGTTTCCCAGCCACGGCTGGCTGCCTGCATGGCTGCCTCGGTGAGGTCAATCGGGCTGCGGTAGTGGGTCTGCAACAGGAACAGCCGCAAGGCCATGGGGTGATAGACGGCGAGGGCCTGTCGCAGGGTGGTGAAGTTGCCCAAAGATTTGGACATTTTCTCGCCGTTGATGTTGAGAAAACCGTTGTGCATCCAGTATTTGGCCATCGGCTTGCCGGTGATTGGCTCCGATTGGGCCAGCTCATTTTCGTGGTGGGGGAAAATCAAATCTGCCCCGCCGGCGTGAATGTCGATGTGATCTCCTAGGGTCTCTCGCACCATGGCGGAACATTCGATGTGCCAGCCCGGTCGCCCCCAACCCCAAGGGGAGGCAAACCCCGGCTCAGAAGGGGGGGCCGCTTTCCAAAGGGCAAAGTCGAAGGGATCCTGTTTGTCGGCTCCTTCTTCTCCTACCCGGCCACTGGCTCCCGCCTCCATCTCCTCCAGTTTTCGACCGGATAGCTGGCCGTAATCCGGGAATTTGCGGACAGAGTAGTAAACAGAGTACTGAACAGAGGCGGGGGTCTCTGGCTGGTGTCCCGCTTGCAGGAGGGAAGACGGGTCGGTCTGGTGTCGAATCGGATCCCGTACCCGGTAGGCAAAGCCTTTGAGCTCCAAAGATTGGATCAACTGGAACATGGCTTGCAGCGATTGGGTTGCCCTCGGGTAGAGATCGGCCCGCTTGATGTTCAGGCAATCCATATCTCGGAAATACTCGGCGATGAAGCGCTCCGCCACCGCCTGCATCGATTCGCCACGTTCCAACGCCCGCTTGAGGATCTTGTCGTCCACATCGGTAAAGTTCTGCACATACTTCACTCGGTAGCCGCGCCACTCCAAGTAGCGACGCACCATGTCCCAAACCACGTAGGTACGCGCATGGCCGAGGTGGCAGAGGTCGTAAACCGTTACACCACAGACATACATCCGCACCAGGGGCTTCTCCTCCGCAACTGGAGCTGCAGATCCCTGGGAATTGCCGACGGAAACGGATTGAGATCCACCTGCTGCCAGCGGCTGAAACACTTCCTTGCGGCGAGTCAATGTGTTATAGACAACCAAATCCATGGGTATCCCTAGTTTGTAGTTTCAGCTACAGCAAAACAGGCTTTGTCTTCCAAAAAAAGACGATGGCGCACTTTGTCTTGAATCGGATGAGGCTCGACAAAATCTCAACGAGCCAAGGGCTGGAACCATTGTGAGGCAAGCATTGTGGCTGAAATTACCTGCCAAGACTTGTCTAGATTTGTTAACTACGGTACTCTAACCTGAGTGCGAGTCAGCCTGTTCATTAGCGAACTCCACTCCGGCTTGAGTCACCCCAGGGGTGCTCGGTGCCAAGGGGCTTGTGCCCCTCATTTTGACATCTTCTTCTCTTGCACTCTAGTGTCAGCCTGTTGGTGTGAGGATGCCTTTAAAACCCACTTTCCCCAATCCCCAAAACGGGGAGCTGGATTTCCGCGGTGCTGCCGTGAGCACCCTTTCCCCCCCACCCCCAAAGGGCTCGGCAGGGATCCCTTCAGAACAGTCCTGGACTTCTGCGGATTCATCTGCCGAGGAAGCCTATCTTCTGGAGTGGGCTCCAGCCCCTCTCTCTGGGCGGTCGAAGCCAAGATGGGTTGGTTTGGCCCTCTCTCTCAGCTTAACGGGCCTGGTATGGCTTCTGAAGCTGGAGGCGGATCCCTGCGCAGAAGCTGGGGAAGAGCAGCTGCCGGCCACCCCCAAGTGCCCAACCGAGCCTGAGACAGCCCATCCAGAGCCGGGGGATTCTGCTCCTGCGCGTCGGGGATATCCGGCTTGGGCCACTGGTCTTTTGCTGATGCTGGGCTTGGCCGGAGTCGCTACCCTACAGCAGCGACAGTTGAATCGCCCCCTGTCTCCGGCGGTAGAGCCGATCCCACCCTCTGTGCATACGCTATCTGGCGCTCTGCAGCAAAACTACGAGCGGAAAAAGGAGCAGCTGCGCCAAGCCTTCGCAGAAGGGCGAATCCCGACAGGAGAAGGGCCCAGAGGCATTCTGGAGCATGAAATTCAGCCGGGGGAAACCCTCTGGCAACTGACCCAGATGTATCAGCTCGACGCGGCTGCCATCACCGTCTCCAATGGTATTCAGGCCAGTACTGAGCTGAAGCCGGGGCAAGTTCTCCTCATCCCCAGCCAGCCGGGATTGATCTACACCGTCAAGCAGGGAGACACACTGGAGGACATTGCCAACCGCTACCGAGTTCCCCAGCAGCGGATTATCGAAGCGACTCCTCTGGATCGCCCGGAATATCTGCGCATTGGCCAACGCCTGCTCATCCCCGGCGATGTGGGCGAGTTGATCCAGCGTCAGAAGGAGATGATCGCTGCCCAGAAAGCTCGCGAAGAGGAAGAGCGCCGCCAGCAAGAGGAGGAAGCCCAACGCCAAGCCGAAGCCCAAGCTCGATTACAGGCGGAGCAGCAACGCCGGGCCCAGCAAATGGAACAAGAACGGCAGGCCCTCTTGGCCGGTGGATCCCTGACCCACACAGTTGGAGCCGGTGACACCATCGAACGGATCGCCGCCCGCTATGGGGTAACTCAGCGATCCATTATTCAAGCCAACAACTTGCGCAATCCCCACTGGCTGCGCATTGGCCAACGCCTTACGATTCCGGCGCCGGGTACGCAGCCCACCCCTGCTCCTGCCCGACGAGCTCAGAGCCAGCCACAAGCTCGGCCAGCGCCGCCAGCGCCTCCTCCAGCTCCTCCTCAGGCCCGCAGCAGTGGGTTTATCTGGCCGGTCTCCGGGCAAATCACCTCTGGCTTTGGCTACCGTCGCGGTCGCCTTCATGCAGGGGTAGATATTCCTGGCCCCGTGGGATCCCCTATTGTAGCCGTTCAGGAGGGAGTGGTGATCTTCGCGGGGAATGCTGGGGATGGCTACGGCAATCGAGTGGACATTCGCCATCCCAACGGAATTGTTACTCGCTATGCCCACGGCCATCAGATTTACGTTTCCACAGGCCAGTACGTGCAGCAGGGGCAGACAATCATGAGCCGCGGCAGCACTGGCTGGAGCACAGGGCCGCATCTGCACTTTGAAGTCCGCCCCGGCGGGGGCGCGCCTGTGGATCCCCGGCCCTATCTGCCCTGATCCTGTCCCAAAGCGAGACTACACAGAACAGCCAGCCTGGCCATAAATTGCTAGCCTAAAAACAGCAAACTCCAGACCGTAGGAACACGCCGATGCAGTGGGTGAACGCGCTCTCCCAGCTCCCTTCCCTAGAAGCGGCTCTGCGGCAGGTGGTGGAGGAAGCCAAGGCCAAGCTTCAGGCGGCCCAGCTGAAAAGTGCCTTGAGTCGGCAGGTGCAGACGGTGGGATCCGGCAGCTTGCCGGGGCTGCTGACAGGGTATGTTCCCTCTCAGCCTCTGCGGCCCAACCTGGGGGTTTTGTTTGTGTCGGCGGCCTTTGCCAGCGAATACATCCGGGTGTTGCCATTGCTGTCGGGGCTGCTGGAGGTGGACGTTTTGATCGGCTGCTCCGGGGGTGGCATTGTGGGTGGCGGGCATGAAATTGAGGATGGCCCGGCTCTCTCCTTGTCTTTGGCGGTCATGCCGGAGGTGGTGCTGCATCCTTTTCATCTGCGGGGGAACCAATTGCCAGACTTGGATGCGGCTCCTTCTGCCTGGGTCGATTGTGTTGGGGTTTCGCCGCAGAGCAAGCCTCATTTTCTGCTCTTGGCCGATGGATTTTCCTCTGGCATCTCAGAGCTGCTGCAGGGGTTGGATTTCGCCTATCCGGGATCAGTCAAAGTGGGGGGATTGGCCAGTGGGGGCCGCGGCCCTCGGGGCAATGCTCTGTTTTTGCTGGATGCGCGTACCCTCACACCTCGGCGGGAGCTGTATCGAGAGGGCACAGTGGGGCTAGCGCTCTACGGCAATGTGGTGCTGGATGCAGTGGTGGCCCAGGGGTGTCGCCCCATTGGGGATCCCTTGCGGGTGACGGAAGCAGAGGGGAATGTGATTCTTGGCTTGGAGGGTCGCCCTCCTCTAGCGGTTTTGCAGGACTTGGCAGAGCGGCTCAGTCCCGTGGATCAGCGATTGGCCCGCCACTCTCTCTTCATCGGCCTGCTGATGGATGAGTTCAAGTCGGAGCCGACGCCGGGAGATTTCCTCATTCGCGTAATCTTGGGCGTTGATCCGCGCGTGGGGGCGCTGGCCATCGGGGATCAGGTGCGCCCTGGCCAGACGGTGCAATTTCATCTGCGGGATGCCCAGACTTCGGCAGAAGATCTGCGTTGGGCCCTCAGCCGCTATTGTGCCGAGCGCAACTTGAGGCAAAGCCCCTCTCAACCGAGGCCGGAGCCTTGTGGGGCGTTGATGTTCTCCTGTTTGGGGCGAGGCAAGGGCCTGTACGGCACTCCCGATTTTGACTCGCAACGGTTTCGGGAATTGCTTGGAGAGCTGCCCTTGGGGGGGTTCTTTTGCAATGGTGAGATCGGCCCCGTTGGGGGATCCACCTTTTTACACGGCTACACTTCCTGCTTCGGGATCTTCCGGCCCGCCCACTAGAGGGGGGATCCCTTGCCCTAAGAGCCGGCGAAATTGGATAGACTGGGGATCCCATGTCAACAGCTTGGTCAAGGGTTTCTCATGCAGCTTCATCTTAGCGAGCCGCCACTCACTCAAGGGGAATGTGCCCTGGTCTATTGCTTTGCCGCTTCCGGCGGGAATGGCCGCTTTCCTCTGCCCCCTGAGATCGCCTCTTGGGATGAAAAGGCGTGGTCAGGGCTGGTGGCGGAAACCGTTCAGGAGCAGGGGTTTCAGGGGAAGCCGAATAGCAGTGTTGCCCTGCGCCTGACAGGAGAGATCCGCAAACTGGTGTTGGTGGGGCTAGGGGATCCCGCCGCCCTAACGCTAGAAGCCATACGACGGGCCACAGCCAACGGCCTGCGCCAGGCTCACAGCCTAAAAGCCAAGCAGGTGATGCTGTCTTTGCCGGAGACGGGGTTGGATCGGGTGCGTGGGGTTCAGGCGGTGGCCGAAGCCTGCCTACTGGTGGCGCACCGGGACAATCGGTTCAAATCCTCAGCCAAAGGGGAAGAGGAAAACAGCTTTTCTGTGCAGGAAGTAACTCTCTTGGTGCCGGGGTTGGCCCAGGCTCGCCCCGATTACGAAGTCGCGCTGCAGCGGGCCATTGAGATGGCCGCAGGAACCATCTTGGCTCGGGAATTGGTGGCTGCCCCCGCCAACATTGTGACTCCTCTCGCCCTGGCCGATACCGCCCGCCAACTGGCCCAGGAATATGGTCTAGAGGTGGAGATTTTGGGACAGGAAGAATGCGAGGCTCTGGGGATGGGGGCTTTTTTGGGTGTGGCCAAAGCCTCTGACCTGCCGCCCCAGTTTATCCACCTCACCTACAAGCCGCCACAAGGGGATCCTGTTACCAAATTGGCCCTGGTGGGCAAGGGGCTGACCTTTGATTCCGGTGGGCTGAACATCAAAACCGACTCCCGCAGCATCGCCATGATGAAAACCGACATGGGGGGAGCAGCGGCAGTTTTGGGAGCTGCACGGGCCCTAGCCGCCCTCAAGCCGCAAGTGGAGCTGCACTTCATCGTCGCTGCCACGGAAAACATGATCAGCGGCCATGCCATCCACCCAGGGGATATCCTCACCGCTTCTAACCAGAAGACCATTGAGGTCAACAACACCGATGCAGAAGGCCGCCTCACCTTGGCGGATGCCCTGGTGTTTGCGGAAAAGCTGGGCGTTGATGCCATCCTCGATCTGGCTACCCTGACCGGTGCTTGTGTGATTGCTCTGGGGGAAGAAATTGCCGGCTTGTTCACCCCAGATGAGACGCTGGCCCAGGAGCTACAGCAGGCTGCCAATCTTTCCGGCGAAAAAATCTGGCGCCTGCCGCTGGAAGAAGGCTACTTCGAGGGTCTCAGCTCCATTGTGGCCGACATGAAAAACACTGGTCCCCGCTCAGGGGGATCCATCACCGCTGCCCTGTTCCTGAAGCAGTTTGTGGAGAAAACCCCTTGGGCCCACCTGGATATAGCAGGCCCCGTTTGGACAGAGAAGGATGCAGGCTACAACAACAAAGGGGCCACCGGTTATGGGGTGCGCACCCTGGTGGAGTGGGTCTTGGCGCGGCAAGCCGCAGCAGCTTGCTCATAACCCCGCCTTTCTGGACGTTGGGCCTTGAAAAAGCATCTACTGAGGGAGGAGCCAAGGGCTGCTTGGCTGGAGCTGTCCGATCCCTAAAATAGGCTTAAAAAAGAGGCCAGGTATCGATTAGCACTTTGCAAGGCTTCCCCTCAGGGAATAGGATCCCCGCATCAAAGTAGCTGGCACAAGGCCCCCTGCGCCAGATCCTCCCATGAAAGACCTTTACCGCGAGCTGGAATTACAGCCCAATGCAACTCTAGAAGAAATTAAAGAGAGCTACAGGCGGCTTGCCAAAGAATACCATCCCGATAAACTTCACCCAGATACACCTGTTAAGGGGCGGCAGTACATTGAGGAAAAGTTTAAGTCTATTCAGGAAGCATACTCGGTCCTGAGTGATCCTGTGAAGCGAAAAGCCTATGACTCCCAAAGACTTTCCCAGGCTTCGCCCACAAAAGGGAGCGGGTATGACCAAGACTTAAAAGCAGAACGCGGTTACAGCACACAAGATGGCAAACCTTGGCCCTTTGACTTCGACAAGATAAAGGAAGCTGCAGAAGAGATAGAACGTCGCAAGAAAAATATCGAGGCTAACTATAACCAGAAAATAGAGCAAGTTAAGTCTGAACTCAAGAAGAACTTAATCGCTATTGGAGTAAGGGAGGAAGATGCCAGAATTGACTACAGATTTATTACGAAGGACGACAACATACAATCTTGTTTAACCTTTCTCTTGCTCGGTGTTTTGGCTCTCTCGATTGGCTGGGAGCTTGTTGGTGTCATACTTATTCTCTTTTCATTTCTTGCTGGCTGGTCAGCAGTCCTTGACTCCAAATACAGTAAGGATCAAGTAGAAAGGGCTAAAAAGCTCCAAGGAGAGGCAACATCAGCAATAGCCCAGATGGAGAAAGACAGAGACTCGGAGCTTTCCCAGCTTCAGCTCTACTGTAGAAGCAGGATCGATCATTTTAAAACCGTCCCTATCGAATCTATATCCCCGGATTTTATAAGTGGGCTGAGTGGGGAGGATCAGCTATTTTTGCTAACTGCAATGAAGGAAAAGGCAGATGCTAAAAGCCTAGAAGAAAACTTGAAGATAGCGGCTGGAGTTGCTGTGGGTATTGGCATACTAGCCGCCTTATTTGGGCTGGGAGGTGGATTTCACCCATTCTGAATCTCAAGAAGAGGCAAAACACTGCTTCATCTCCTGCAGCACCTGGGCATCTTGAGAGGCCGTTCTCGCGCCCGCTTGAGCAGCCCAGCACTTAAGACTCTCGATTTGGTCGCGGGCAATCGAGGCCAAAGGCACGGTTTCGCGGATGGCCTGCAGGATATCCTCTTGGGTAAAGTCCCGCCGGGCGCCGCTGCCACTGCCCCCAAAGGCGTTGTACATGGCATCTACAATGGCTTGCTCGATCTCGGCCCCGCTGAAGTCCTGAGCTGCGGCTGCCAAAGCTTCCAGGTCAAATTCTCGCAGGCGGCTGGGGCGCAACCGCTGCAAATGCACCCGGAAGATCTCTTTGCGCTCAGCGTGGGTGGGCAGGTTCAAGAAGAAAATCTCGTCAAAGCGGCCCTTGCGCAAAAGCTCCGGCGGCAGCAGAGGCACGTTGTTGGCGGTGGCCACAATGAAAACGGGGCTGGTCTTCTCCTGCATCCAGGTAATCAGGCTGCCAAACACCCGGCGGCTGGTACCAGAATCTCCATCGGCACTGCTGGTGATGTTGCCAAAGGCTTTGTCGATCTCGTCGATCCAAAGCACGCAGGGGGCCATCGCCTCTGCCAGTTGGATCATCTGCCGCACCCGGCTTTCCGACTCGCCGACGATGCCGGCAAACAGCCGCCCGGCATCCAATCTCAGCAGGGGCAGCCGCCACTCATTGGCGATGGTCTTGGCGGAGAGGGATTTGCCGGTGCCCTGGATCCCGACCAGCAGCACGCCTTTGGGGTTGGGCAGGCCATAGCGCCGCGCCTCTTCGGTAAAGGCTTCCTGGCGCACCCGCACCCAGGCCTTGAGGTTATCCAGGCCCCCCACGCTTTTGAGGGTCTCGCGGGCGGTGAAAAACTCCAGGATGCCGGTTTGGCGGATGGCCTGCTTTTTCTCCTCCAGCACCAGGTCGATATCGGCTTCGTTGACCTCCTGCTTGGCGGCCAAAGCGCGGGCCAAAACGCGGCGGATACGTTCTCGGCTCAGTCCCTGACAAGCTTTGACCAGTTGCTCGCGGGCCAGAGGGGTGAGCTTGAGTTTATCTGGGGCCACGTAGAGCTGGATGAGGCGGCTGATCTCTTCGCTATTGGGCAAGGGAATATCGACGACGGTGACCTCCTCTGCCAGGTCGCTGGGCACTTCCAGGGTGTGGCTGAGCAGGATCAGCATCTTGCGGGTGCGTTTTAGCTCGCGGCTGAGGTTTTTCAGCTCCCGGATGATGGGAGCGTTTTTGTCGCTGCTGGCGTTGCGCAACACAAAGTGCAGATCCCGCAGCACAAAGAGAGTGTCCTCGTTGGGGGCAGAGCGCCACACCCGCCCCAGAGCTGCCATGATGGAGCCCCGATCCTCGCCTGTATCTTGCCAGCCCCGCACCAAGTCCCAGAACAACAATTGCCGCGGTGGGTCTGTCCGTCTGGCTACTTGGGTTAGCACGGCATCGGCAGGCTCTTCTTCTGGAGAGACCAAGTAAACCAGGGGGTAGCGGGCCCGGATCATCAAATCCAGCTCTGTCACCAGCCCTGCTTGCAGCTCCGCCGGGATCTCGACCAGGGCAGGATCCCTGCTGTCTGGATTTGTTTTTCTTGCGGCTTCTGTCATCGCCTCTGGAGTTTAGAACATCCTTACTTCATCTTCCTCTCACTTGTTCAGAAACCATTTGGATTGGAACAGCCAATAAGCAGCAAAATGCTCACGGTTGAGCTTCACGGTTGATCTTTAGGATAGGGCAGGGATCCCTTGCAGTTCGGCCAGCATGGCGCGGGCTGTCTGGGTGGGATCGGCAGCTTCCATCAAAGCCCGCACCACAGCTACACGGGTGGCCCCAGCTCGACGCACCTCGGGTAGGTTGTGGGGATCGATGCCGCCGATGGCAAACCAGGGCAGGTGGGCTTTCTCGGCAGCCAGGCGCACGTACTCCAGGCCGGCAGGGGGTTTCTCCGCTTTGGTGGGGGTGGGGTAAACGGGGCCGACGCCGATGTAGTCCACGTCGCTGTTCAGGGCTTGGGCCAGCTCTTCGGCGTTGGTGGTGGACAGGCCAATGAGCCGCTGGGATCCCAGGAGGTGCCGAGCTTGGGCGACCGGCAGATCCGTCTGGCCCAGGTGAACCCCATCAGCCTGGCTGACCAGAGCCAAGTCCACCCGGTCGTTGACGATCATCAGCGCCTGGTAGCGGTCGCACAGCTGCCGCAGCTGTTTGAGATCCCGCAGCATCTCGCCGTCGGGGAGGTTTTTGCGGCGATATTGCACCAGGGTCACCCCGCCCCGCAGGGATTTTTCCACCACCTCTAGCCAGTGGGGCACAGGGCTGGTCACCAAATAAAGATGGGCTGCCAGGAGACGCTGCCGCAGGGATCCGCCCAGCAGTTCACTTTCCAAGACGTAGAGCCGATAGCGCATGTCTTTGGCCAGCTTGGCCAGGCCAGGGGCCACCCAGTGGTGGGATTCGGCCAACTTGCCGTATTCTTCTAACACCCGCAGGGCTTCTTGCACACGGCTGCAATTGGCTTGCAAGAGGTGGCGGAGATCCCGCCGTTGCTCCTCTTGGGGGTGGGAGATCTGGGTGCCTGGATCGGCGGGGGTATCGCGGGCCAAACGCAGGGGATCGCTGTGCCAGCGGGCTAGGGCTTGGCGCATGGCCTTGCATTCGGCAGAGAGCTCTCCCTCTTCCAGGCCGAAACGAAACCATTCTTCCAATACCCGTAGTCCTTCACGAGCTCGATCGAGGTTGGCATCCAGAATACGGGCGACGGCCTGGGGTTTCATGTTCCCTATACGTGGGAAGAGAGTTGCTTAATTTTTTAATTTTTACCAAAAAAATGCGCCTAAAGCCCCGTCCTACCCTTAGCCGGAAGCAAGTCAGTAGGGTGGAGAGTAGTCAATTCACTGTAAATCGGAATGGTTTCCCTGAGGCTGTCCTTGGCCCTGAGGAGAAAGAGGGTGATGCCATAAGGCGTTAAGAAAGGCTTGCTGCGGCGTGTGTCCCCAGGCGAAGGCCCGTGGGCCGGCCCCTTCCGGAAGGTAGGCCCAAGCGTAGCGCTCGCAGGCGGGAAAGTAGCGGATCTCCCACCAAGTTCCCCCTACAGGCACATCTTTCACTGCCCGCAAGAAAGGGCCGCGATGGCGGGTGAGGCGCTCTTCCACAAAATAGGGGCCTTCCAGCTGAAGGGCCTCTACCGCTGCAATCAGTTCGGCTCGTTGTCGCTCATTTCGGATCATCTCCCCGGTTCCCCTCTTGGATTGGCTCTATTCTATGAGGAGATTTCTGGTGAGCTGGGGGATCCCTCTTGATTCAGCCCAGATTGCGCCTACGGCAAGCTATGGGAACCCAATGGAATCCAACGAATCCACCGCAGGTGCTGTGTCTGAGCAATGGACACGGGGAAGATGAGGTGGGCAGTCGCCTTGCTGTTGCCCTAGTCCAACTGGGGATCCCGGTGCAAGCCTTGCCGATTGTGGGAGAAGGGACAGCCTACCAACGCCAAGGGATCCCCCTGCTGCCCATTGCCCAGGTGATGCCGTCGGGGGGGTTTATTTATCAGGATTGGCGGCAGTTGTGGCGGGATTTGCGGGCCGGTTTGCTGGGGCTGACGGGGCGGCAATTGGCGTTGGTTCGCCGGGCAGCAGCCCAGAGGAACCTGGTGCTGGCGGTGGGGGATATTGTGCCCTTGCTGATGGCATGGTGGAGTGGGATCCCCTACGCCTTTGTGGGCACGGCCAAGTCGGACTATTACTGGCGGGATGAAGGGGGTCCCTACCGACACCCCTGGATCCCTTTTGGGCAGCCGATTTCCGATTACCTGCCCTGGGAGCGCTGGCTGATGGCCCACCGACGCTGCCTGGGTTCTTTTTTGCGGGATGAGCTGACGGCTACAGCTTTGCAAAAACGGGGCCTAAGGGCCTTTTACCTGGGCAACCCGATGATGGATGGCCTAGAGCCACGCGGGACATTGCCTTTGGATCCCCACCGGCCGGCCTTGCTGCTCTTGCCCGGATCCCGTCCGCCGGAAGCCTATCGCAACTGGGCTCTGATGATGCAGGTGGTGGAGCGGCTCCCAAAGGAGCTGCAAGTCTATGCTGCCCTCAGCCCCAACCTGGAGCGAGACCCGCTTCAGGCTTGGATCCCATCTCAGCGCAGCGATGTACTTCTGGTTTGGGGGGACTTCGGGGCCTGTGCCCAACGAGCAACGGTGGTGCTGGCCATGGCGGGAACGGCTACCGAGCAATGTGTAGGCTTGGGAAAACCGGTGGTAACCCTGCCGGGAGAAGGGCCCCAGTTTACCCCGCGCTTTGCCGAAGCACAGACTCGTCTTTTGGGATCCGCCGTCCACCTGACCTCAGTGGAGCAGGCTCCCGCCGTGGTTGGCCGGATTCTGGAACGCCTGGCCGCCGATCCCAACTACGCGGCTGAGTTGCGGGCCCATGGACGCCGCCGCATGGGATCCCCAGGGGCCGCCCGGCGCATTGCCGCTCAACTTCGAGATTGGCTCAAGCCATCCGGCCCGGTTTTGGAACCGTTCGAGCCAGACACATTGTGAGCCAGACACATTGTGAAATATATTGTGAAATGGGGAGCAGGTCGTTAAAAGGCCCGACTTATTGCTGTTAAGTTTAGTTTTCCGTTTTTAAGTATTTGATGGCCTTGAACCTTCTTTTGGGGTTAGAGAGCAGTTGGTGGATCCCTTGCTATGGGTGGGCGGGAACAGCTTTGGCCATTCCCTGGGCAACGGGGTGGGTCAAGGGCAGTGGCCCGCGCCCGGCAGCTTACCTCAACATCCTTCTGACTTTTGCCGCCTTTGCCCATGGCCTTTGGCTGTTGCGGCAGGTTTGGGGTCGGGATCCCCAGATCCTGAACTACCCCTGGTTTCGGGTGGCCGATCTGGATTTGACCCTGTCTTTGGAGATCTCGCCCCTGACAATGGGGGCCGTCGTCTGGATCAGCGGTTTGAGCTTGCTGGCCCAGATCTATGCGCTGGGGTATTTGGATAGGGACTGGGGCCTGGGTCGCTTTGCCGCCCTGATGGGCTTTTTCGAGGGGGGAATGACAGGGATCGCCCTCAGCGACTCGCTGTTTTTCAGCTATGCCCTGCTGGAGATGCTCACCCTTTCCACCTATTTGCTGGTGGGCTTTTGGTACGCCCAGCCTCTAGTGGTGACGGCGGCGCGGGATGCGTTTTTAACCAAGCGGGTAGGAGATCTGCTGCTGCTGATGGGGGTGGTGGCAATTTCCAACTTTTCTGGGGACTTGACGTTTTCCGACCTGCGGGACTGGGCGGCTACGACTAGCTTGGATCCGGCTTGGGCGGCTTTGATGGGGTTGGCTTTGATTGCAGGGCCTTTGGGGAAATGCGCCCAGTTTCCGCTGCACCTGTGGCTGGATGAGGCGATGGAAGCGCCCAACCCGGCTTCGATTTTGCGCAATTCGGCAGTGGTGGCCTGCGGGGCTTTTGTGCTGATTAAGCTGCAACCGCTACTGGCCCTGTCGCCGATTACGAATGGGGTCTTGGTGGCCATCGGCACGATCACAGCCCTGGGCGGATCCCTGGTGGCCTTGGCGCAAATCGATATCAAACGCACCTTCTCCTACTCCACGAGTGCCTACTTGGGGTTGGTGTTTATGGCAGTGGGGATGCAGCAGCCGGATTTGGCCCTGGAGCTGCTGCTCATGCACGGCTTGGCTAAGGCGCTGCTGTTTATGGGGGTGGGATCCCTCATCTACACCACCTCTACCCAAGATTTGACAGAGCTGGGGGGCCTGCGCAGCCGCATGCCGGCCACGGTGGCCGCTTTTGCCGTGGGATCCCTGGGGATGGTGGCTCTGCTGCCCCTAGGGTGCTTTTGGACGCTGACCCGCCTGGCGCTGGTCTACAGCGGGGTGCAGCCGGCCCTGGTGGGGGTGCTGCTGCTGGTGAATGGGCTGACGGCTCTCAACCTGGCGCGGGTGTTTGGCCTGGTCTTTTTGGGATCCCCGCAACCCAAAACCCGCCGGGCCCCTGAGGTGGGCTGGTTGATGGCTCTGCCCATGGGCATCCTGACGGTGCAAACCTTGCTCATGCCCTGGCTGTTGGGGCGCTGGGGGCTCTATCCCGACTGGAACCCGCAGCTGAGGTGGATGGCGGCTCTGCTGACGGCTGCTGGGCTGGTGGGGGCAGCCATTGGCGGCTGGCTGTACTGGGGGGACCAACGGAGGGTATATCTGCCCTGGCCGGAGTTGCAGGATCTGCTGGCCCACGACTTTTACACGGGTCACCTCTACCAAGCCCTGGTGGTGCAACCGGTCAGCGCCCTCTCCCGCGGATTAGAGTGGCTGGATCGCAACGGAGTGGACGGCTTGGTGAACGGGGTGAGCCTGGCCTTTTTCTTCAGCGGCGAAGCCCTCAAGTACACCCTGTCGGGGCGGATGCAACTCTATGTGCTGGTGATTGTCATCGGGATGGTGTTGGTTACAGCTTGGCTACTGCGTTCGCCCCATTTGGGGTTGGCCTATTGATGGGAGAGAGCCATGTTGAGCCTTTTGATTGGGATCCCGTTGTTGGGGAGCATCTTGATTGGGTTGATTCCCGAGCAGGCGGGGAAGGGCTTGCACCGGGCTTTGGCCTTGGGGTTTGGGTGGGTTTTGTTTGGCCTGAGCGCGGGGCTGTTGCTGATCTTTGACCCCCACCTTGGATCCCTGCAATTGGCGGAAAGGATGGCCTGGATCCCCCAGTTGGGCTTGGTTTATGAGGTGGGAGTGGATGGGATCTCTCTGCCTTTGGTGGTGATGACCGGGCTGCTGGTGCTGATGGCCATTTGGGCCAGTGGCCAGGTGGAGCGGCCCCGCCTCTACTACAGCTTGGTGCTTATGCTGGCGGCAGCGGTGGCCGGAGCTTTTTTGGCTCAGAATTTGCTGCTGTTTTTCCTGTTCTATGAAGTCGAGCTGATCCCCCTGTATTTGCTCATCGCCATCTGGGGAGGGCCGCGCCGCACCTATGCCGCCACCAAGTTCTTGATTTACACAGCTCTGTCAGGGATCCTGCTGTTGGTAGGCTTTTTCGGCCTCAGTTGGCTGAGCGATGCCCACAGCTTTACCTATACCGTCCTGCAGGCTCACCCCTTGCCCCTGGTGCAACAAACCCTGTTGCTTATTCCCATTCTGCTGGGGCTGGCCATCAAGATCCCCTTGGTTCCCTTCCACACTTGGCTGCCAGATGCCCATGTGGAGGCTTCCACTCCCATTTCCGTGTTGCTGGCGGGTTTGCTTTTGAAGTTGGGCACCTACGGCCTGGTGCGCTTTGGCCTGCAGCTCTTGCCGGATGCCTGGGATCAAGCCGGGCCTTGGCTGGCCGGTTGGGCGGTGGTTAACGTGCTCTATGGATCCCTGAACGCCTTGGTGCAGCAGGATATGAAAAAGCTGGTGGCCTACAGCTCCATTGCCCACATGGGCTACATCCTCTTGGCTGTAGCAGCAGCCACTCCCCTCTCCCTGGTGGGATCCATCTTTCAGATGGTCAGCCATGGCCTCATCTCCTCGCTGCTGTTTCTTCTGGTGGGAGCCGTCTATGCCAACACCGGCACACGGGATCTCAAGCTGCTGCGGGGATTGCTCAACCCGGAGCGGGGCTTACCGCTTATTGGCAGCTTGATGGTGCTAGGGGTGATGGCCAGTGGCGGCACACCGGGCATGGTGGGCTTTATAGCTGAGTTCACCCTCTTTCGGGGCAGCTTTGCCGTCTTTCCCCTGCAAACGCTCCTGTGCATGGTGGGGACGGGATTGACGGCGGCCTATTTTCTGCTGATGGTGAACCGTGTCTTTTTTGGGCGCCTCTCGCAAGTGGCCATAGCCATGCAACGCCACGCCACTGAAGAGCGCCTGCCTGCTGTTGTTTTGGCAACGCTGGTGGTTTTACTGGGCCTGCAGCCTAGCTGGGCAACCCGCTGGGTGGAGTCCACCACCTTGGCCTTGGCCAAGGCTAACCTAGCTGGTGTTGCAGGACTGGTCACTGCCTTTCAGTTTGGGTTGTCTTCCTTTTGATGATTTGATGAGATCGACGGAGTTTCTTTTGCTCCCATGACTGCCACTCTTGCTCCTGCTCCTTCCTGCTTCTTTCTGGCCGGCTTATCTCCTCTGGAGCAACTGCAACTGGCTCCTATTGTCCAGCGCCTAGAGGCAGGGGGAGCCCTTGTGCCGGATGCCCCTGCCAATCGCCTAGAGGTCATTGGCATCCTGCATAGCTACGGCGAGGTGCTGGATGCCTATTCGCGCAATTTGATCTTTATTGCCGACCACCAATTTTTGGAGCTTTTTCCGGCGTTCAAGTATTTCAACGGCGAGATTACCCTGGGCAAATGGCTGCGCTACCTGTGGCATGACCGCATCAACTACGAGTTTGCCGAATACTGCATGAAGGCTATGCTCTGGCATGGGGGAGGGGGGCTAGACCGCTACCTGGATACCCCTGAATTTGTCGAGCGGGCCAAGAGAGCCATCCGGGCCAAAATCCGCTTCAATCCCTTCTTGCAGGGCTTGGGGATCTTGTTTCCCGACTTTGCTCTAGAACAGGTGCGCATGCTGGCTATGTACAGCGGCTTGGGCCAGTTTTGGCGGGTGATGAGCGATATTTTCCTGGCGCTGGCCAAGCGCTCTAAGACAGAACCCCACCTCACCATTCCCGACGTGGTGGCTCACATCCAGCAGGGGTTGGTGGCAGCTGCCGACAAGCCTATCACCTACGCTCCCTGCATCTGGGGCCGCCGCTACGAGATCATCCCTCTCTCGGCGGGTCTGACTTTCCTATCAGATACGGCTATCCCCTATGTGGAAGCGGTGTTTTTCCGCTCCTTTCCCTTTATGGGCACGGTTTCCTACAACGCCCAGGCCCACCAGATCCCGGCTGAGCAGGCTGACTTTGCCTACGGCGCCCTCTACGCCGATCCGCTGCCGGTAGGCAGCGCTGGGATCCCGCCTACCCTGTTGATGCAGGATATGATGCGCCACCTGCCCCCCTACTTGCGAGAGCACTACCGCCGCCAGCCTCGCGGGGATGATGACCTGCGGGTGAAAATCTGCCTTAGCTTCCAAAAGGCCATGTTCTGTGTTACCACTGCCGCCCTGCGGGCTCTTGCCCCCTTCCCTCTGGAAACTCAGGATCCCCAGCAGCAGTTGGCCAACCGCAAGTTTCTGGCTCCTTGGCTGCAGCGCCTGCTGGGATCCCGTCTGTTAAAGGTGCAGGAAGAAAGGGTTGAGGCCTAGCTGAGCTGGGAACTGCTACTTTTGGTTACTGGAAGGGGGATCCCCTTTTCGGATACAATATCTGCGCCCAGTTGAGCAATGGGGTGGCGTAGCCAAGTGGTAAGGCAGAGGTCTGCAAAACCTCTATGCGCCAGTTCGAATCTGGCCGCCACCTTTCAAACCTCACTTGCATCCCAAGCAGGGCAAGCATGAAAGACAAGCTGATATTGATGATCCCCGGCCCCACTCCCGTTCCCGAGAGTGCGCTGCTGGCGATGGCACGGGGGCCCATCGAGCACCGCAGCAAAGAGTTCACCGCCATTTTGGAAGAGGTCACCGATGGGTTGCGCTGGCTGCACCAAACCACCTCCGATGTGTTTGTCTTTTCCGCCAGTGGCACCGGCGCTATGGAAGCCGGGATCCTCAACACCCTCAGCCCTGGGGATCGGGTTTTGGTGGGGGTGAACGGCAAGTTTGGGGAGCGCTGGGCGGAAATGTCCGAGCAGTTTGGCCTTCAGTGTGAGCGGGTGGAAACCCCCTGGGGGATCCCTTACCCCGTCGAGATCTTCCAAGAAAAGCTGGCTGCCGACCGGGAAAAAACCATCAAAGCCGTCATCCTCACCCACTCGGAGACTTCCAGCGGCGTAGCCAACGATGTCCAAGCCATTGCTGCTGCTGCCCGCGAGCACGGGGAAGCCCTCGTCCTGGTGGATGGGGTCACCAGCGTGGGGGCAATGCCGGTGTTAATGGACGAATGGGGCTTGGATGTGGTGGCCTCGGGATCCCAGAAGGGCTATATGATCCCACCAGGGCTGGGATTTGTGGCCGTCAGCCCGCGGGCCATGGCCGCTACGGAGCGCTCTAGGTTTCCCAAGTACTACTGGAGCTTTAAGCTGGCGCAAAAGGCCCTGCGCCAAGGCACCACTCCCTTTACACCGGCGGTGAACCTGTTTTACGCCCTGCAGGTTACCCTGCGCATGATGCGCGCAGAAGGGTTGGAAGCCATCTACCGGCGTCATGCCAAGCTGGCCCAGGCCACCCGTGCTGGCGTCAAGGCTCTGGGGCTAAAGCTCTTGGTTGATCCAGAGTCAGCGGCCAGTCCTTCGGTAACAGCTGTACTCGCTCCCGAAGGGATCAACGCTGACACCATCCGCAGCACCTTGAAGAAACACTTCGACATCGCCCTTGCCGCTGGACAAGACCACCTCAAGGGCAAAATCTTCCGCATTGGCCATTTGGGCTTTATCAGCGACCGCGATGTGCTGATGACCTTGGCTGCTCTGGAGTCAGCTTTACACACCGTGGGCTACAGCGACTTCACCCCAGGGGCGGGAACTCGCGCCGCCGAGGAAGTATTGGCCCACGGCTTCTGAGCCCCCAGCTCAGTAGTCTTTGACCCATAGCACTGACCCTTGCCCCTGGCTACAATGGGGGGACATGCTTAATAAAACTTCAGAACCCAAGGGTGGCTATGGTTGTCAGCTTGGAACGGGATCCCTGCGTGGTGCCTTCTGCTGGGGAGTTGCGGCAGGTGCTACAGGGGGTTGGCCCTCGTTCTTGTCCCTTGCAGTACAACTTTCACCTACACACTCGTTGTTCGGATGGGCAGATGGATCCCGTGGATCTGGCGGAGCAAGCACGCCGGCACGGTCTGAAGGGACTGGCCATCACCGATCACCACACCCTGAAGGGCTACGAGCGAGCCCGCGCCCACCTGGATCGTCCCGACGACCCCATCCTGTGGCCGGGGATCGAGATCACAGCCAACCTGTTGGGCTGTGAAGTGCATATTCTGGGCTACGGCTTCGATCCCACCGATGGTGTCCTGGATCCCTTTGCCCAAGGGGAGCAGGTTCCCGGCTTGCCCGCCGCCGACGGCATTCAGGCCATTCATGCAGCGGGAGGCTTAGCGGTGTTGGCCCACCCCTTTCGCTATTGCCTGCCCGCAGAGGAAATCGTCCCAGCCGCAGCGGAGTTGGGAGTAGACGGCCTTGAGGTCTACTACGCCTACAAAAACCCGGAGATTTGGATCCCTAGCCCAGAAGTGACGGAGAAAGCGGAAGAGTTGGCCGAGGCCTACGGACTTTTGAAAACCTGTGGCACCGACTCTCATGGCCCCAGTATTCTGAGGCGGATTTGAGCCAGGCTACCCAGAACAAGCTGCTACGGGCGTGGATAGAGCAACTGTCCAAGCCGACGCAACTGCTCTGCGGTGCCCATGCACAACAGCAGATCCCCCGGCTGCAACAGGGTTTCTCCGCTGGGGCCACCAATCAACTGGCCATCGGCCCGCCGGATTGCCACCACTAAAGCTCCGGATCGGTTGCGCAAATCGGCTTTCCGTAGGGTTTGCCCGACATAAGGACATTCTTGGGCTGCCAGCTCGTACTCCTCTAGGTAGAAAGTGCGATCCCGACCGACAAGGATGCCATCCACAAAGTCCACAACCCGGGGGCGTAAGGCAGCCGCCGCCATGCGTTTTCCGCCCGTGATGTAAGGAGAAATGGCATGGGCAACGCCCGCCCGCTGCAGTTTTTGCAAAGCCTCCTCCGTATTGGCGCGGGCAATGGTGCGAATGCGGGGGTTCAAGGTGCGGGCCGACAAGACCACGTAGAGGTTCTCGGCATCGGAAGACAGGGCGGCAATCAGTCCCTCCGCCTGTTGCACCCGCGCTTCCAGCAAAGTGGCATCTAGAGTACTATCCCCCTGGAGAGCCACATATCCCAGCTCTTGAGCCACCTGAATGGCCTCGGCAGACTGATCGATCACCAAAAATGGCACCCCTTCTGCTCGAAACTCTTGGGCCACCTGCCGCCCAATGCGCCCAAAACCGCAAATGATGTAGTGGTTGTTCAGCGCTTCCATCTGTTTCTTCCATTTCCGTTGCCGGATCCCTTCCTGAAAATGTCCCTGGATGAGGGCCTCTGTAAAGCGATTCACCATGAACCCAATGCTCAAGACCCCCATCAGGATCAAGGCCACCGTAAACAAACGCCCCCGATCCCCCAGCGGCTCCACCTCCATAAAGCCAACAGTGGTCAGGGTGATGATGGTCATGTAAAAAGCCTCCACCCACGGCCACTGCTCCACCCCGTGGTACCAGAGGGTGCCGATCAGCACCACACACACCAATGCCCCCACGCCCAAGCCGAGGTCTCGCCGGATTCCGGGATCCCTTTTGGCAGCCTGGAAGGGGGGACGAGCAGAAGCCATAGAGCCCAGCCAGATTTAGCCCAGGAAAAGGAAGCAAGAACTAGAATGGGGAAGAACCCGTTGTTGTTCGGTAACAAGCGGAGTGCGGATGCCTGAGTACATCAAAGTGGAATATCGGATCGACAAAAACGGACAGGTCACCGAGACCGTACTGAATGGTTCTGGCTCCAGTTGTACCCTAGCTACCGCCGGCTTGGAATCGGCTCTCGGAACTGTGCAGAAACGGGAGCTCTTGCCGGAGTTTCACCAACTGACTGAAATCGAGAGGGAGTCAGAAGTCTCTTTGAAGCAAACCCGCTGACTCCATATCCATTTGCCTAGGGTTCTCACCATCTCCTCATTTTTTCTTTTTGCTCCCCTTTCCGGCCGTATTGCCGGCCCGTGCCGCTCCAACCGCAGCCTGAAACAGCCAAACAGCCAATGGAGCAGCGACAACCAAGATGATGCTGGTGGGGCCGACGCCAAAATCCGGCTCGCCAGAAGCCAACTCGAAAATTGAGCCAACAGCAGCAATGGCGCTGAGGCAGGAAACGGCCAAGAGCAGGTAACCTTTAACGCTGGTGGTCATAGAGAACCCGTTTGAGAACTACACTTGCGCAGTACAGGGCAAGCCGGTCGAATGCGTATTCATTCACCAAAAAGCCCTCCCACTCCTGAGAGGGCTACCTTTCATGCTAAGAGCAGGGATCCCTGTCCAGCAAGGCAAAACCAAAAGTGGGATCCCTAGAAGTTCAGCACTTGGGGTGTGGATTTAGCCGTTCACGATGATCTTGCCGACCATTCCGGCCCCACGGTGGGGCGTGCAGTAGTAGGTGTACTCACCTGGAGGAACATCAACAAAAGCCGACTCCACCACCTGCTTGGGAGCAGTGAGCAGTGCCTTGTGGGAGAGCTTGGCGGCCAGAGCCGCATCTCCACCGGGCACCTTGTCGAAGACAACATTGTGGGGGTAGACCTTGTTGTTCACCCACTGAACGGTATCCCCTTGGTTGATGGTGAGAGAAGGCGGATCGTAGACCAACTGGGCCTTGTCAGATCCCATTTTGACGATGTAGGTCTCGGCAGCAGCAGGGTTGGACAAGAACGCCACAGCCAATCCCCCAACCACAAGGCTGAGCAGGATGAGCTGCAAACGCTTCACCAGGTTAAAAACTAGAGACATGGATTCCTCTCAAAACGCAACAGCAGTTATCCCAGACTTTGCGGCTCGGTTGTTCCCTTGTATGCAGTGAAGAGAACCCAGCCAGGCGGAGGGACAGCAGGGACACTTGGATTCCCAATGTTTATTATAAGGGGGCTCATCCCAAAATAGAGCATGCCCACCCATGGAGCGGTAGCATCCGTTCTTTAACAGAAGGCCACAGCAGACCGAACCCGTCAAACAACAGAACTCTCTCGCGGGTCTATGGCAACACTTCTGCTGGGCAACCCGATGCGGCTGGATCCCCAACCACTTGGGGTAGAGCATCTTGGCAGTTGGCGAGCGTGCGCAGGGAACCGAGAGCCAGTTTTCCGGGTCGTCCTCATCTCTACCCAAAAGTGCTTCGCAAAGTTTCGCAAAGTAGAGATTCTTTTTCCGTGGGATCCCTTAAAGTCCAAGAGTGTCTTGCCTAACAAATCCGTAGGGTTGTCGATGCACAAGAAGGGCAAATCATCCTAATCTCAAAGAGCAGGTTCTTGGATGCTGCTGGTCGGTATTCCTTTGAGATTCCTCAATAACATCACCTGAAAGTCAGTTGGTTGTTCAGCCCTCACCAAAATAGGGAGTCTGTTAAGATGAGCGTACAGCGTTCACCCGTAGTTGGTCCAAGCAAGAGTCGGCTTGCAACAAGTTTAGAATCGACGGATCAGCGGCTTAACGTTCAAATCCTGGCCCGTTGCATCGGCAGTGCCTTGAACCTGGGCGCTCCCCTCAGGGTTGAAGTACACTACACCTCAAAAGTGCAGCAGTAAGGTTTTCTTACCAGGCCGATCTGGAGGCCCAGCTTCATACTGCAGTTTTTACTTATCTGAGCCTGGAGTGAGTTTTTGGACTTCTTACTTCACTGTATAGCCATATAGCCACTGCTAGCTAAGACAACGCATCTAGCGTATGAGGAAACTCCTCTGGCTCTCTAGAAGAGAGGAGCGAGCGTAAGCCAATTTCTCGGCCAGAAGGTTGTATGGCAGTCGGCTACAGGGATCCCTGAACTTCCTGATCCTGAGATGCTTTGGGGATGAGTTACATTGCCATCGGCCAAACCCTTTGCCAGAGGTTGAAACTCTCTCCCTCTGAGGTGCGGGATCCAGAAACCCTTCTGCCCCGGAGGGCAGGGTGCTCTAAGTTGGCTTAACATTATTTCATGACCGGGCCTGGCCCTCACCTTGCCAAGGGCGGGTGGCCAATATCAGTGCCTAGGGATCCGGCTCAACTTCCTTCCCATTGCAGGCAAAACGACCATGGTAGGCATCTTCAAGCGCTTGTTCGGCTCGCGCGGCAAAGCTGCGGCCACGTCCTCACCGGAAACTGTTGCTAAGCCAACCCCAAAGAAAGCGAAAAACGACAATACTTTTTTTCTCGACCCAGATGAAGCCAAAACCCTTGGCAACATCGAGTATATGCGCACCCCCAGGATTGTGAAGCACACCTTCCAGGATTTCGGCAGCAAGGAGAAGGTGGAGGTGGTGGAGCAGGTCTCTTCCCTCGGTAAAGTTAAGTTGTCCACAGAGGCAGCCAAAACTCCTGAAACTGCTGCTGAGCAGGGATCCTCCGCTTCAAGCAGCAGCGGAGTAAGCCCACGCCGTCAAGGGGGATCGGACATGGATACCTTCCGCAATATGGCCCGCAGCCTAAAACGCAAATAAGCCAAACTCAGGTTGATCCCTGTCAGAGCCAACCAGAGGCTGGATCCCAGCTTTCCTCTTCGCAGCAGCGACAGGCGTGATACAACTGCTATCGAACCGGCTAATCTGCGACTGAACTGAGGAGGAGCAATGGCGATTAAGCGAGGCACCTTGGTGCGGGCTATCCGCGAGAAACTGGAGGGTAGCTTAGAAGCGCAGGCAAGCGATCCTTTTATTCCCAACTACGTTTTCGAGACCCCCGGAGAAGTCGTGGATATCAAGGGTGACTACCTGCAGATTAAGTTTGGGGCTGTTCCCACCCCTACGGTTTGGCTGCGGGCGGATCAGGTTCAGGAGATGGCGGGTTGAGTAGAAGCACGGAATGTTCCCCATCTGCATACCCCGTGATGGGGTGAAGGGGGATCCATGGCACTCCTGGCTGCTCCCAACCGTGAACAAATCCTGCAGCGTAGGCAGCTTTTGCGTCGGCAACGGCGCAGCCGATTCTGGCAGGGATCCTGGCGCCTGACCGGTTCGATGACCCTCTTGGCGCTGCTGGTGCTGGGCCTACGGCAGCCCCACTGGCAAATTCGTCAGCCAGAACAGATTCAGGTAAAGGGTGCCCACTGGGTCGATCCCGCCTGGATACGGGCACAATTGCCCCTGCAGTATCCCCTCAACATTTGGCAGGTGCAACCGGCTGTTTTGGAAAGGGCTTTGCTGGGATCCCCGACCCGCCCCTCTCCCATCGAAAGCGTCCAGGTGCAGCGACGGCTGCTGCCGGTGGGTGTCATCGTCCAGGTGCGAGAACGGCAACCTGTGGCGCGGGCGCGATGGGGCAACCAACTGGGCTGGGTGGATGTCCAGGGCAACTGGCTGTCTCCGGATCCCTACCGTTCCCCCGCGTCTTGGCCTGAGCTGGAGCTGCTGGGCTGGGAGAACCACACCCCAGAGCAATGGGCGCTGTTGCTCAGGGCTTTACAGCAGTCTGAAATTCAGATCAGGGCAGTGGATTGGCAATCTGGAGCGGGAATTACCCTGCATACTGAGCTGGGCAACGTCTACCTGGGGCCGATTTCCGACCGCTTGCCCTTGCAAATTCAGACCCTCAACCAAATGCGGGATCTGCGCCGCTACTGCGAGTGTACGCCCGACGACATCGTCCAGATTGACCTCACCAGCCCCAGTGTGCCCACCTTGCAACTTACCCCCACGGCCACCCAGGAGCGCTGGAAAGACGTGCGGATGCCCTAGCTTTGCTATGAACCCGGTGCCGGCGGTGGAGGTGAACCAATTGTGGACAGCTTATCCCGGTCATCCGCCGGTGCTGCAAGGGCTGGATCTACGGGTCGAGGTTGGGCAACATCTGGGGGTGATCGGCCCCAATGGCGCGGGTAAAACTACCCTGTTCCTCACCCTCTGCGGCCTGTTGCCCCCCTGCTCTGGCCAGGTGAGTTTGTTTGGCCAGCCGCTGCGGCCCGGCCAGTTTCGCCCTGAGGTGGGGTTGGTGTTTCAGGATCCCAACGACCAACTGTTTGCCCCATCGGTGGCCGAAGATGTGGCCTTCGGACTGCGCAATTTGGCCCGTCCTGAGGGGGAGATTGCGGCTGCGGTTCGAGCGGCCTTGCACCTGACCGGCACCCTGCACTTGGCTGATCGTCCCCCCCATCACCTCTCCGGTGGGGAAAAGCGCATGGTCGCCATTGCCGGGATCCTGGCGATGAAACCCCAGTTGGTGCTCTACGATGAGCCGACGGCCAACCTCGATTTGCGAGCCCGGCGCCGGTTGATAGTTTTTTTGCAGCAGGCTGCCCACACTTTTCTGCTGGCTTCCCACGATCTGGAGCTGATCTTGGAGGTGTGCGATCAGGTCATCCTGTTGGATCAAGGGCGGATCTGGGCCCAGGGATCCCCAGCCCACCTGATGGGCCGAGCCGACCTCATGGAAGCCCACGGCCTGGAAGTGCCCCCCTCGCTGCGCCGATGATCCAGGAGTCGATGAGCGGTGAAAGTTGAAAAGATGTCAAGAATTATTTTTGAATTGATAACAATTTTGCCTCTCTTAATAAAAAGCTATCGTGCTAATTAAAAATATTGATTTTCGTCCAGGATTAAATAGGGATATCATTTTGTTAAGTCGGGGATCCCTTCTCTGAGCTGTCCTAGTCAATTTTGTATGATCGATTTTGTACAAGAAAGATGTGGACTTAGCTCAGAGTTGGCAGCTTTGCCCGCCTGAGTGACAGTTGCGGTTAACCCTGATGGCTCCTACAACCTGTTCTGACTTCAGTCGGAGGTCTGTGGCTCAGAGCCTTCTCCCCTCAGAGGGGGGTCTCTGGTGGCTGGGGTAGGTGTCGCCGGGAAAAGCTGTCAATCGAGATTTGGGCAGAGGATCTCTCTGATGAAATCGAAAGGAGATTGCATGAGCGAACCCAATAAGCGAGATCAATTTGCCTTGCTACTGGGTTCGACAGCGTTCAGGAACTGAGTGTGTTCAAAAGTGGAGAGTTGATATGCCTATTGCAGTTGGAATGATCGAAACCCGCGGGTTCCCGGCAGTGGTAGAAGCTGCCGACGCCATGGTCAAGGCAGCCCGCGTTACCCTGGTGGGTTACGAAAAAATCGGCAGCGGTCGGGTCACCGTGATCGTGCGGGGGGATGTCTCGGAGGTGCAAGCCTCGGTGGCTGCCGGTTTGGAGTCTGCCAAGCGGGTGAGCGGGGGTGAGATTCTCTCCCACCACATCATTGCCCGTCCCCACGAGAACCTGGAGTTTGTGTTGCCCATCCGCTATACCGAGGCGGTAGAGCAGTTCCGCACCTAGTCCCCACTTCAGTAAAGTTCGCACCCCAGAAAGTTCGCACCCCACTTTCACTTTCAGCGTAAGGAGTACCTATGGCTATTGCAGTTGGAATGATCGAAACCCTGGGCTTCCCGGCAGTGGTAGAAGCTGCCGACGCCATGGTCAAGGCAGCCCGCGTTACCCTGGTGGGTTACGAGAAAATCAGCAGCGGTCGGGTCACCGTGATCGTGCGGGGGGATGTCTCGGAGGTGCAAGCCTCGGTGGCTGCCGGCATTGACTCGGTGAAGCGGGTGAACGGCGGCCAGTTGTTGTCTTGGCACATTATCGCCCGTCCCCACGAGAACCTGGAGTACGTGTTGCCCATTCGCTACACCGAGGATGTGGCTCAGTTCCGCGAAGGGGTCAATGCCATCCGTCCCTTCACCCGTCCCTGATGCGTATTGCCATTGTGCGGGGCACCGTCACCAGCACTCAAAAGGATCCCAGCTTGACGGGCGTGAAGTTTTTGTTGGTGCAGTACGTCGATCTCGAGGGCCAGCCGCAACCCGATTACGCTGTGGCTGCCGATCCGGTGGGGGCCGGCATTGACGAGTGGGTGCTGGTTAGCCAAGGCAGTGCCGCTCGCCAGCCGCAAGGAAACCAGACTCGCCCGCTGGATGCAGTGGTGATGGCGATTATCGATACGGTCAGCGTTGGCGGTCGCTCTCTCTACAACAAGCGCGATCAACGCTAGCTGGGATCCCTTCCCTTCTCATCTCTCTTGCTGCCCTTGTCCGCCCTACTGCGTTCTAGAGGCTCACGGTTATGCCTGCTCACACCTATGCTGCACCGCCAACGCCCTGGTCTCGCCGACTGGCGGAGCCCAAGATCGATCCCACAGCCTACGTGCATTCTTTCTCCAACCTCATTGGGGATGTGCGGGTGGAAGCGGAGGTGCTGATCGCCCCGGGAACTTCCATTCGCGCTGACGAGGGATCCCCCTTCCACATTGGCGCCAGATCCAACATTCAGGATGGGGTGGTCATCCACGGCCTGGAACAGGGGCGGGTGATAGGAGAAGACGGCCAACCCTACTCCGTTTGGATTGGCAGAAACACTTCCATTGCCCACATGGCTCTGATCCACGGGCCGGCCTACGTGGGCAACGACTGCTTTATTGGCTTCCGCTCGACGGTGTTCAACGCTCGGGTTGGGGATGGCTGCATCATCATGTTGCATTGCCTGATCCAGGATGTGGAGATCCCCCCAGGCAAGTACGTGCCTTCTGGATCCATCATCACCACCCAGGCCGAGGCCGACCGGCTGCCCGACGTCCAGGATAGCGATGCCAAGTTTGCCCAACACGTGATCGGCATCAACCAAGCCCTGCGAGAGGGCTACCAGTGCAGCGAAAACCTCGTCTGTATCGCTCCCATCCGCAACGAACTGCAGCGCACCTCTAACTCAACGGCTACGGAGACGGCACCCATGACTCATTCTTCCCATCGCGGCAATGGCCGGAACGGCGGCGGATCCCCTCTCAAGCCGGAGGTGGTGGAGCAAATTCGTGCCCTGTTGGCCCAAGGCTATCGCGTGGGGCTAGAGTATGCCGATGCTCGCCGCTTCAAAACCTCTTCCTGGCAAAGCGAAAGCCCAATCGCCAGCACCCACGAGGCGGAGGTGGTGCGATCGCTGGGGGCCATCCTGGCGGAGCACCAGGGAGAATATGTGCGCCTACTGGGGATCGATCCCAAGGCTAAACGGCGGGTGCTGGAGCAAATCATCCAAACCCCCGATGGGCCGGCGCTGGTCTCTGGGATGCCCAGCCGCGTCTCGGCAGCCGCTGCTCCGGGTTCTGGGGCGGTCGGCTCTCGCTCTGGCTCAGGGCTGGAGGAGGAGATCCGGACTTTGTTGGCGCAGGGGTATCGCGTTGGCCTGGAGGTGGCTGATGCCCGCCGCTACCGCACCTCTTCTTGGCAGACCTTGAGCAATTTGAGCGGTCAGCCGCAGGAGATCCTGGCCGCTGTTCAGGCTGCCCTAGCAGAGCACCAGGGAGAATATGTGCGCCTGTTGGGGATCGATCCCAAAGGCAAACGGCGGGTGCTGGAGAAGGTCATTCAAACCCCGCAAGGCCAGGTGAGCAGCAGTCCTGCAGGAACCGGCGTGGTGGCAGATACGGCTCCTGCGGCAGGGGGCAGTGCCGGCCTGGATCTGGAGGTGCAGGAGGAGGTGCATCGGCTGCTGGCTCAGGGCTATCGCATCGGCTACGAATATGCCGACGAGCGCCGCTTCAAAACCTCTTCCTGGCAGAGTGGGCCGGCCATTCGCGCCACCCGCGGGCCAGAGGTGTTGGCTAAGCTGACGGCTGCCCTGGCGGAGCACCAGGGAGAATATGTGCGCCTGCTGGGGATCGATCCCAAAGGCAAACGGCGGGTCTATGAGCGCATCATCCAAACCCCTAGCGGAAAATCTGCTGCTGCTGCCGCGGCTCCCGCTTCTGCCCCCAAGGGATCCCCTTCTGGCACCCGCCTCAGCGCCGAGGTGGTGGCTCAGGTGCAGCAGTTGCTCAGCCAAGGCTACCGCATCGGCACCGAACATGCGGACAAGCGCCGTTTTCGCACCTCTTCTTGGCAAAGCTGTAGCCCCATCGAGGCCACCCAAGTGCCGCAAGTGGTGGCAGCTCTGGAAGCCTGTCTGGAGGAACATCGCGGCGAATACGTCCGCCTGCTGGGTATTGACCCAAAAGCCAAACGGCGAGTGCTGGAGCAGATCATCCAAACCCCTTGAGGGATCCCAGCTTTTTTTGACCTCTGTTGGTTCAAGCCCAACCCCCCAGCGATGAGGAGCACTTTGTTGGCCTCTACTTTGCCCAACTCCATGACGCTCCGCGCCTTGCCTGGCCAGAACGACGAAACTCGCTATTTTGTCAGTGGTGAGGTACAGGTGGAAGCCGGGGCGGGGATTGGGGCAGGGGTGCTGCTGCGGGCCAACCCCGGCTGTCGAATTCACATCGGGCGCGGCGCGTGTATCGGCATGGGATCCGTTCTGCACGCCTGTGGGGGATCCCTCATCGTGGAGGCGGGAGCAACCTTGGGAATGGGGGTGCTGGTGATCGGGCAGGGCACCATCGGCAAAAACGCCTGCATCGGCTCAGAAACCACAGTGCTGAATTGTTCGGTGCTCAGCCAAGCAGTCATTCCCCCCGGCTCGCTGCTCGGGGATCCCACCTATGGTTTCGATCTCCAGGAGGCGGGCGGCAGCAAGCTCACCCCGGCAGAACCCTCGCCGGCGGAAGTGGAAGGGGCTCAAAAGACGCTGCCTGAGTCAGCCCCCCCGCCCAGTTCTCCGGTGGCCAATGTTGAAAAGCAAACCCGCCGCTGGCAGGAAGCTGCCGAGCAAACCCAAGAAAAGTCCGGTTCCCCAAGGACCAAAACGCGCAACCTCAACGGGATCCCTGGCCATTCGGAATTGGATCGCCTCTTGAGCAAGATTTATCCCTATCGACAGGTGCTCTCCTCTGGGGATGGCCGGCTCTGATGGCTAAACTGGCGTGAGTAGTTAGGATGCCGATGTCAACCTCCCTGGGCCTGATTCAGACGCGCAGCTTTCCGGTCATCGTGCGCATTGCCGACGCTATGACCAAGTCGGCAGGCGTGACGCTGATCGGCTTTGAGAAAACCTCGGGGGGCTACTGCACAGCCATTGTGCGGGGGGGAATTGCCGATGTGCGCATTGCCATTGAGGAGGGCATTGAGCTGGCCCGCCAGTTTGACCAAGAGGAGATCTCCAGTTTGGTGATCCCGCGCCCCCTGCCCAACTTGGAAGTGGTACTGCCGATCAGCAGCAAGCTGTCTCAACTGGCACAAAACCGCGGCTACAGCCGCCTCAGTAACTTGGCCGTGGGCCTGCTGGAAACTCGCGGCTTCCCGGCAATGGTGGGAGCTGCCGATGTCATGCTCAAAACCGCGGATGTCCAACTGGCGGCCTACGAGACCATTGGGGATGGCCTATGTACGGCCATTATCCGCGGTACAGTGGCCAACGTGGCCATTGCCATCGATGCCGGCATGTACGAAGCAGAGCGCATTGGGGAATTGCACGCGGTGGCAGTGATCCCCCGCCCTCTGGACGAACTGGAGCAAGCGCTGCCCGTGGCCAGTTGTTTTGTTGCTCAACCGGTTACCCTGCCGGTAACCCTTCCTCAAGTTCAGGAACAGGAGGTGCAGCGCAGCGATACAGCCGTAGAGCGGATCCCTGTTTATCTGGAGCCGCCTGAAACTCCCTAGCCCCCTGAGAAACCCATCTGTTGCCCAAGAAAGCCGAGCAGGGCAGAGGGGAAAAATGCTAGGCTACTGGAAGACCTGGGTCCGTGCAGCTCCGACGCCCAAACCGTGTCAGGATCGGAAGATAGCAGCACCACGGGATGCTCTGAGCAGGCGCGTCAACCCGGGTCGCCCTTTGCTACCCCACTTTCCTCTCTGCTGGGTCATTCCCCTTCTCGCCTTTCTCCCCCTTGTCCTAGCAATGTCCGAGACAGACAATCCCCTCGCCAACTGGGCTCAAAAGGCTTTCTACCTCGGCATGGGTTTGGCGGCTGTGGCGGCGGATAATGCTGCCAAGGTGGCCAGCAAAGCGGGTATCCGTCTGATGGAGTTGCGCAAGCAGGCGCAAGCTTTGGTGGACGAGCTGGTGGAGCGGGGGGCGATGACCGCTGAAGAGGCGCGGGCTTACATGGATGCCATCGCCGCCAACGCCAACCGCAAGGGAGAAGACAGACAAACTGCCGGTCCCCGCAAGATCACCATTGATGACATTAGCGATACCGAGGGCGAGGCAGGCACGGCCATCGAACTTTCGGAAGCGGCCCGTCTGCGCCAGAAGATTGCCGAATTGCAAGCTGAGTTGGATCGCCTCAAGGGCAAATCTTGAGCGGAAGGACAGCCCGGCAGGAAGGTAGGAATGCATTGCTTCCTAGCGCCTCTCCCCTTTTGCATAGCGGAAGCGGTACCGCAGAGCACTTGGGAAGTGTCTCAACCTAACTTGAAATGACCCTAAAGATTGAGGCTACCGTCAGGTGGATCGTCTCTGTGAAGTGTTAGGGATCCTCATCCTTGTAGAGCGAGGAGCAGGTCAAGCTGATTCATTTCCAAACTGCAGAAAAGATAAGGGCGTCTGCCGGGTGGGCAGGAGCGTCTCAATCGAGTCTCAATCAAACTGGGTTGAGTTTGAGCTCAGGCAGCAGGAATGAGGATCCCGTCTTCCGAGAGAAACCGGGAGCTGAGAAAGGGACGCAGCGCCTTGGGAATGCGAATCGAGCCATCCGGCTGTTGGTGATTTTCCAGCAGGGCAGCCAGAGAGCGCCCCACCGCCAAGCCAGATCCGTTCAGGGTGTGGACAAACTGGGTGCCTTTCTGGCCGGCTTCTTTGTAGCGCAGGTTAGCACGGCGGGCCTGAAAGTCCCAGCAGTTGGAGCAACTGGAGATCTCGCGGTATTGATTTTGGGAGGGGAACCACACCTCCAAGTCAAAGCAGCGGGCTGCCGCAAAGCCCAAATCGCCGCTACACAGCTCCACCACCCGGTAGGGCAGCTCCAGCATCTGTAAGATGGCCTCGGCATCCTGCACCAGCTTCTCGTGTTCGGCTTCCGATTGATCTGGGCGAGTGACCTTGACCAGCTCCACTTTTTGAAACTGGTGCAACCGGATCAGCCCCTTGGTGTCGCGGCCATAGCTGCCCGCCTCACGGCGAAAACAAGGGGTGTAAGCACAGAAGTAAAGAGGGAGGGACTCCGCAGGGATCACCTCATCCCGGTACAGATTGGTGAGGGGAACTTCCGCCGTCGGGATCAGCCACAGGTCGTCGTCAGCACAGCGAAAGCTGTCTTCGGCGAACTTGGGCAACTGCCCCGTCCCCTGCAAAGCGGCGCTGTTGACCAAAAAGGGTGGGATCACCTCGGTGTAGCCGGCTGCAACGTGGCGCTCCAGCATCATGGCAATCAAAGCCCGTTCCAGGGCCGCGCCCGCCCCTACCATAGCCACAAAGCGGCTTTGGGCCACTTTGACCGCACGGCCAATCTCCAGCAACCCTAGTTTTTCGGCAATCTCGTCATGGGGAAGGACAGGATGGGCCGGCTTTAGCTCCTCACCCCAGCGGCGCACCTCTACATTGTCGGTCTCATCTCGGCCAACCGGCACGCTGGGCAGGGGCAAATTGGGCAGGGTAAGCAGCCGAGCACGAATCTCCTCTTCCAGCTCCCGTTCCTGCTGCTCCAGTTGGGCAATCTCGGCCTTGAGATCCACCCCCCGCTGCCGCAGGGCAGCCACTTCGGGACCCTGGGGATCCGCCCCCTGGCGGAGGATCTCGCCGACTTTTTTGCCGAGACTGTTGCTTTCAGCCTGCAGGGATCCCTTGCGGGTCTCCAACTGCCGCCGCTCCCGATCCAACTGCAGGATCCCGTCCAGATCGACTGTGGCCCGGCGGTTTTGCAGGGCTTGGCGTACTTGTTCAGGGCGATCCCGCAGCAGCTTCAGATCCAGCACAGAGATGGTCTACCCTCAGCTCCAGATATCCGACCTATTTCTTTAGCCAGCTAAACATGGCCCGCAGCTCCCTGCCCACCTGTTCAATGGGGTGTTCGGCCTCGCGGCGCCGCATCGCAGTAAGCCCTGGCTTGCCGGCCTGATTTTCCAAGACAAATTCACGGGCAAATTGGCCGCTTTGAATCTCGGCGAGGATGCGTTTCATCTCGGCGCGGGTTTGCTCCGTGATGATGCGGGGGCCACGGGTGTAGTCGCCGTATTCTGCCGTGTTGGAGATGCTGTGGCGCATTTTCTCCAAGCCCCCCTCGACAATGAGATCCACGATCAGCTTCACCTCGTGCAGGCACTCGAAGTAGGCCAGTTCCGGCTGGTAGCCCGCTTCCACCAAGGTTTCAAACCCCGCTTTGATCAGAGCCGTCAGCCCACCGCAGAGCACCACCTGCTCGCCAAAGAGGTCGGTTTCGGTCTCTTCCCGGAAGGTGGTTTCCAAAATGCCGGCCCGCGTGCCACCGATGGCTTTGGCATAGGCCATGGCCCGCTCCCGTGCCATTCCCGAGGCATCTTGATAGACGGCAAACAGGCAGGGCACCCCTTCCCCCGCTTGGTAGGTGCGCCGCACCAAGTGCCCAGGGCCTTTGGGGGCAACCATGATGACATCCACGTCTGCCGGCGGCTGGATCTGCCCGAAGTGAATGTTGAAGCCGTGGGCAAAGAGGAGCACGTTCCCCGGCTGCAGGTGGGGACGGATTTCGCCCTGGAAAACGGCCTTTTGCACTTCATCGGGCAGTAAAATCATCACCCAGTCGGCGGCAGCGGCAGCATCCGCCACCGTTTTGACCATTAAGCCGTCTTGCTCGGCTTTGGGCCAGGAAGGGCTGCCAGGGTAAAGGCCAACGATGACCTGGACACCGCTATCGCGCAAATTGAGGGCGTGGGCGTGGCCTTGGCTGCCATAGCCGATGATGGCAACGGTTTTATCGGCCAAAGGCTCCAGGTTGGCGTCGGTGTCGTAGTAGAGGCGGGCCATGGTCGAGCAGGGCGTGAGCAGGTGCTTGACTAGGATAGCAGGATTGGATCCAACTTGCTGACCTCAAGCGCCGTGATGAACAGTTTTCACCCACCTTAGGCGCTTGGGCTGTACACACATGCGAGCGGTTGTGGCGATCATAACCGGCAGCCAGTGGAGCATGTAGACCAAGCCCAGGGCGGTGTGCCACCAAAGTCGCCGTCCGCGCAAGCCCTCCACCTGGCGTAGCCCCCGGTAAAAAGCCACCGTCAAGCAGCCCATCACCAGAGCGTTCAAGGGGAGCAGCACCGAGGAGTGGCCCGTCAACAGCACCCAGAGGGTATCGGGAACCAAGGCCATCGGCAGCAAGTACTGAGAAATAAAGAAGGCCCAGAGATCTACTGTTTTGGCCATCCCCATGCGGCGACTGAGGATCCCTGGCCAGTAGTCGAGATAGCGCTGGTAGCCCCCTTCTGCCCAGCGGCAGCGCTGGTGCCAGAGGCTTTTCCAAGAGGTGACCCCTTCTTCGACGATGGCCGGCTCTGGCAGAAAGGCGATATCTACGCCCGCCAGGTGCAGCTTAAAGGTGAGATCCAAGTCGTCGGTGAGGGTGGCCTCGTTCCAGCCGCCGCACTTTTCCAAAACATCTCGCCGCACCAGTTGGCCGTTGCCACGTAGCTCGCCAATACCCCTCACAGCCACGCGCTGCTGCTGGAAGTAAGCATCAGAGGCCATTTCCGCCACCTGCCCCAGAGTCCAGAAGTTGACCTTGGGGTTGCTCAGGGCCTTGCGCACCTGGACAGCGCCTACCGTCCGTCTGCTGAAACGGCTGCGCAGGCTTCCCACTTGAACAAACAAGGGCAGAGTGCGGGCAAGAAAATCCGAAGGCACCACAGCATCGGCATCGCAGACCAGGATGATCTCCCCTTGGGTGAGGGGCAGTACCTCGTTGAGGGCGCCGGACTTACCCCCGCCCCGCCCCGGCTGCCGCCGGTAAACCCGCAGATGGGGGATCCACTTTTGGGCTTCCCGCAGAACGTCAGGGGTGGCATCGCTGCTGTTGTCGTCGATGGCCCACAGCTCCAGATGGCTGGTGGGGTAACGGAGCTGGGTCAAGCTGTGCAACAGCCGTGGGAGCACTGCGCTCTCATTCTTGGCTGGGATCAACACAGCCACACGGGGCAAGGCCAGCCCGCCCAACTCAGAAAGCCCGCTCTGCCCATCCCGTTGCATTGGCAGGACAGAGTCATTGTTGTTAGGGTCATCGCTGTTATCTGTTGACCTGGGATCCCGGCGGGTCGCAGCGGCAGGAGGAAGTCTCAGAGGGGGCAGGGAGGTCGCCGGTTGCAGGCGAAATAAGCGGCTAATGTGGATCACCATGAACGTGGCCAAACCAACGGTGATCCAACGGGCCGTCGGCACCACATGCATCAGGCTGACCAACCCCCACACCATGGCCAGAACCAGCAGAGCCTTGAGACGGCGGCGCTGGGCCGAGGTGAGCAACCAATCGGGAAGATGAAGATCCTCGAGAGGCTCTGGCTCTGACCAGACGAACTCAGACATGGGAATCCTCCCCCGGCCGGCAATGTTACCCAACCTCGCCAGCCTGTGCGAGCGTTAACCCAAAGGCTGTTAAGAGGTTGTTACCTATTGTCACCCATTGTGTTGGCGAAACGGAGTTCTCGAGAACCTACAGGCGAGAAAAATTGGGGATCCCGACTGCCGCTTCTCCGGCAAGGGGGTGAGCGGCCTATGGGTTACCGCGAATCTCTTTGATCACCCCATCTTCCAGAAGGATCTCGACCTGCATTTTCTGGATCAGGTTGTCTCCTTTTTGGACTCGGAAGAAGCTCTCCACATTGCCCTGCAGCACTTCTTGGTTAAGCTCCAGGGTGCTCAGTTGGTTGATCTGCTGCAACAATTGGTTTTTCTGATCCAAGAGGCGGATTTTCTGCTCGTTCACGCGGCTTTTCACCGCTTCCACCTGTTGGAGCACTTGGGGGCTGTTGGGGTTGGGGCTCTGTTTCTCCAGTTCGGCAATAGCCCGCTTGCCCTGAAACTCCAGCTGTTGCATCTGAGCATCGGTGGCTTCGATCTGCCGCTCTAATTGCTCCTGCATTTCCTTTTTCCAAAGGGGTGTGACCACCACCTTAACGGGAATGTTGCGTTTGAGCAGTAATTGAGTGCCGTTGCTGACGTTGTTTTCTTCCATAAGACTCATCCAGGCAGACGACCAACCAAACCAGGGGCTTGTGCCCATTGTAGAAAGCTCCCCTCAAAAGCTCTGGGGTTGGGGAAGAGGAGCTTGACAGACCGGATCCTCCCCCGCCGAGCCGGAGAATCCATCTACTTATCCTACCGGCTGGGATCCCTGCGGTAAAGTCTTGATTTCGGGAAACTGCAATTTTGGTTAAGGATCTTAAAGGCCGCCGCCTTGCCCTGGCACAGATTCGGCTAGCGTGAGAGACAGTGTTCTTTTTTGCGGCAGCCATGAGTGAACGGGCCTCGACCCCTTCCAAGCCCTCTGCTGGGATCACCAAGCCGGTGCGGATCGCCTCTCGAAAAAGCGAGTTGGCTTTGGTGCAGACCCAGTGGGTGATGGGTCAGTTGCAAGAACACCATCCGGGATTACCTCTGGAGCTCAACACCCTCTCCACCCAGGGAGACATCATCCTGGATGTAGCCCTGGCCAAAATTGGAGACAAAGGTCTCTTTACCAAGGAATTGGAGGTTAGCCTGCTCAACGGCAGCAGCGACTTGGCGGTACACAGCCTTAAAGACTTGCCCACCCGCCTGCCGGAGGGCTTGATGTTGGGAGCAATTACGCAGCGGGAGGATCCGTTGGACGCTTTGGTGCTGCGAGAGGAGCTGCGCAGCTACCAACTGGCCACCCTGCCCGAAGGAACAGTGATTGGCACCTCCTCGCTGCGGCGACTGGCCCAACTGCGCCATGCCTTTCCCTACTTGCACTTTAAGGATGTGCGGGGCAACCTCAACACCCGCTTGGCCAAGCTGGAGAGGGGAGAGTACGACGGCCTTATTTTGGCGGTGGCCGGGTTGAAGCGCCTGGGCAAAGCCGACCGGATCCACGAGGTGCTGGATCCCGGCGTGTCTCTGTACGCGGTTGGGCAGGGATCCCTGGGAATCGAGTGTCGGCAGGGAGATGAGCGGATTCTGGAGCTTATCCGACCCTTGGCCGATGCAGAGGCCACAGCCCGCTGCTTGGCAGAGCGAGCTTTCCTGCGGGCTTTGGAAGGAGGGTGTCAAGTGCCCATTGGCGTTCACAGCCAAGTCCAAGGGGAGGCGCTGCACCTAACCGGTATGGTGGCCGACCTGGATGGCCGGCGGCTCATCCGCGATACTCAGACGGGATCCACCGCCGATCCCGAGGCAGTGGGGATGGCTCTTGCAGAAAAGCTAAAACGGCAGGGGGCCGACGAGATTTTGCAAGCCATTTTTGCCCAGGCCCGCCGTTAGGCTTTTCCATCCTTTCTGAGTAAGCTTTGAGGTCTGCAGCCAGGGGGAGTTGAAGAAAAGGGGGGCACGGAAGTCCCCCCTAAGGCAAATTTCACTCAACTTCAAATGGGAAACTCGCATTCACAGCAGCAGTATCTAAGCTCTAGCTTAGCTTCCAAAACCGCCGTATCATCTTGAACTACTAAGGTCACTCGGTTGTTGGCAATCTCTGCCGGCGAGAGGGTTAGAGTTTTGGTGAAGGTTTGGCCAGGCGGAATTGGGGTAGGCGGACTTGAGAAAGTATACAAAAACCCCGCTTGAGTTGAAGTCCCGCCGTTGAATAGGTAGTACCTGTCGTTCCCGGCATTAGGAGCTGTGTTACTTGTTGCCTGCAAGTTATTGCGATAGGTAAACGTAAGGGTGCCTCCCATCCGGCAGCCTATTCTACAAGGGGGGCTCCATTGGAAGGTATGAGCAAAGAGTTTATTGGCTTGGCGCTCTCCCCAGTTGACTGTCCCGAAAGGGCCCTGGAGAGTTGTCCAAATGTTGGGGTGAAGCTCCGATTGCAGGGGGGAAGCAGGGTTTGGCGGAGGAGCGCTGAGGGTTACTGAGCGCAACACCATGGGTCTCGAGCACGGAAGGCCAGGCAGAGGTCTTTGCGAAGGGGGGAAAGGAACCTGGCGGAATAGCTCATCTACAGTTTCTGAGGATTCTGCCGGAGCTATGGGAACTGGGGAGGGTATCGATCTAGGCACAGAAGGCATAGGCTGCCTAGCTGGCTCCGGGGCCTGAGCCACTAAAAGATGATCTTCAGCCAAGGCAACACCCGAAAGAGAACCACTCTCCCAAAGGGGCGTAAGTAGCAAAGCCAAAATGCCCAAACGCAGTCCTACTTTCATTTGTATTCTCCAAATCTTGATAGAGATGCCCACTTCCTTCTCAGCTCAAGCCAAAGCTGAGAATATACTGGCAAAGACGTTGGGGAATACAAGCAGGTTCCTTAAACTTTGTAAATTCTTGTGAATTCCAGCTCAATTCCAGCTTTTTCCTTTGCTTGATCATGTAGCGGGGCTTGGCTTCCTAGAAGGGCAAGAATTAGAGACGGGAGAAAATCCGCCGCTCAAACTTCAGCCCCAGCCAGATCACGCCGATCCCACAGACCACCAGCACCGCCGATTTGGTCATCAGGTTGGTCTGGTACTCGAAAAAGCGGGTCAGCACCACCAAGGTCAGGCCCAATAGCCCCTGCCAGAAGCGGCTCCGCCGCCTCCGCTGCAGCCCTTCCCAGCAGAGCACCACCGACAATCCCACGAGCAAAAGGGTCACGATCCAGGGAGCAAAGAAGGCCAAGGCTACCTTTGCGGTTAGGTTCAAAGGCACAGCGCTGCCGATCCCCAGCAAAAGCGCCAAGGCAACCAGAGAAATCAGAACAGCAGCATCCTTCAGCCAAGACGAAACGGGCTGGGATCTCTTCTCCTGCCAACCCTGCCACCAGCCCCAGCCCGTCAGCAGCAGCAACCCCACTGCCGACAAGCTCGCCCAGGGATCCCCAACGTTCCAGAGGGGATCCTCGGAAAGATCGACCCACGTCCCGACAAAGCTCCAGACATAGAGCAGGACACCCAGCCCCAGCAGAGCCAAGTTCTGGGCTGTCGGGGCCAAATCCAAGCCTTGCTCCAGCCCGCCGGGAAGCTCTGGATCCCTTCCTTCAGTTAAAACCCGGCTTAGCCAAGGCTTATGGCGTTGGTGCCACAGACCCAACCCCCACACAACTGCAACACCAAGCAGATGCAAAAGGGTTAAACCTTGGAAAGAGCTGCCCAAACGCTCGGCTAACCCTTGCAACGCCAGGCCAAAGTTCACCACGGCCAGGGCAAAAACCCAGCGAGAGCAACACCAATAGGCCAGAGGAACCAGCAGGCCCAGGGTCAACCAAGGATAGAGGAAGTTGACAGTCCCCCAATCCACGAAGTCGGCTACCATCCCCAAGCCCAGCAGAAGGCAGGCCAGTACACCACTGGGGCTGTGACGCAAGCCGTAGGCCATGGCCAAACCGCCCATCCCCCAGGCCCAAAACAGGCCTGCCGCGGATCCGCCAAGCTGAACCCACTGCGCCATCAGGCCAATACAGGCTCCCAGGGTCAGTTCACCGGCTATCAGCAGGGCGCTGCCCAGCCGTCGGGATCCCTGCTGCCAAGCCTGGAAGCCCGCCACCTGCAGCCCTACCATGAGGGCCAAGCACCCCCAGGCTCTTGCCCAGCGGGGAATAGCAGCCCAGTTGGCCGCCACAAAGGAGATCACCCCTAGGCCCACCAGAACTGCGCCAAACAGCAGCAGCACCAGGGCAAATCGCCCGCCGGCTGAGCGTTGCAAACTCTCCAGTTGGTAATACTCCCGCAGGCGATCCCGCTGCTCAGGTTCAATCAACCCCTGCTCCACCCAGGCATCCAGCAGGTCGGCCAGTTGGCGGCGGAAACGCTCGCCGGGGTGGGGGGGGGCGGGGAGAGGTCATGGCGGGATCCCGACAAGCGAAAGGAGGCTCGGGCGTTAAAGGAGTGGGATCGCTGAGGCGATTATAGTCCCTCACCCCTGGCTCCTCTCCCTCTAGGAGAGAAGGAATTGGGATCCCACTGCCTGAAGCACCCGCTGCAACACCTCTTGATAGCCAGCCACCGGATCCCCCAGATCAAAGCGAAAGAGATCTTTATCCAGCACCCGCGGCTCAGATCCCCCCCGATCCCAAAGACGGCAGGTATCGGGGCTAATCTCGTCGGCTAGCAGGATCTCTCCCTTCTCGTCCAGGCCAAACTCCAGCTTAAAGTCCACCAACTCTAGGCGGCAGCTTCGCCAGAAAGCCTGCAGATGGTTGTTGATGGCCAAAGCCAGGGATCCCAAGCGCTCCACCTGCTCCGGCGTGGCCAACTGCAATAGGCGGATGTGATCTGGGGTCACCAAGGGATCCCCCAAGGCATCGTTTTTGTAATAGAACTCCACCAGCGGCGGCTCGATGGGAAGGCCCTGCTCCAGGCCCAGCCGTCGGCAGAGGCTACCCGCTGTGCGGTTGCGCACCACCACTTCCAAAGGCAGGATGTGCAAGGCTCGCACCTGCATCTCGGTGGGGCCGGTTTGGGCCAAGAAATGGTTGGGGATCCCTTGCTGCGCCAGGTAGGCAAACACATGGCTGGAGACGGTGCAATTCACCTCTCCCTTGCCGGCGATGGATCCCCGCTTTTGGGCGTTGAAGGCCGTGGCGTCGTCTTTGTATTGGCAAAGATAAACCCTGGGATCGGCAGTGCGGTAGATGCGCTTGGCCTTGCCCTCGTAGAGCAGCTCTTGGGGGGAGAATGGCATACGCTAACCCCTAGTATCCGGCCAGCCGTCCGCGGATCCCTTGCCAGAAGGTGATGGCCAGGATGCGCAGATCCAGCCACAGCGACCAGTTTTGCACGTAATAGAGATCATACTGGGTGCGGCGGGCAATGCTGGTATCTCCCCGCAGGCCGTGGATCTGGGCCCAGCCGGTGAGGCCACTTTTTACCAAATGCCGATCCGGATACTTGGGGATCTCCTGGCTAAACTGCTCGACAAAGTAGGGCCGCTCTGGGCGGGGGCCCACTAGGCTCATTTCCCCTTTCAGGACGTTCCACAGTTGGGGCAGCTCGTCCAGGTTGGTGCGGCGCAAAAAGGCTCCTATCTTGGTTCGGCGCGGATCCCCGGGGCGCGTCCAGCCCGGCTGGCCGGCTGCCTCAGCATCCACTCGCATGGTGCGGAACTTGGCAATCCAAAAGCGACGCCCGTCCAAGCTCACCCGCTCTTGCCAATACAGAATGGGGCCAGGACTGCTGCAGGCTACCAGCAGGGCAATAATCAAAAACAGAGGGCTAAGCAAGATCAGGCCCAGGGAAGCTCCTAGGATGTCTACAGCTCGCTTGAGGAACCGGTTGTGGGCGTAGCGCAAAGGGGGCTGACGCAGAGTTAGCAGCGGGATCCCGTCGAGAGACTGCAGGCTGAAGTTCACCGTTAAAAAACTTAAGATATCCGGCACCAAGCGCACCTGCACCGACAATGTTTGCAAACTGAGCAACAGAGGAGCAGTTGCCAGCTCCGGTTGCCCAAACCACACCTCCTGCACTTCTGGGTGGGCTTGCAGATAGGCAATCAAATGGACCAGATCCAGACGCTCAAGAGCCGACCAGGAAGGCTCAAGCTGACTGCACAAGCAGGAGAGGGTTCCTCGGGATGAGCCGGACAGAGTCCTGTCGGCAGACTCAACCCCGCCAGAGGTAGGGCGGGCGGTGTTTAGTACTGGATATGAATCTTGACAGGGATCCCCATTTTGAGATGGGGGATCTTCCTCAAAAGAGCCTTGCCCCACGCCTGCCCAGGCGACTACCTGAAAGCCCAACTGCGGGGATCGCTGCAATCGCTCCAACACTTCCGCCAACACCGACCAGGATCCCACCCAGATGACCTGCCGCCGACCGTAGCCCCTAGAGCACAACCAGCCCATGCCCAGCCGCAACCCCACCCGTACCAAAGTCAAACTCAGCAGAGCCAACAAGCCGGCGTAGCCCACCACCAGCCGCGACAAAGAGACCGAGCGAACGAAAAAGGCCCCTGCCAGCACCAAACCAAACGTCAATCCCAACCCCACCAGCAAACTGGCCCATTCTTCAAAGCGAGACAAGCGCTTCGACTCACCGTATCCGCCTAAGCCCGCCTGAATGCCCCAATAACTGAGGGCGGTCAACAATCCCAAGGCCGCGTAGACATCCCAAGGCAAGAGCTGATGAGGACGCAAGCTGCGCAGCCAGTAGCCCGCCCCAAAGGCCAACCAAATACAAAGGCCATCGCCAAAACAGGCCAAGGGCACCCACAAACGATGCAGATCCAGACGAGTTTTATAGCCGCGTTCGGCCAAGGGTTATCTCCTTCGGCATCAAGACTGTTGACAATCTTACAGAAAAGATTGTGCATCTGAGGCTATTGGACAAGATCAGTGTTGACCAAAACTTGAATGGGTAGCCCTCACCAGATAATTCTATTGACGGCCCTTCCCAGCTTCAAAGGACTTCATGCTGCTGACACAAAATAAGTTCTTTAAGTAATTGGGATCCTCATCATGCAAGAGATAAAAATCCCTGTTGAGTGGGTTAAGTACCGTCGGAAAAGGCTGTTGTAGAAACTACCAGAATTGCAGACATTGGATGTCGAAACATGAGAGTTTAAGCAATGATCAAAGTGCAGTCTGAGAACAGCAATGATGACAGGATACTACGATTTCGTTGCCGGGCCGGCTACTGCCAGCAGAGATACACCAAAGGGCAGAGAAAACTTAGGTATCAGATAGGCTTCTGCAGCAAAAATACCCGTCAGCAGTCGATTGAGCCAAAGCGGCGGCATTTTCAGATCTTGGCTTTCCCTCAGGCGAAGCACTTTCTGCATTATGCGGATCCCTGAAATGATTGGGAAAAGAAAACTGTTGAAGAAAACAAGGGTATAAACTTCTAGACCTGAGCTTTTAAGCAACGACAAAAGTTGCCCGCGGGTATATCGTCTCTTGTGATGATTAAGCTCATCATGTAAACTCCACAGCCACGGATAAGCCGGAACAGTTACAACTAAGTAGCCAGATGGGGTTAACCTTTGACTGAGGGCTAGGAGAGCTTCTTTGTCATTCTCCAGATGCTCCAGCACATCCAGCAAAGCAATCAAATCAAATCGTTGAGAACCAAAGGGGATCCGGTTTGGCAACTCCCCCTCTGCCACGATCCCAATACCGCGAGCTTGGGCCAGCGGCAGTGCAATTTCACTCTTTTCCATAGCCCAAACTTTGCCAAATCTGGACAACATCTCCAGGTTGCCGCCGCTACCACAGCCAGCTTCCAAAATATAAGCAGAGGGGGGAAGCGACAGGGATCCAATAACCCGACTCAGAATGTGACGGCGACCCAAAAACCACCAATGCCGGTCTTCCAAGCCTGCCATTTGCTCATAAGCTTCGGGATCCATACCCGTAACCCAACAAAAGATCAAAAACAGGATTAGCCGCAGAAGGGGTTAGCAGAGCATATCTATCTAAACTAAGTTTAGGGGGATAATCGAGCCTTTCCCCAGCGATGCTTACGATACCAGGCCGCCACGTGGGGACACCACGCTTCAAAGTGGGGCCAAATCAGTTCACACAGATGTTGAATTTCTCGTTGAGCATCTTCTTTGGCTCGTAAATCCAAAAAATGCATTAGACTACGGCAATTGAAAGAGACCACGAAGTGTTGTCGGATCCCGTAGCCAATGATGTTGCGAGCATCTTCATAGGGCAATCCGCACTCTTCTACCAGGCGATAATAAGCAATGGCCTGGCTGCGATATTGCGCAAGAATGATATCCAAAGCTGCGGGGGAGATGGGCTTGCAGCCCTGGCGGGTTTTGGCTTTGCCCTCCTTGACGCTGGCAGGAACGTAAAACAAAGTTTCCAGCTCTTGCAAAGACAAGGAGGACTCCGTCCCGCCACTGTGCTCCGCATCGCTGACGCAACCGTAGCCGGTCTCGCCAACAGGAGCAGCAGTCTCGGTTGTGCTCCGCACCGCTGACGCGAACAAGAGCTTTTTGCCCAAATCGGCAATTTGCTGGCCTGTATATCGGAAGGATTGAACATCAAAAGAAATTCCCACCCGATGAGTACGGGCCTGTTGCATGACGGCGTGGGGAAAATAGCCCACCCCAAAGGTGATCTGAGGATGCTCTAGAGGCCCATAGTGGCCACGGTTGCCCTCCAGCAAATGCCGCACCACGGCCTCTCCATACTTTTCCGGGATCCGGCTTTCTGAGGTGACAAAATCAGGGCTGTAATCCTGGTGCATGGCCTGGTAGATGACCCGTTCTGGATCTGGGGTTTGATTCAGCACCACAACTTGAAACAAAGCATCCACAGGCTGCATCCCCTAGTGCTTCGCACCGCATGTTAGGATTTTGAGATCCTTGTAAGATCATATTGGCAGCGGAGAACGCCAACGGCATTGGCCTGCTCCACCACAGAGCATATTCCCTATCTGCCCCCACCCTGAGGTATTCCTTAACTCAGTGTAAGGAGAAGAGAGACCGAAACACCTTGGCTATAGGAGCCTGCGAGCTCGAGTTTCCTCTGCCAGCACCAGGCTTAGGGCCGGATTGCTGCGCAACAATCCCGCTACATAGAGGGTATAGACTTTCCCCGCCTCCAGCTGCAGGTCAAACCGCTGCAGGGGAATGCTCCGGCTGGGAGCCGACTGCACACCTGGCGCGGAGGCTGAAGGGGCTATGGCCACTTGAATTTGGGTAAAGCCGGGGCGCATAGCTTGAAAGGTGGATACTTGTCCAAACGCCAACTGGGGCAGCAGTACCCGCCCTTGCTCCCCTTGCCATTGCAGGGCCGGCGCATCAGGGGCAGCGTGGACAAACCGCACCAGGGCTTGATCAAAGGGCGGATGGATGTTGTCTTCCAGCACCAGGGCCGTCATGCGATTCGGCTCGTTGGCAGCAACCACCGAGAATACTCCCCCGCCCCTGAGATTGGCTACGGTTCTGGCCGCAACCAAAGAACTCGCAGGCTGGCCAGGGTTCTCAGGCGTTGAAAACAAAACAATGTCGTACTCGCCCGCCGGTATGCGCACGTACTCGCTCACCGAGCCATAGGCTATGCCCCGAGCAGCTCTCACCCCTCCCACTTCCAAGTCGATCCGAGGGGCATTGGGGGCCACATGCACCAAGCGCACCTGCACTTCAGAAACCCCTGCAGATGCCGAAGGCATCGGGATGGCACAACCGGACAACAGCCCCGGCATCAACGACCCACCCACCACGCAGAGCACTGCGCCCACCCACCGTCGCACCATGTTCACGCTCACTCCTACTCCTCACACCCAACGCTCATCAGGGATCGAACTGCTGTATTTCTGCAAACCCAAGGAGGGCACTCTCGCTCCCCAAAAGTTCCCATTGGCACGCCAAGGAACCTGCTCTTGTCTTACTCCACTTTTGCGCCCAATGCCATAGAGCTATGGGACGGGTTGGGATCTCGTTCCTTTTAACTAAACCAAAGGCAAATCACCGGACTTGGCCCCACCTGCAGGATCTGGGTTGGGGGCAGGGATCCCTGTCTGTTCGCGCTCGCGGGACGGAGTCCTTGGAGACCGACGGCTAAACAAGCGGAAATAGGTGCTCACAGCCAGCTCTTTGAGCGGGAAAAGCAAGTAGGTCAGGGGGTTGATGGTGACGATGATGTTGCGGCAGTCTCGCTTGGCCTGGGCCAAGATCTGAGCGGCCACCCAATCTCCCGACATAACCCCAATGGGATTGAGCTGGCTCTTGAAGGGGCCGAGGATGAGCTTGCGCACCACACAGGGGGCATCCAGACGGCGCAGAGTAACCAGATCGCCTAGGGCCCGCTTGGAGAGCTCGTAGAGGGGACTGAAAGCAGGGCTAGCCTCAGCCTCTGAGGTGTTCACCCACACCTCTTTGGTGGCCATCTCAGGGTTGCCGCGCACCGTCTGGAAGAACAGCTCCATTAGGCGCCAACTGGAGAAGGTATTGACGGCGTAAGACTGGCGAATGGCCTCGGGATCCCGATCCCCATGAACATTGAAGCCGTGGTTGAGCACCAAGATATCCACCCGCTCCAGCAGCTCAGCCAGGGATCCCTCTTGCCCCACCTGCCAGCGAACGGTCTCCACCGGCTGGATCTGGCCGTCCACTTCGATGTGAACCGAATCCGAATGGGAGCTGAGGGCGATGACTTTGGCCCCCTGCTGGTGAAAATGCTTGAGCAAGGCCCGGCCCAGGGTGCCGGAGGCGCCGGTGACGGCTACTCGCTTGCCTTTCAAGGAGAGACTGGTGCCCATGAGCCGATCTACGAGAGTCAGGGTGCCGCAAAAATAGGCGTTGGTATCGTCGAAGTGGTGCCGCCAGTGGTAGGCGCGGTTGACATGCCATTGGCTGGGAGGAACGGGGAAAGGCCCCGGCTGGTGGGTGATATCCGTCTGCAGGGCCAGCCCCCAACCCCGCAGCATACCAGCCACCCAGAAACTGGCCGAGTAGACCACCCCCACCGCTGCCGCCAGGCCGTACAGCCAGGATCCCTGGCCCAACACCACCACCCAAGGGATCCCGGCCAGGATCATCGTCGCCGCTTCGGGAACGTCGTGGTGCCACTGGGATTCTCGGTACAGCTGTGCATCCACCACGCTAAGGTCGGGGCGGAACAGGCGGTGGTGCAGGATGTGTTTGGGCATCAGCCAGGGCCACCGGTGGGCCAGCCAATGGCGCACATCCCGCACGATCTCAGCCCAAAGGATGGAGGCTAGGGCGACAGCCCCCACCCCTATCCAATGACTCGCGCTGCCGACATCCATAGGCTCGCTCGCAGTAGCCAAACCAATCCTGAGCTCGCGGTCGCCTCTTTTATGGACTCAGTTGGCGACTCTCAAAAATCATCGCAAAAATTCTTCAAAAGATCATCTTCGAGCCTGTCTTCCCTCACCCCCGGCCCCTCTCCCTCAGGGAGAGGGGAGGTAGAAATCAAGGGGCTACGGGCTGAAGCTCTCGGATCTCGACCGGATCTCCAACGGCCAAACCCAAAGCAGCAGCCGTCCCGCCGCGGAACTCCAGCACACCGTCCACCAACTGGGAAGGAGGCGGCCCATAGGTGGGGCAGGGTCGGGCGGGGCAGCCGGGCACATCGGCGGCAATGTACACCACCTTGCCTTGGTGAAGGAAAATGATGTCCAGGTTAATCAGAGTGTTGAACATCCAAAAAGAAGCTGGCTGGGGCGGATCAAAGGGAAACCACATGCCCCGATCCGGCGGCAAGTCGGTGCGAAACATCAGGCCCAAGCGCTGCTGCTCAGGCGTGCGGGCCACCTCTAACTCAAAGCGTTGGCCGGCAAGGGTGACTTCCGCTTCAACCGGCAGTTGCTGGGGCTGCCCTATGGCTGGGGGGGATGGAGAGATGGCTTCGGTTACCTGAGTTTGTGAGGCGGGAGATCTCTCCGTGGCAGCAGTACACCCCAAGCCGGATCCCAGGAGCAGTAGAGCCAGGCCCAAGGCGACTCTGCACCCTTTTGGAACGTGTATCGTGAACAGAACCATGTGGCGCTCTCCTGTGCAGGCTTCATCCTATCGCGCCGGACGCTGCTGCCGCGACTTGGCCAACCGGATGCAGAAAGTTCCCCCCTGGGAGGGCCTTGCCAATTCTTGCTTGCCGGAAGCTGCCTGTGCTTTTCCCCCTTGAGCGCAGCCGGAATGGCGGCCCTGGGCAAGGGAAGTCCACAACCGACCCGATAGCATAGCCATAGACTCTGCCAGGAGAGCCCTATGAAAGACCTGTTTAATCGATCCTTGGTGAGCCGGATCCCTCTTCTGGCTCTGCTGGGTTTACTGAGCCTGGGCCTCTGGCCCACTCACGGGATGGGATCCCGTTCACAGGAAACCCCGGTGCGGATTCCCTTTGAGCCAACGGTGACCTATGGGGAAGGGTATGGGGAAAAGACCGTGGCCCAACAAGCCCAAAGCCGCTTTGCGCTGAAACTGTTTGATCACCTGCTCCGTCAGCAGCCCCAAGAGAACCTCTTTTTCTCCCCCTTGAGCATCCGCCTGGCCCTGAGCATGCTCTACAACGGCGCCTCTGGGGAGACCCAAACGGCAATGGCCGAGGTGCTGGAGGCACAGGACCTTTCCCTCAATGAGTTGAACTGGAGCAATGCCCAAATGGTGGGCTGGCTGGCGGAGGGATCCCCGGCAGGAGGGCCAGTCCAGGTGCAAATGGCCAACGGCCTCTGGGTGGATCAAACCCTCACCTTACAGCCCCAGTTTTTGCAGGCTTTAGCCACCTACTACCAAGCGGTGGTGAATCGGGTGAATTTGGGATCCCGGCAAACGGTGAACCAGATCAACGGCTGGGTGGCCGAGCGCACCCAGGGCAAGATCAACCGCATTGTGGATCGCCTCAGCCGCGAGGATTTGATGGTTTTGCTCAATGCCATCTACTTCAAAGGCGAGTGGACTCAGCCCTTCGATCCGGAGCGCACCCAAATTCAGCCCTTTACTCGGTTGGATGGCCGCCGCGTCCGAGTACCCATGATGGTTCAATCAGGTCGTTACGACTACCTGGAAACCGAGCAGTTGCAGGTGGTGAGCCTGCCCTACGGGGAAGGAGAACTGGAAATGCTGATCCTGCTGCCCAAGAAGGGAGTGAAGCTGGAGTCGCTGCGGGCAGAGCTGAGCCCGGAAACTTGGCAAGAATGGACGGGATCCCTGCGCCCCCGTGCAGGTTCGGTGCGGATCCCGAGATTTGAATTGGCTTATGAAACGGATCTCACTTCCGTTCTGCAGCAGTTGGGCCTGGGGATTGCCTTTTCCAACCGAGCCGACTTCAGCCAGATGACCCCAGAGCCAGCGCGGATCAGCAAAGTCCTGCACAAAGCAGCAATTGAAGTGAACGAAGAGGGATCCGAGGCGGCAGCCGCTACTGGGGTGATCGTCTCCCGGACTGCTGTCGACCGGCAAGAGCCATTTCAATTTGTGGCAGATCGGCCCTTCTGGTTTGCCATTGTGGCCTCCGGATCCGGCGGCAACCCAGCGGCCCAAACCGTGTTGTTCATGGGATCCCTGGTGGATCCTAAATAAGGGGATCCCTCAGGGCAGCTTGCTGACTTCTTACCGGGCGTGCAGATCGCTCTTCAGGATGTGTTGACCCCAGACCGGCTCCCTTGGTTGGTTTAGCCGTTTTTCATTGCGGAGGTCATGATGGTCGAGGTTTTGGAAAGAGAAAAATTGGCTGAGGCACCTGCTGATAGTTCTCCGGCAGCTTCTCGAAAAATTTGGACTGACGAAGAGTTTATGGCTTTACCGGAGGATGGCAATCGCTATGAGGTTGTGAATGGAGAACTGGTTACTGTGGGCTCGGCAGGTGCAAAGCATGGGTACTACGTAAGTTTGATTCATATCATTCTGGGCTCCTACGTTCGCAGTCAAAGGATTGGATTTACCTTCGATTCCGATACTTCCTTCAAAATGAAATCCGGTAATCGCCGCTCTCCGGATTGTTCTTTTTTTTCCAAAGAACGACTGCAATCTCTGGGCGGGATCCCAAGGGGTTATATTGAGGGATCCCCAGACTTGGCTGTAGAAGTTCTCTCGGATGCCAACACCATTGGAGAGATCCACGACAAGGTTGTTGAGTATTTCGAGAATGGATCCCGGCTGGTCTGGATCATTCATCCTGAAGAGAAATACGTTCTGGTCTATCGCCGGCCTGAGCCTGAAGCATTGAAGAAACCCGGCGACATCCTGGAAGGTGGAGAGGTGATCCCTGGATTTGCGCTGGATTTATCAGAGTTTTTTGCCGAGCCGGAGTTGTAGTTTTTCACCAACGCAATGTACGGATAAGATGCCTTCAGCGCCTAGGGAAAAGCAACCCCTGTTAAGCTAGCCTAAGCAGTGGGATCCCATTTCATGGCATTGGTTTATCCGCAGGTTCTGGAGCGCAATCCCAAACGGCTGCGCATTGCCCTACAACGGTTCACTTCCCAGCAACTGGCTTGGCGGGCGGCAGCAGGCTTGGTGCTGCTGATTGTGGGATCCCAACTGTGGGCTCGTTCGCCGCTGTTGGGTTTGGTGGCTGTGGGGATGGGCCTGTGGGCTGGGATCCCTTGGGGGTTGGGGCAGATCCTGAATCTAGATTGCCAAAGCCAACGGGTGACCTTGACCCGGCTGGGTGGCCCTTGGGGCTTTTGGCGGCAGCAGGTGTTTTCCTATCCCTTGGCTCAGTTGCAAGGAGTGCGGCTGCATCGAGTGGGTCAGGAAGTTTTGGATAACCAAGCTCAAGAGAGTTTTCAGGTCCAAAGCCAAGTGCGGCTGCAGTTTCACAGCGATCCTTCTAAACCGGAGCTGAACGAGGAGGTCATCGCCTGCTTTAGCAGCCAAGTCGGCATCAAAGGGGACGAACCAGAAGCTTTCGTGCTCTCTCAGCGGCTGGTGCGCTGGATTCAGAACTATCTATCCGAACACTCAGGAAACCTAAGAAACAACTCTTCACCCTGAAAGCCCCCTTTTCGAGGATACTGCCCCACCGTTCCAGTAGACTCAAACTTTGCTCTCCTTTTCGGGGAGAGGGGGAATTGTTGGCACAGTGCTTGATCCTGGGCTAGAAATACTACCGAAAAGCAGTGTACTCCAGTGTACTCCTTGACACTTTCTAAACTTAACTTAATCGACAACCTTCATGAGCGCCTCCTGGGATCTGGTCAACCTGCTTACCTTACTCAACTGGAACACTCTGCCCGGATGGCTTTGGCTGCTCCTTTGGGGATCCTCACTGGCCGTGGTGATGTACTGGCAAAGGCGCTGGCTGCAGCGGGATCAGGTGGGTTTTCCCGATGTCATCATGCTGGCGCGTGCAGATACGACGGTGGTGGAATGTAACGAAGCTTGCCAGAAAATCTTGGGGGATTGGCGGGGCAGGCGCTGGATCGACGTGCTGCTGGCAGAAGAGCAGGAGCAGGCGCAGCAAAAGATAGCCCACCTTACCCCTCAGCAGCCCACCTTTACCCGGATTAGCAGAGTGGCGGATGCAGCGGGGCAGGTGCGGTGGTTTGAGTGGATCAACCAAGGCATTTTTGACCGGCGGGGCCGCTTGCAGTTCATTCGCGGGGTGGGCCGAGACATTACCGAGAAGAAACAGTTGGAAGAAAACCTGCGGCTGCGGGAGGCCCAACTGCGCACCTTGTTGGATGCCCTGCCATTGGCGGTGTGGGCCAGGGATCCCCAGGGAGTGCTAATTTTGCAAAATGCCACTGACCGCGCCTGGTTTGGCGATCTGCTGGGTACTTCTCTGGAGGAGGCAGCTCGAGAATATCCTCACTGGCTGGAGTACACCTCTCAAGTTCTATCCGACGTAGAGCGGCAAGGGTTTTGCCAATTCGAAGGTAAGGAAATGATTCAAGGTCAGGAGCGCTATACTTATCGCCTGGCCGTAAAGCTTCAGGATCAGTCTAAAGGTTTGGGACTTCTCGGCATTGTCCTAGATATCACCGAACAAAAGCGCCTGCAACGAGAGCTAACAGATCAACAAGAACGCTTTCGCGCCTTTATCAACAACAGCCACGACATCTTGCACCGGGTTGATGCCCAGGGCCGGCTGTATTGCCTTAATCCCCCGGTGGCGGAGAAGATTCTAGGTCTTACCCCCCAGCCAGGAGAGCCTCAACCCCTGGAGCTGGTTCATCCCGAAGACCGCGAGGCCATCGCGTCTGCCTACGAGCAACTCCTGTCCCAGCCCGGCCAGACTCTCTGCTTTGTCTATCGGATGCAACATGCCGACGGCCATTGGGTGTGGCTGGAGAGCCTCTGCACCAATCTCTTGGATGATCCTTTGGTTCAGGGGATGGTTGCCAGCACCCGCGACATTACCCAACAAAAGCAGGTGGAACTGGCCCTGCGAGAGAGCGAGGCCCGCTTTCGGGAAATTGCAGAGGCTGTACCGGTGACTTTCTTCCTACAGTCGGCAGACTTTAGCCGCGCTCTTTACAAAAGTCCTCGTTGTGAACAGATTTTCGGATATACACCAGAGGAGCTTTATCGCCAGCCGGATCTGTGGAAGGAAAGGATCCACCCAGAGGATCTGCCAAGAGTGATGGAAACCCTGTCTCTTGCCACCCAAGGCAAAATGTCAGTTACCTATCGGATTTTCCACCCAGATGGCAGGCTGCGCTGGTTGCGTACCTCTTGTTACCCTGTCTTGAACGAGCAGCAGGAAGTCGTTCACATCGCAGGCATTACCGAAGATATTACGGAGCAGAAAGAAGCAGAGCTGGCTCTACAAGAAAGTGAAGCCCGGCTTAGGGCCATTCTGGACGGGATCCCTTTTCCCATCTTTCTCAAAGATTTGGAGGGGCGCTACTTACAGGTAAACACTGCCTATTTGCAGCAAGGGTGTAACCAGGAAGAGATCCTCGGCAAAACCGATGCCGAACTCTTTCCGCCAGAAGATGCCCTCAAGTTTCGAGAGCAAGATCAAAGGGCTATCCAGTCCCCTGATCCGATTAGCTGTGAGAGTGTCGTTTCTCGTAACGGTCGAGAAATATCGAGGTGGGTCACCAAATTTGCCCTGCGGGATCAGCAAGGGGATCCCTATGCCGTTTGCGGTGTTGTTGTGGACATCACCCCCCTCAAAGAAGCTCAAGAAGTGCTTCGGCAAGAGGCAGAGCGGGAGCGACTGTTGGGGGCCTTATTGCGGCGGATCCGCCAAGCTTTGGACTTGCAAACCCTCTTGGAAACAACGGTTGCGGAAGTGCGAGAGTTTCTCCAGGTAGATCGGGTGATGATCTATCAGTTGCAGGAAGGTGTAGGGGGGTTTGTAGCTGCTGAGTCGGTGGCGGATCCCTGGCCCAGCCACCTGGGCCGCTACGTGTGGGATGAGTATTTCCAAAGGGATCCGTGCTATCGCAAGTACCAAGAGGGCTTTGTCCAGGCAGTGGGGGATGTAGCAATAGCCGATTTGGATCCTTGCTATCGGGAGTTGCTGGAGTCTTTCCAAGCCCAAGCCAACTTGGTGATCCCAATTCGGCGGGGAGAGGATCTCTGGGGCCTTCTGGTGGCACAGCACTGCCAATCCAGCCGCCCTTGGCAAGAGTGGGAAATCCGGCTTTTACAAGAGCTGAGCGATCAATTAGCCATCGCGTTGCAACAGGCCCAGTTATATGAACAACTGCAAGCCCTCAATCAAACCTTGGAAGAAAAGGTTCGGCAACGCACCTCTGAGTTGCAGCGATCCCTGCAATTTGAGGCCCTGCTGAAACGCATCACTGACCGGGTGCGCGACTCTCTGGATGAAGCTGAAATTCTCAACACCGCTCTGCGCGAGCTGGGAGAAAACCTAAATGCAGATGGCTGCGATATTGGCCTTTACAACGCCGATCTCACCCTTTCCGCCATCAGCTACGAGTATTGTCCTCGCTTGGGGTCGGCCTTGCATACTTGTATTCCCTTTGCCCAATATCCAGATCTCTACGCCCAGTTGTTGCGAGGAGAGCCCTGCATATTTTGTTTACTTCCTGACGACCCCCGCCAAGGATCAGTCTTGGTCTGCCCTCTGCGGGATGGGGAGCAAGTCTTGGGGGATCTGTGGGTTTTTCGCAGCAGCGAGGAAAGTTTTGATGAGCAGGAAATGAATCTCGTAGCTCAAGTGGCCAATCAATGTGCTATCGGCCTAAGGCAGGCGCGCCTATTCCGAGCTGCCCAAGAGCAGGTGCAAGCCCTGGAGCGCCTTAACCGCCTCAAAGATGACTTTATCAGCACCGTCAGCCACGAGTTGCGCACTCCTCTAGCCAGCATGAAAATGGCCCTGAAAATGTTGCAGATGGCTCCCACTGGGGAGAAACGAGCTCAATACTTAGCCATTGCAGAGCGAGAATGCCAGCGGGAAATCGAGCTCATCAACGACCTGTTGGATCTGCAGCGGTTGCAGTCCGGGACCTACGCTCTAAGTGTGCAAACCCTCACCTGGCGGGAGCTGCTAGGGGATCTGTTAGCCATTGCCGAAGAGCAGGCCCGCGCCAAAGGGCAAACCTTTCAAGCCAGTGTCCCTCTGGAGAGCACCCTCACGACGGATCCCTTGCTGTTGGGACGCATCCTGCGGGAGCTCCTGCACAACGCGGTGAAATACACCCCCGGCCAGGGATCCATCCGCCTAGAAGTCAGGGTTGAGGCCAACCGAACTCGCATCCAAGTCAGGAATAGCCAAGAGATCCCGGCTGAGGAACTCACCCGCATTTTCGATCGTTTTTACCGGATCCCCAGCCATGATCCTTGGAAAGAAGGGGGCACCGGTCTGGGCTTGGCTTTGGTGAAACAAATGGTGGATCAACTGAGGGGATCCATTGAGGTCAACAGCTCTGCTGGTTGGACGACTTTTACGCTACATCTACCCGAATTGCCGCAATTTTAATTCCACTTCTTCCCCTCGCTTTGGGATACATTACTGGCAGGGATCCGGGGGGGCTTTGCCTAAACCTATGACAACTCGCCTAGATTTGGCTCTCACTCTTGAAGACTTCCTCAAGTTGCCTCACATAGAAGAGTCTCCGGCATGGGAGTACGTGGATGGAGTTGCCATTCAAAAACCGCTGCCCAAAGTCCGCCATTCCATTTTGCAAAAACGCCTCGTGGCTGAGGTTGACGGCAGCACCACCGACTATACTGCCCTGCCCGAACTGCGTTGCACTTTTTCCGGTCGTTCCATTGTTCCCGATATTGCTGTAATTGCGTGGGATCGAACTCGCCTAAGTGAAACAGGCGAGCCAGAGGATGACTTCACCGCAGCACCCGACTGGATTATCGAAATTCTTTCGCCGGGTCAAAGGGTAAGCCGTGTAATCGATAATATCCTGCATTGTCTAAAGCACGGCAGCAAATTAGGGTGGATGGTGGATTTAGACGATTACTCTGTTTTGATATTTGCCCCTCAACAAGAGCCGGAAATTTGCCGAGCAGATCGTCAGCTCAAGGTGATCGATGGGATCCAGTTAGCATTGACTCCACAACAAATCTTTGTTCTCCAATACACTACCCCCGCCGCATGGCCGTAACCCCCGTGGGATCCAGCACCTTGCCCCGTTCCACCTCGGCATAGACCAGGTAGCGATCCCCGCAGTCCATCCAAGTTTTCACACGGCACTCCAGGTAAGCTAAGGCATCCAACAAAATGGGGCAGCCATTTTCGGCAGTGGCCGTGGCCAAGCCGGCAAACCGATCTTCTCCAGGGCGCTGGGGCCGCTGAAAGTGCCGCTGCAAGTTGCTGCCCTTGCCTTCCCGCAAGATGTTGAGCACAAAGGGTGCCTGGGGATAGGTCAGCAGTTCGGCTTCTTGGTCCTTGCTCACCGATAGAGTTAGCCCCGGCGGATTGAAGCTGGCCTGGGCCACCGACCAGGTGAGAAAGCCACGGCGGGTCTCTCCTTGCAGGGCGGTGACTACACACAGGGATCCCACCACCCGGCTCAGGGCTTGCCCAACCCGATCCGCCTGAGTTTCGCTGCTGGTTTGGCGAGGGGCGCGGGCTCGTTTGGCTTTGCGCAGGGCCTGAGCAAACTGGGATCCCGCCTCTTGACAGGCTTCCAGGATTTCAGGGGTGGGCTTAAACTTGGCGCGGATCGTCTCAAACCCCAAGGAAAAGCCGGCATTGAGCAACTTACTCTCGATGAGATCCACCGCTTCTCCGCTCCAGCCGTAGGAGCCGAAAACCCCGGCTAACCGGGTGGTGGGAACTGAAGAAAGGATGATGCCAAGGGCGGTTTGGATCTGCACAGGAGGATGGCCGGCCAAGGTCGGGGATCCGATAACAAAACCTTGGCAGCGCTCCAGAGCCTGGGCGATCTCCTCCGGAGTGGCCCATTCGCAGTTGATCCGCTCCACCTTAACGCCGGCTCGCTCCAACCCTTGGGCTATGGCCATGGCCATCAAACCTGTATTCCCGTAAGCAGAAGTGTACAGAAGAGCTACCCGCTGCTCGCCGGGATCCTCCTCGCACCAAGTGTGGTAGTCCAACCGCAACCGCCGCAGGCTGTGGCGCACCAAGGGGCCGTGGGCAGGGGCATAGATTTGGGCGGGAAATTCTTCCAACTTGGCCAGGGCTGCCTTCACCTGGGGCAATTGGTTGCGGTGCAAGCAGTCGAAGTAGTAGCGACGGTCTTCGCTGAGCTGCCGCCAATGCTCGTCAAACACCTGCTCATCGCACACATGGGCACCGAACAACTTATCGGTGTAGAGGATCCCGGTGGCCGGATCGTAGGCACAGAGGGCATCTGGGTGGCGGGGCGTGGGCACGGTGCGAAAGTGCAACTCATGCCCTTCCCCCAGATCCAGGCGATCCCCATCTCGGATGACCCGCAAACGGAAAGACTGGTCGCCATTGTAGAAAATGCCCAGATCGGCGGCTTCCTCTTCGTCGCGACTGCGGGGCAAGGGATCCATCTCTTCAAAGGCAGCCCGCAGCGTAATGGATCCCGGCTTGGAGCAGAGCACCATCGCGTAGGGAGCCAGAGGCAATAGGGCCTTGAGAGTGGCAATGCGGTTAAAGTTGACGTGGCTGAGCAAAATAAAGTCCAACCGCTGCAGGTACTGGTGTTGGGCCAGCTCTTCTAAAAAGATGCTGGTGAACGATTCCCCCGGAGGATCGATGAGGAGGGTTTGGCGGGCCTGGATGAGGTAGCTATTGGCAGTGGTGCCCCGTTGCCGGGCGTATTCCAGCTCAAACTTCAGGCGATCCCAGGTGCGGGAGCGGAGAACCAGCGTGGACGGGCCGATAAGGGCAACTTGGACATCGCGGGCGGGGATCTTGCTCTCCATAGCAGCCTCCGATGCGGTATCTGTCCTCACCTTGCCACGAAACTGGAGGAATGGGGATCCCTTTTCAGAGTTTCGGGAGAACAGGGGTTGGCTTACCCAAAAGTTGGGTCTGAGGCCCCGTCCTCACAACTGCGCAAGAAGCAAGCGATTGAGGTGGGGAGTGTGTCAAGTTTTTTCAAAGTCGGCCGGGCAAAAAGGAAGAGGCTAAGATCGGCTTGTAGCGTGTTCAGGCTGCCTATGTCTGCCCGATCCAAGTCCAAAGTGGAAGCCCCTACCAAGGGGATGGATCCCCGCCAGTTTACCGAAGCTGAGGTGGCGGCAATTGCAGAGCGGTTGGAGCGCAATGAGTATCCGACCGTCTTTGGCTGCTTGGAAGACTGGCATGCCCTTCGAGCCATCGCCTTTTACGCCCCCGACTTGGTGGCCCCTTATGCACATCTGTTGGAGTGGGAAGTGGATGAAGATTAGGGCTGTCCTTGCAGTTCTTAAAGGGATCCCAGTGCTCAGGGCAACGAGGGGGGAGGATTTCCGTCAGAGCCTTGCCGGCGAATCAGATAGCGCACTTCTTCAAGGAGAACGTTGAACCTCTGATCCGTTTCCGCCTGCCGTTGGTTGATGGCCTGAATGGCGCGTTCGTGCTCTCGTTGTAGGGCGGTGAGGGTAACCAGAGCTTGAGTCACTTCCTCTGCCCACTCGGCAAGGTGAGCTAAGTCAGAGCGGGTCTCGCTGACAACTTGCTGTAGCTCTCGCAAGCTTTGAGCCTGAGCAGCAGCTTGTTCAGCAAATTCGGCACGGCTTTCTTGGATGGACTGACGCAGCTCCTCGATTTCCCGCAGACGGGCGGCGTTCTCCTCGGCAGACTGGGTGCGGCTTTCTTGGATGGACTG